>JAAUTZ010000045.1:0-30000 GCA_012031225.1 Chloroflexaceae bacterium
AAACTTGGTGTTGACGTTCTGCCCAAGAATGGTCAGGGCACCGATAACAACGATTGCGATCAGCGCGAGGATCAGCGCGTACTCAACCAAACCCTGTCCTTCTTCCTTCGCCATAAAGCTGTTCAGCATGTCAATCTCCTAGTTGTTCATAATGATTAGTTCTTGCCAGTTCAACTAACTGGCTTGTTCTTACACTCTTAGTATACCCAATTGCCATCCAACATGCAATAGGAATGAAGTCCCTGATCGCCACCTGAGAGTACGCCCCGTGATCTATGACTATTGGGTGATCCATTTCGCCCAGATAACAAAAGCGTGAGGCATAGTGCCTCACGCTCGAAATGACCGATGCCTAACGAATGGAGCTTATTAGTTGGTTGGCTCTAGAGCCGTGTTAACTTCCTGAAACTTGGTGTTGACGTTCTGCCCAAGAATGGTCAGGGCACCGATAACAACGATTGCGATCAGCGCGAGGATCAGCGCGTACTCAACCAAACCCTGTCCTTCTTCCTTCGCCATAAAGCTGTTCAGCATGTGAGTCTCCTAGTTGTTCATAATGATTAGTTCTTGCCAGTTCAACTAACTGGTTTTTTCTTACACTTCCAGTATACCCAATTGCCGTACAACATGCAATAGGAATGAAGTCCCTGATCGCCTCCTGAGAGTACGCCCCCTGATCTATGACTATTGGGTGATCCGTGCCGGGTGGTTCTATTACTTGCATTTGGGTGGTATGATGAGAGGCAATAGAACAATGCTGGATCAAGGCTTGGCAAAGCGCAAAGGGAAGACGATGGGGACACACAAAACAGGCGGCGCAGCATCTGCGCTGGGGTGGTGGTGGCGGAGCGGCGAAGCACTGGCTTGCGGCGGGCTGCTGCTTGCGGCGGGGGCGGTGGGGTTGGCGGCAATGCTGGGCATGCTCGATGCGTGGACCCGCACCGCCGCGCTGGGCAGCATTGCGCTGGCGGTGGGGCTTGTGTTGCTGCCGCGCATCCCCGCCCTGCTGCATACCCCGCGCCGCCGCGTGGCAGTGCTAGTCGGCACACTGGGGCTGCTGTGGCTCGGTGGGGCCATGCTGCCGGCTGTGCCGACAGCGGCTAGCCCGGTGCCGGAGTTGCCCGCATCCGCTACTGGCCCACTCGCACCGCTGGCCCAAGATGCTGGCTCAGTGACGTTTGTTGCACCGCCGCGCATCTCGCCCGCCCTGTTCGCGCAGCTCTTGCAGCACGGCGTAGGTGGCGGCACGTCGCCCGCCGCGCCGCACGCCGATGATCTGTACAACATCATCGTTAGCTATGGGCTTGATCCAGCGGTTGCGCTGGCATTCTTCGCCCAAGAATCGCAATTCTGCACCGCCGGACTGTGTGCCCAATATGGCATGAACAACTGGGGTATGACCCGTGCGGCGCGGGTCAGCCAACGGGTGGGCGGTGTGGTGCGAACCTACAATGGCAATTTTGTGTCCTATGCCTCGTGGCAAGATGGCATGCGCGATTGGTGCGAGCTGATCCTGTATGGCTACGTCAACAAGGGCGCGGATACTGTCGCCAAAGCGATCCCGATCTATGCACCCGCCTTCGATGGCAACCAGCCCGAAATCTACATCCAGCAGGTGCATCGGCGTGTGGCGGCATGGCAAGGCATAGACCCAGAGACGTGGAACAACAACCCCTCGCGCTACCGCAAATACCCCGATCTGGAGAGCGGCTTGATGATTGAGACCTTTCGGGCCAGTGGGCTAGATTACCAACCGACGTGGGCATTTCACCAATTCGTGATGAATGAGGCCAAGGCGGGTCGTCCGTTGGGCAGTCCCTTGGGCAAAGCCGAGCGGATCGAGATCAACGGGCAGCTGTATATGGTGCAGCCGTTTGCGCTGGATACGGTGTATACGCCGCTGGCCAGTGTAGAGAGCCAGACCAACTGGAGCGATGTGCGCCGGATGAATGGCTTGCTGATCGGCGGCGGGCAATAGCCGCTAGGGGGCCCACCCACTCAGCGCACCACCAGCGGCAGATACACTCGCGTCAGGGGCGCATCAAGCTGCACCACCTGCGATACTTGCCCGCCCGCGTCGCGCACCCGCACATAGAACGGCGCACGCTCCGCCGAATCTGCGCGCCACTGCCAATCGAGCGCGAGGGTCGGCGTGTAGGCTTGCCACGCGGTATCGCTGAAGGCGGCAGTAGGACTGATCTGCATCTCAAGCGGCTGGTGGAGATCGGTGGCCGTCAGGGCGAGGGTTGCCGTGAGCAGCGTACTTGCCTGTAGCGTCGCACTCAGCACGGGCGCGAAGTCTAGGCTGATCGTGCGGGTGATCAGCGTGGTGGTATTCGCCTGATCGAGCAGGCGCACGCCAAGCTCATACGTCCCCTCAACTGGGGGCAGCTCCCACGCAAAGGTATCATTGTAGGGCTGTGGCTCGGAGAAGACCCCATCGCGCCCAAGTTGCACCGCCATAATTGCCCCATTGAGGGTACTCGCATTCAGGTCTAGCCGGAGCGTTGTTGTGGCGATGCGTGTGGCACTGGCTGGTAGGGGCGCATTGCGCTGGGCTAGCTCGCGCATTTCGGCGGCACTTAGCACGCGCCGATAGACCAGCAGTTCATCGAAGATCATGCCGGATGGATCGCTGCCGTGCGTAAATCGCCCGACGTGCAACGCCTCGCCCAGCCGCGTAGGAAGGCGTACCGCGCTCGTGCTGGCGGCTTCACTGCCGTTTAGGTAGAGGGCTTTGTGACCTGCTGCTGCATCCCATGTGAGGGCGAGGTGATGCCAGCCGGGGGAGAGCGTATCGTTGGCGCGTAGCTCGTGCCGCTCGCGCCCATCATCCGAAACTGTCCAGAAATCCCAGAACGGACTCCCGCCCGGATCAGTGACCCGCCGCAGGGCAAGCGTGCCGGGATAGATCCGCATTGTGTCATGCGGGGTAGCACTCGCCGACACGACATAATGGCGATTGGTGAACGTCTGGGGGTAGCCGTTGTCCGGTACATACACCCACACGCTAATCGTGCCCGCCTGTGGCGCAAGATTGCCTTCCGCCGGATAGGCTAGCTCCGCCTCCGGTGGTAGCCCAATCGCAAGGGCATACCGTCCGCCGTGCCATGTCGGGGTGCCGACAACGTGGGCAAAGCCCGTACCGATCTGCTGCAAGGGCGTGCCATCGAAATGCACCTGCAAGAGCAGATCGTGCGGCGGGTTCAGCGTCAGGGTGGCTATGGGGGGGGCATTCGGATCGGGCCGGGCGGGAGTGGGGCCTGCGCTATCGCCTGCGGCGGCTTGGGTCGTGTCGGTGGGGGGCGTATGCGGCGCAAGTCCGGTACGCGGCCCATAACGCGCAGCGTTGGGTGCATCGGGTGGGGTGAAATCGAGGGTTCCGCGCAGGCTCGCGTGCCACAGCCACACACTCGGCGCACAGCCCGCGTAGCGTTCGCACGGATCGGGGCCCACGCCGTACCAGCCATACGGGTCTACTTGCCGCCCTTGATAGCGCACCTCGAAGTGCAGGTGGGCAGCATCGCACCCGCCGCCGCAGCCGGTTGCGCCACTGGTGCCGATGAAGTCGCCCGTGTTCACCCGCACGCCTTGATTGCTGTTGACCACCCCAGCCAAGATCGGCGCAAATTGATCAAGATGCCAGTAGACGGTCTCGTAGCCGTTGGGGTGGAGAATCACTACGCCATTGCCGCCAAACACCGAGCCGATGCCGCTGCGGGCGTAGGCAATGCCTGCCGCCGCCGCAAGGATCGGCGTGCCGATGGGCTGATCGGGGAAGTAGTAATCGTGCCCGTCGTGGCCATTGTAGGGCACTTGCTCGATGCCACGATACGTTACCATGATGGTGTTGCCATCGTAGCCTACGTCTACCATCGGGTACGCATGATCAAACCATGCGGTATGGATCACGTTGGTGCCGCTTGGCCACGGCAGGTGCAGAAAGCCGGTATCGGTTTGTGGGCTGCGTTCAGGGGCAGCTGGTGGTGGTGTTAGGGTCGGCGCACTAAAGAGTTGCGCGACTGTGCTGTGGAAGTATGCCGTAAAGATCTGCCCGATCCGATCATGGAGCTGTTCCCATTCGGCTTGGGTGCGCCCCTGCGCCAGAAAGCGTTGGATCGCAATGCCTTCGGGCGGCTGGTGCAGGTCGAGCGTGAGGGTTTGGCCATCGCTAAAGACGAGTGCCGGCGCACGCTCATACGGCCCCAAGCCGGCGCGTAGCTCGCGGCTAGCCCACTCAATCTGCTTGGCAAAGCCTTCGGGCCCGGCTAGCCCAAACGGATAGCGCAGCACCATCGGATCGGGGGTGGGATTGGTGAGCAAGCCGCCGGTGGTTTCGAGTAGCGCAAGCAGCAGATGCGGGCTGAGGCCATAGTAGAGGCTGTTGCTCTCAATAATTGTCGCGGCGGAGCTACCGTTATCGGTGTAGCTTTTCAGCACGCCCGGCTGCTGATCGAGGAACGCCTGCACCGCGAGCGAGGTACTTTCGCTGGCTTGGGCGGGCGGGGTTGGCACGGGCGGCAGGCTCACACCAAGCAGCAGTAGCACCGCTATCACGCGCCATCGCAGCACGCGCCATGCCGCCCGCCGCCAACCGGCTGGAGGGGTATGTGGGGTAGATGTTGGGCGGTTCACAGATTGGCTCCTACACTACCGCCGCGGCGGCTCGGATCTGGGCGACAAACGCCGCCAACTTGGTTGGGTCTAGTATACCATCAGTGCGGACACCACTGCACACATCGAGCGCAAAGGGCTGCACCTGCGTGATCGCCGCGGCGACATTCTCGGCGCGAAGACCGCCCGCCAGAAAGACGGGCACAGGGACCCGCTCCCGAATCTGGCGGCTGATCGCCCAGTCATGGGTTCGCCCGGTGCCGCCTAGCTGCTTGACGGGCAGCGTGGGATTGCCGGAATCGAGCAGCAGCGCATCTACCAGCGGCGCGATCTGCTGCGCTTCAGCTAGGGCGTGCGCGTCCTGTACGTGGATCACCTGCACGATCCGGATGCCGGGCAGGGTCCGGCGCAAGGGGGCATAGTGTTCGGGCGGGAGCGTATCTACTAATTGGATCGTAGTGCATTGGCAGCGACGTTGCTGGGCTGCAATAGCTTGCCAATCTTGCAGGCTGGTGAGCAGGAAGGTGGCCACACCGGGCGGGGTGTGGCGGGCAATCGCGGCAATCTGGGCTTCGTCAATCACGCCGGGGCCACTCGGCATCTGCGATACAAGCCCCAGCGCGGCTGCACCGGCATTGATCGCCTGTTGCGCTTCGGCATGGCTCTGGATACAGCAGATCTTGAAGCGTGGGGCCGGGCTGAGGGGCATACGCAATAGCTCCCATTCGGGCCGATTCAGAATCTAGGACGTGCCCCTAGCGCGGAAAGTTCCCGCCTTGACGGGGGGCAAACACCCCGCTATGATACCAGAGAATTGCATATCGTAGGTGTGCAGGATGTCATCGCTTGATTACGCGGGCAGCTGGCTCCTGTATGTACCAGATAGGAGCCGCACTGAGTATGGCTTATTCATATCGCCTCACGCTTGGGCAGATCAACGCTGCCGCCGCCCAGATTGATCCGGTCTTTCTCGATACGCCGCAGTATATCAATGAGCCGCTCAGCACAGTGTTGGGGGTGCGCCTTGTGCTGAAGATCGAGACGCTTAATCCGATCCGCTGCTTCAAGGGGCGCGGAGCCGATCTGCTTGTGGCGCAACTCACCGATACGGCGCGGCTGATCTGTGCGAGTGCGGGCAACTTTGGGCAAGCGATGGCATACGCCTGTCGCAAGCGTGGCGTAGCCTTGACGGTGTATGCTAGCACCACCGCCAACCCGCAGAAGGTGGAGCGGATGCGTGCGCTGGGCGCGGAGGTTGTGCTGCACGGGCACGATTTCGATGCCGCCAAAGCCGAAGCGCGGCGTGCGGCAGCGGCACAGGGCATCCGCTTTGTGGAGGATAGCCGTGATCTGGAGACGGTAGCCGGAGCAGCCACGATGGGGCTAGAGTTGCTCACTTACCCAGAGTCGCTCGATGCGCTGCTGATTGCACTTGGCAATGGCGCAATGTTCAATGGGGTGGCGCGGGTGTTCAAAGCCTATCAGCCCACCGTCCAAATGATTGCGGTGCAGGCTATCGGCGCACCGGCGATGATCGAATCCTACCGCACGGGCACCCTGTATACGACCACCACCGCCGATACGATTGCCGATGGCATTGCGGTGCGGGTACCTGTGCCGGAAGCCCTTGCCGATATGCACGGCTTGGCGGATGAGACCCTACTGGTGCAAGATGCGACAATCATTACGGCGATGCGCCTGCTGCACGAACACGCGGGCTTGGTGGTGGAGCCGTCGGGGGCGGTAGGCATTGCGGCTCTGCTCGAACACCCCGCCCGCTTTGCCGGGCAGACGGTGGCGACGATCATCTGTGGCGGCAATATGAATCCCGCCCAGATGCGCGAGTGGCTGTGAAGGCGCACGGCTAGTTCGCCCCTGCGCGACAGGGCAGGGCTACCGGCTGCGGGGAGCGGCGTACTCAGTCCGCAACCAACGGGATTGCCGCGAGGCCGGCGATATAGTCTGCTGGTAGCTGATGTTCGTGTGCGCCCGCCAGCAAGTAGGCGTGGTAGGTGCGCGTAACGCAGGGTGTGTCCAGCAGGTGCGTCGAAATATAGGTCAAGGCAGCATAGGTGGATGGTGGGTCGCTGGTCTGCACCGTCACCGCGAGGTGGGCATAATTCGGCTCGAATGTATCGAGCAGCGTCAGCGCATCTGCCGTCAGCTGATACAGCACGCCCCACACGATGCCCGCCGGATCGAGGTGCAGATTGGCTTTGCCTGTGCCGTCCTTGCCGCGTTTGGTGCAGCGCATGGTGTAGCCGCAGAGGTACGCCTGCCCGACGATCTGCGTAATCGGGATGCGCTGCCGCAGCCGTGCGCTCGACATATTGGAACCGTAGGCAAAGTAGTACATAGTCAGGTATCAGGGGGCATCTACCAGTGCAGCATCGCACACCGCTACAAAACCGCAGCCCCGACAGCGGGCGGGTTCATCGTGGCTACGCTCGCACTCTCCGTTAGGGTCTAAGCTGTCCTGCATCTCCGCCACCAGTTCCAGCACTAGCTCCTCAACTGCCGCCGTGTAATCAAGGCGAAAGCTCTGCTCGGCATAGCGCAGAATGCCATACGGCGGGCGTACCCTGTAGTGCGTCTCAACAAGTAGGCAGTAGGCGGCAAGCTGCATCAAGTCGGAGTCATACGGCTGCGTGGCGCGGCGGGTTGGCTTCACTTCAACCGGAATGTAGGTCGCGCCGTGCTGGAGAATGTAGTCGGGCTTGCCTGTCAGCCCTACGTCCCAATCCGTCAGCGGGCGTTGCAGCACATGGCGCGTACCGGTATCACTGGCAACAATCGGAACCCATGCCAAGCCGGTTGTGCGGCGCGTGCGGAACGCAAGCCACACTAGCCCCGCGCCTAGCCCCAGCAACAGCACCGCGAGCAGGCTTAGGCTGCTATCCATACCCACCCCAGCAAGCCAAGTGCCGCTAGCACCAGCCCCACCCCAAGCCTGAGCAGAATGCCACTGGCGGCCACCGTGCGGGCGTGGCGGGCGTGCTGGCGCGTGCCTTGCATAAGCTGGGCTTGGGTGAGCTTGTCTGGCTGCCATGCGAGGACGTGGTGCAACCACCACGCCCTTGCACAGTAGACGTATTCACCCACCTCGCTGGCGCGGATCAGGCGCATTGCCTAACGCCCCAGCACAGGCACGCCATTGATCGCATTCATCACATCGCCAATTGTCACCAGCAGGATCAAGCCCATCAGGGTGGCAAAGCCAATCCCGTGAATAATCGCCTCCCGTTCGGGGGGCACTTTCTTGCCGCGCACCCACTCGATCAGCGAGAACATAATGTGGCTGCCATCAAGCGCCGGGATCGGCAACAGATTGAGCAGGAACAAGTTGATGCTGAGGATTGCGGTCCAGTTCCAGAAGGCGAGCAGGCCCCCGCTATCAATCACCTCGCCAGTGGCCCGCGCAATCCCGATAGGCCCGGTCACGCCGCCGGGGGGGGCTTCAGTCACCCCGAATAGCCCGCCGATCAGTTGCCCTAGCCCATTCAACATGGCTCCGACAAGCATGAACGTGTGGGTAACTGCGGTCCACGTTGCTGCAAGCGGGTTCATCCCGATGATCTCAACTTCGGGGCTGTAGCTGAAGCCGATGCCCGCATTCATTGATTGGGTCGTGCCATCTTCGAGGGTTGCTGTCCACGGCCCGGGCGTAACAGTCAACGCAACCCGTTCGCCATCGCGCAGCACCACAGCTTCAATCGGGATGCCATTATTGGCGCGGGCAATTTGGATAATATCATTGGGGCCGGTGACGCTTGCGTTGTTCAAGCTGACCAGAATATCGCCCTCGCGGAAGCCCGCTGCTTCGGCGGGGGTGCCGGGAAAGATCGCCGCGATGTTCTGGCCGGTAGGCACCGGGTAGCCATTGATACTGAAGATGAAGGCAAAGATCAGGATGGCAAGGAACAGGTTCATCAGGGGGCCGGCCAGCATCACCGGAATTTTGCGCCACGGCGGAGCTTCGGCGAGGCTACCCGTGCCGTATACGCCGTCATCGCCTTCGCCCGCAAATTTCACAAACCCGCCGAGCGGGAGCCAGTTCAGGGTGTATTTCACGCCGTTATGCTCAAACAAGGTAAACATGCGGGGGGGATAGCCGATGCCAAATTCTTCGGCGCGAATGCCGACTCGCAGCGCGGCAAGGAGGTGCCCCAATTCGTGGACAAACACGAGGATGACGAGCATAACCAGAAAGGCGAAGATTGAGACAATCGGATTCAGCCCGCCGGTATCCGGGGGGCTAAGCTGCGCTTGCCAGAGCAGCGGCGCGAGGTGGGTAAGCGGGATCATAGGTACTCCATCAGGTGTGTTTCGACAGAATGTATGAAGTCGGTTTCATTTGACATGGTTAGTAGTGTACTGGATTGGGGAGAGGGTGTCAATGCTTTGGTAAAGGAAAGGGGTGAGGAGATAGTGAGGAAGGGTGCTGTTACCCCCGCCCCACCACCCGCCACGCCACCAGCCCAAGCCCGCCCAGCACCAAGCCCGCCCCCGCGATCAGCCACGCCCAGCGCACTGCCGTCGCCGCAACAATAATAGGCCCGTGCCGGGTGCGCGTGCCATCGGCTGCGAGATCTTCGAGGAGGTAGAAGTAGGTGATGCCCGCTTGGGCGGTGGTGTCGCGGTAGGTGTGCGTGTCGCCCGTCAGCGGATCGGGCGCGGCGGGCAGCATGCGCGGCGTAAGCTGCGTGTAGTCGCCATCGGCTTGCTCGCTACGGTAGATCAGGAATCCGAGCGTGCCAACCTCGCTTGCCGTCTGCCACTCTAGCGTCACTATTGCCGGACGTGGCGCATGCAGCCCAGCAACAGCTAGCCCCACGCCCACCACAAGGAGCAGGGCTGCCAGCCAGTGCCACCCCAACCCCCGCCGCTGGCTCACGCGCCCGACTTGCCGTTGCCGCCTACGATGCCCCAGAAGGAGCTATCCGGGCGGAAGTGGAGATAGTGCGCGGCTACCTGTTCGAGCAGGCGCGTGCCAATCTGCATCACCTGTGTGCCGAAGATGACATTGCTGGTGATGACGGGCACGACTGAGAGCAGCTCGGCAAGTGCGCGGGCCGGCGGGACATTCACGAGCTGCACCTCTTGATCTTGCACGAGAAACAGGAGGTGTGAAAGCGGAGCCTTGATTTGTCCAGCAGGCGGCTGTTGGGTCGGGTTCCAGAAGGGGGTAGCGTGGGCATACCAGTCTGTGTCATTGGGCAGGAGGAGCACCAGATCATCGTTGAGGATCGCTGTGGGCGGTGAATGGCGGGCGATGGTGGTTTTGCCACTGCCCGATTTGCCGCAGAACAGGTAGGCATACTGCTGATGCACGATGCCTGCCGCGTGCAGCATCAAGCCGCCGTTGCGCGTGGCGAGCATGGCATACACCACGCGCAAGGTGTAATCAATATTCTCTAGCGCATACACGGGCGAGAGCCAGAGCTGCACAATGCCGTGCCCTAGATTCAGCAGAGCTTCCGCGCCGATCAGCATGAGGCGATTCTCGTGCGGGATGTAGTGCATGGCCTGCTGGCCGTAGGGCGGGGCCGGGAACGTGGCATCGAGAAAGGCATTCACCACCAGCAACGGATCGCGCTGATCGTCGGCCAGAAAGGCGGCGTAGTGTTGGCGCAGTTGTTCGCTCACGCGGGCATCGTTGCAGAGGATCGCCACGGGCAGATCGGCAATCACGAGCGTGATCCGTTGGTATTGTCCTTCCGAGCGGACGTTCATCGGGCTAGCTCCTTTTGGCTCCAATAGGTAACTACAAGCTGGGCAAGCGTCTGCGCTCCGTCGCGCAGGATGTCTAGCCAGCGATAGGGATAATAGAGCAGCAGCAGAGGCGGCGGCAGGTGGAGGGGATACCGCCATATGAGGTATTCACGCGAGGGGAAGAGCAGCGCACCAAGCAGGTGGAGCCGCCCCTGCCACGTCAGCCCCGCGAACTGTTGCCACGCCCGTGCGGTTTGGGTGGCGGGTAGGCTCTGGCTGGTGTAGACGCTGGCGTAGTCGGGGCTGGTGGGGATATGCTCGGCTAGCCCGTGCAGGTAGCCCGCCGGAATGGGGGTTGCAAACAGCGCGTGGGTGGCAGTCAGGGCGGCGTGCAGGCTTGCTAGCCAGCCACACACGGTGGCTTGGCGATAGAGTAGCCGCCAATCTATCGGGTGGTGGCTGATCAGCAGATGGAGATCGTAGAGCCAGCGCAGGTGCAGGTGGGTTCCGGCGTGGCGCAGCATCAGGTGTGCGGCAAGGTAGAGCAGGTGCGCGGTAGGGGTGAAGTGTTGCACGGTGATCGTACTGTCCGGTAGGGTGAGCGGGGCGGTCTGGGTGTAGAACCAATCCAGCGCAGGCGCACGGCGATCAGCGTTGCCCGCGATCAAGTGCCAGTGCAAGTCCATCGCTAGCAGGTACGAATCGCCCGTAAGCTGCACCTGCCCGGTAATCTGCTCGATGCCCGGCTGCATCGCTACCCGTTGCAAGCCAGCCTGCTGGCACACGCGCAACAGATCGGTGCGTAGGGCTGGCAACACCAGCAGGTCAAGATCGCTCATCCGCCGCAGCCCTATATCCGCGTAGACGGTCAGGGCGAGCGCGGAGCCTTTGAGGAGGATAAGCGGCAGGGGCGATGTCAGCTGTGCGGCGGGCAGCTGTGCGAGCAGCCCCACAAGGGCGGCATAGCGCAGGCGATTCTCGGCGAGCGTTGCCAGATAGCTGCCGTGCAGTTGGGCCCATAGGGCGGGCGGCAGGTACTCCCGGCAGTGGGCGGCGGTGAGGGCACGGGCTAGCACCGGCGCAACGCCTTCTTGGTGGGCGTGCTGCACGATCTGCTGCCATTGCATAGGGGGCCACGCCGCCAACGTTGCGGTGGGCACGTTGCCAAGTAAAAGCTGGGCTAAAGTTTGTTGAAGCACCGATGGCATAGGGCATCAAGACTAGTCAAAACTGCACCTGCCCTATGATACCAACCATTGCGGGTATTGTCCACTGAGGTTGCACCTAATGCGCGGGGGGCGGCGCGGGGGTGGGTTGGTGTGCGTTATGCGGCGCGAGCGGGGGTGGTAAGAGCTGCACCTGCACACGGTCGGCCGTGATCGCAACTGCTCCCCAATCACCTTCGACAAAGAACGTCCTATCACGCGCATACAGCCGATCAATATTGCCATAGTCTACCGCACCACTTGCATCGTGATAGGCGTGTGGGGTATGCCGTAGCCAATGGACGTGACGCACTCCATGAAACACCAGCTCGCCCAAATGATAGCAATACTGCTGATCTGGTGCTGGCGGGGTGTAGACAGGATGAGTTTCAGTCAGTACTAAATCAAGCACAAAGCGAAATTGGGTATCACCTGTTTGGATTATATCGAGCACATAGCTATCTTCAAGATACACATCAGTAAGTTCAGCGATAGTTGCCGTGGTGCTCATGCTTGGTTCCTATTCACTGCGCCACAACCCGCGCTACCGCCGCCGCAATCCGCTCGCTGGCGGGCACGGGCGCAGGCACAAAGGCTTGCCCGGTGAGCTGCTCGTACACGAAGATGTAGCGTTGGGCCACCTGCACACTCACATCGGGTGGCATTGCTGGGGGCGAGCCGTCGCCGCGATAGCCGTGTGCGGCATACCACAGGCGCAGGTACTCTTTGTCGTAATGTTCTGGCGCGTGCGGATCACGGGCGTAGCTGGCGGCTAGCCAGTAGCGGCTAGAGTCGGGCGTGTGGATTTCATCAATCAGGGCGAGTTGCCCATCGAGCAGCCCAAACTCATACTTCGTATCCACAAGGATCAGCCCGGCGGCACGGGCCCGCTCCTGCCCACGCGCAAACAGGGCGAGCGCGGCCTGCTCCACCTGCGCCCACAGCCCCGGCGCAACTAGCCCTCGCTCCAGTAGCTCGGTGCGGGTCAGGCGTTCGTCGTGGTGGCCCTGCGCGGCTTTGGTGGTGGGGGTGATGATCGGCGTGGGCAAGGGGTCATTCTTCTGCAAGCCATCCGGTAGGGGGATACCGTATGGTTCACGTTCGCCCTGTGCGTAGCGGGTCCACAGGGCCGTGCTTGTTATGCCGGTAATGTGGCCGCGCACAACCACCTCAACCGGTAGGGCTGTTGCTTCGCGCACGAGCATCATGTTCGGATCGGGCACAGCGCGCATATGGTGGGCCACCAGATCAGCCACCTGTTCAAACCACCACGCACTGAGTTGATTGAGAAGCTGTCCCTTGAAGGGCACGACACCGAGAATGTGATCAAATGCCGACACCCGATCTGTCGTGATGAGGAGCCGCTGCTGATCCCACACAAGGCTCTCGCGCACCTTGCCGGATGTGTGCTGGATGTGCGCGGGCAGTGGCGGTAGGGTCACCTGCGCGAGGGCATGCGCGAGGGCTTGGGCAAGTACGGCATCAGTCAGCATCTAGGCTTCCTGTAGCGCATTGATCGCATTGCTGAACAAGCCCAAGCCGAGCATGCCGCCCTCGCCACGCCGCCAGCGCGGGTGTTGCCACGCAAAGATGTGGTCTTCGGGGTGTGGCATCAGCCCCAGAATGTTGCCTGCCGGATTGCAGATGCCCGCAATCGCCGCTACTGAGCCATTCGGGTTGGCGGGGTAGGCGGGTGCGCTGGCATTCGGCAGATTGGGTGTGGTGTAGCGTAGGGCGATCAGGTGCTGTGTCTCCAGTTGGGCGAGGGTGGCCTGATCTGCCACCACAAACCGCCCTTCGCCATGTGCTACGGGGCAGTAGATCGGTTCGGTGAGGCCGCGGGTGAACAGCGACGGGCTAGCGGGATTGGGGTGCACGTAGACCCAGCGGCACTCGAATTGGGTTGAGGCGTTGTAGGTGAGGGTGCTGGTGCGGGTAGCCGGTGCAAGTTCGGTGGAACCCGGCAACAAGCCCGCTTTAACAAGGGCTTGGAAGCCGTTGCAGATGCCCAAGATGGGCTTGCCCGCCGCCGCAAACTGAGCCAGTTGATCGTGCAGCAGGTACTCCAGATCAAGGGCCCACAGCCGCCCAGCACCGAGATCGTCGCCGTAGGAGAAGCCGCCCGGCAGCACCAACATCTGGTAGTCGCTGAAGTGACGCTCGCCCGCCACGATCTGGTTGACGTGGACAATTTCTGGTGCGCCGCCTGCTACTTGGCACGCCAGAGCCGCCTCACGGTCGCGGTTGGTGCCATTGGCGTGGAGGATCAAGATGCGGGGTACGCTGGTGCGGATGCTCGGCACCGCCACCAGAGCAGGGGCCAGAGCCGCTGGATCACGCGCCGGAGCCGGTGTACTTGCACCGCGCCAACTCGCCTCCAATGCCGCTATCGGCGTATCCACAATCAGTTTCTTGTGCTGCCCCAGCACATGCAAGTGTGGCTCACTGAGGTCTGCTATATGCGGCGGATGCACGATGCCGATGCGGCCGTGGGGCAGATCGGTAAATAGCTCGCGGAAGGCTTGCTCATCTTCCGGGCGCACCTCGACGATGAAGCGACCCAGTGTCTCTGAAAAGAGCAACTCCGCATCCTGATAGGGAATCGCACTAACTTTGAGCAGCTCAATCTCTGCGCCTAGCCCACTGGCAAGGCACATCTCGGCAACTGCAACGCCAATCCCACCTTCGGAGCAATCGTGGCAGGCTTGCACCAAGCCCTGCTGGATCGCCTGATGCAGCGTATGCAAGCGTTGCTGCGGGTTCGTCACCGGCTGCGGGGAACGGTATAGCCGTGCTTCGTCGCTGGCGGCCAGCTCCGGCTGCACGAGCAGATAGTGGCTGCCCCCCAATTCGGGGCGGGTACTGCCAATGATGTAGATTGAGTTGCCGGGCTGCTTGAAGTCCATCGTAATGCTGCGGCGCACATCGGGCACGATCCCAACGGCGGAGATCACCAGTGTGCCGGGAATCGCTTGGCGGTTGCCATTGGCATCTACATACTCATTATTCAGGCTATCTTTGCCAGAGATGAACGGCGCACCATAGGCAATCGCCGCATCGTAGCAGCCCTGCACACAGCGCACAAGGCTGCCCAACCGATCTGGCAGATTAGGATTGCCCCAGCAGAAGTTGTCGAGCAGGGCGATGCGGGCGGGATCGGCTCCGACGCACACCGCGTTGCGGATTGCTTCATCTATCGCCGACCACGCCATCTCATACGGGTCAATTTCGCTATAGCTGGGAGCCAAGCCGACCGAAAGAGCCACGCCTTGTAGGGGGGCATCGCTGGTGGCGGCATCTGGCGGGAGCGTATCGAGCGGCACAATCACGGCTGCGTCGCTGGGGCCGTGGTTGGCATGGCCCACTAGGGGCTTCACCACCGTGCCGCCCTGTACCTCGTGATCGTAGCGGTGGATCACGTCGGCTTTGCTGCGGATGTTGGGGTGCGCCAAAAGCTGATGCAGGATCGGCGCGAGGTCGTGTACGACTAATGTTTCGGGGCGGGTGTGCAGCTTGAGTGGCGCAGGCCCACCCATGCTGAGGCGCGTGTGGGTTGCCTTCAGGCGGCGGCGCGGTAGCCCATCGTGCAGGAAGTCCATCGCCAAATCTGCGACGAACTGCTCGCCATAAGTCAGGCGCATGCGCCCGGTTGGTGTGAATGTGCCAATCACGCTCGCTTCGACGTTGTGCCGCGCACAGATTGCTTGCAGTGCGGCGAGGTGCTCCGGCGCAACCGCCATCACCATGCGCTCTTGGGCTTCACTGAGCCAGATCTCCCACGGGCGCAGGCCGGCGTATTTAAGCGGGATGCGCGTCAGGTCTACGCTGGCCCCGATGTTGTGGCCCATCTCGCCGACAGCCGAAGCCAAGCCGCCCGCGCCACAATCGGTGATAGCGTGGTAAAGGCGGGCATCGCGGGCAGCGAGGACCACCTCTTGCACCTGCTTCTCGGTGATCGGGTTGCCAATCTGGACGGCACTGCCCGCTACGGTGCTGCTGCTGGCATCTAGCTCCATACTCGAAAACGTCGCACCGCGTAGCCCGTCGCGTCCAGTGCGCCCGCCTAACACCACAATCAGGTCATCGGAGTGGGGGCGGGTGGGATGGCTGCCACGCGGCAGCAAGCCCAAGCAGCCGCAAAACACGAGCGGATTGGCGGTGTAGCCGGGGTGGTAGTAGATTGCGCCATTAACGGTGGGAATGCCCATCTTGTTGCCGTAGTCCTCGATCCCGTGAACCACCCCCGCCGCAATCCGGCGGGGATGCAGCACCCCCTGCGGCAGGCTCGCATCGGGCGTATCGGGCATGCCGAAAAAGAGGATGTTGGTATTGGCAATCGGGCGGGCACTCACGCCGAGTACATCGCGGATCACGCCGCCTACTCCGGTATGCGCCCCGCCGAATGGGTCAAGCGCGGAAGGGCGGTTGTGGGTCTCGACCTTAAACGCCAAGTCCCACTGCTCATTAAAGGCAATCACCCCCGCATTATCCACGAATGCCGAATGCACCCACGGGCGGGCGAGTTCGTCGGTGGCGGCGCGGATGTAGCTCCGCAGCAGCCCATCTATCGTTTCGCTGATCTCGATGTGATCCTGATCTACTTCGGGGTGATCGAGCAGTTCAAATTCGATCAGGGCTTTGAAGGTTTTGTGGACACAATGCTCACTCCACGTCTGAGCCAGCATCTCTAGCTCGGCATCAGTGGGGTCGCGCTCCTGCATCAAGAAGTAGCTCCGGATCGCCTGCATCTCCGCCAGATCCAGCGCAAGGCGACGCTGCTGGCTCAGGGCGAGCAGGTCGTCGTCGCTGGCGGGGCGCACGGCAATTGTTTCGACGGTGGCATCGGGCGGCTGCGCGGGCACAAACGGATCGGTAATCGGCTGGTTAATACTGATGCGCTGCACCACCGGATTCGCCAGCAGGCGCGTGGCAATCTGCTGCACCTGTGTGGCGGTGACATCGCCCCACAGCCGATAGAGTTGCCCCGACACCACTTGCTGTAGCCCGCCGATCTGGAGCAGATGGGCCGCTGCCATGAGGCTTTCGGCTTGGGCATCGGTCACGCCCGGCAGGGGCGTAATCTCAATCTGGTGCGCGGCGGTGGTCGCGTGGGCGACGGGGGGGCTAACATCTAGCGGAGCAATCGTACACGTTTCAGTCACTGGGTCTACCAATGTAGCGTGGGCGAGGCGTTCCACATCGGCGTGGGCAAGCGTGCCGGAGAGGAAAAAGAGCCGCGCATGGTGTAGGCGCGTGAGGGTGGTGATGCCAAGCTGATGAGCTGTTCTGAGTAATTGTGAATACTCAATCGGGTCTGTTTGGTCTGTCTGGTCTGTCGGATCCGCGTTAGTTACGCGGGCGGAAACCTCGATGCGATAGGTGTATGCCATAACCTTGTACCTGCCTCCTCGCTACATTAACGCAGGTGGCTCCTTTTTTCTGTAGCTGTACATATAGCATTTATTATAACAGCATCCAGCTTGCTCTGGATTCGGTATACTACTTGTAGGGTTTTGCAGCCTGTGGAGGTAATCATGGAGGAGTGCCCATGTTGACGCATGCCCAATTGCACGATGCCGTGACGCTGCTGCCGTTTCTTGCGAATACGGATAGCCCCGTAGCGCGGGAGTTTGCCGCCGCAACTGCGCTGGTGAATTTCCCCGCCGGAGCGACGATCTTCGAGGCGGGCGATGTCTGTCACACGCTCGCTATTCTGGCGGTGGGGCAGGTGCGCGTGTTTACGATTGGTGAGACGGGGCGCGAGATTACGCTGTACCGCTTCGAGCGCGGCGAGAGTTGCATCCTCAGCACCAGCTGCATCTTGAGCGAACGCGAGTTTCCGGCGATTGCGGTGGTTGAGCAAGCTGCCCGGGCCTATGCCATCCCGCATACCGTCTTTCAGACGTGGATCAATACCTATCAGGTGTGGCGTAGCTACAGCTTTGATCTCCTCGCTCGCCGCTTTGCCAGTGTGCTGACGGTGCTGGATGAGGTCGCCTTTCGCCGCATGGATACCCGCATCGCCGAGCTTCTGCTCCGCAGCATTGCGCCCGCCGCCCCTACCCCGCCTGCCCCGATCCTGCCGCTCATCCCAGTCCTGCACCTGACCCACCAACAGATTGCAGCAGAGCTAGGTACATCACGCGAAGTAGTCAGCCGCATTCTCGCCGATTTCGCCGAGCAGGGCTTGGTGCAGCAGGCTCGTGGACGTATCGCCATAACAGATCAGGCGGGCTTGGCGCGGCGGGTTGGCTAGCGGCATGTGCATCCGCGTCTGGGTTGGTGACATTATCACAGAAGGAAACCCCGCGCCTGCTATACTGAACAGTAGGCGAACTAACATATACAGAAAGAGATCCAAACATGCAAAAGAATATGGGTATGATTGATCGCGTGGCCCGGGCAGCGGTTGCGGTTGTCGTCGGTGGCCTGATCCTAACGGGCACGGTGCAGGGCATCTGGGCGATCTTGTTGGGGCTACTCGCGGTGATTTTCATCGGCACGAGCGTGGTGAGCTTCTGCCCCTTGTACAAGCCATTTGGGATCAATACCGACGCATCGAAGTAGGTACGTTCTGGGCCGCGCGGTCGGGATGCAGGGCAGGCAAATCAACACGATAGCCCCGCATCCTGCTGCGGGGTATGCGCCGCCTGCTACCCGCCTGACACCTCCTGCCCTAGCTCCTGCATGGCTGCTAGCACCTGCGCCACACTGATCCGTTGCATGCACTCCGGCGGCGCAAGCTGGCGCGGGCACGCCGCAAAGACCCCACACGGGCGACACCATAGCTCAGCCTGTAGCACCTGATGGCGACGCGGATCGCCCCACGCCCCAAAGCGGCGGGCATCGCTGGGCCCGAACAGGTGTAGGCTGGGCGTGCCTTGACTGACGGCGAGATGCAGGGGCCCGCTATCCACCCCAAGCACGACGCGGGCGCGGGCCAGCAATGCCGCCAACTGCCCGATGCTGGTGGCTCCGGCGAGTGTGAGCGGGGCAGGCTGCATGTGGGCGGCAATCTGCGCGACTAGCTCGGCTTCGTTTGCCCCCCCGTAAGCAGCACCCGCGCATGGGGCAGCTGCGCTAACTGCGTCCCGACGGCAGCCCACCGTTCGGGCAGCCAGTGCTTGCTGCTGCCGCCCGTGCCGGGATGGATGATGTACAGCGCAGTAGTGGGGGTGATGCCGTGCTGGGTGAGGTAGGCTGCCGCCCACGCTGCATCGGGCGCGGGTGGGGCGTAGGCGAGGGCCGGCAGATTGGGCTGCCACCCCGTCACAGGCGTAGCTGGTGTGCCGCGTGCAAGGCTCTCAACAAGGGCGAGGGCTTGGGCGGTGACATGTTGGGTGGGGTTCCATGCTACCGCAAGCGTGAGCAGATCGTGCATCGCGGGGGCAGCCATGCCCACCCGCACGGGAACGCCCGCGAGCAGGGCTAGGGCTGCCCCCCACCAGTGATCGTCGCGCAGCAGCAGGGCGGCATCGTAGGCGTGGCTCCGCAGCAGCAGGGCGGTACGCAGCAGGAGCGTGTAGGGTTGCCATGCGGGGACGTTGCCCGCCGCCCGCACAAAGCCCGGAAACGGCAGTGGGTGCAGCGTATCAAGCTGGCGGTTGGTGGCAACAATAGGTGCAGCCCATGCCCCCGCAAGCAGCGTAATCTGGGCGTGTGGGTAATGTTGGCGTAGGCGTGTCAGGGCCGGCGTGGCGAGCAGCATATCGCCGAGGTGATCGGGCTTGATCAGCAGAATGCGCCGGATGTCGGCAGGCGCAGCAGGTGGACGACGCACCCAGCTGTGCCGCGTGCGGGCGATCAGGCGCAGGAGTAGCGTGCGCGGTAGCGCAGGTGTCAGGTGATAGGTGTTAGGCATCAGGTTATCTTGCTCAACAAGTTGGATCTATGCCAATGCTCGTTTTGCGTCAATCCATATCATGGCACAGTATTAGCGTATGGTTGCAGCTTACCCTCACCTGACATCTCGCACCTGACACCTGACACCTCGCAGCTGAGACCTAGAACAGCATCGCTCCTGCTTCGCGGGCAAAGCGGCGCAACTGCTCGGCTGTTTCGCTGCTGCCGCGCTGCGCGTGGCTATCGGCCAATTCGTTAAACTGCTTGATCAGTTCTGGGGTCACGAGCTTGGCATTGCTGCGAAGAATGCGGGTACTATCACGCGCTGTCTCAGCCATCATCAGCTCGTTAATCAGGCGTTCCTCTGGCGTGAGCTTGGCTTGGATCACCTCCACCGCCAGCGTGCCCAATTGCTCAAATCGCTCCAGCAGTTCGGTGTGACCCTCGCGCTGGGCGGCAGCGGCATTTGCTGCTAGCACCATCAGGAAGGCATCATCCAGCCGCTCGCCGAGAGCCTCTAGCGCGGCGCGGTCATCGCTTGCCGCGAGCACCTCCTGCAAGGCTGCCGAGCCAGCCTCGAACATCGCTTGCGCCTGCTGATCCATCGCTGTCACCGTCTCCAGAATCTGCTGGCGGCGGGTAGTCAGGTGCGCGGCGCGGTCACTATCGCCTGCTTGCGTGGCAGCCTCAATCCGCGCTGTCCACAGATCAAAGAAGGCATAATCAATGAAGGGGCGGATCTCCGCCAGAACACCCTCCAGTTGCGCGGTATCGGCAGCCTCCAGCCGCGCTAGGATCGCCTCAAGATCGCCCTCATCCGGCTCATCGGTAGCAGCGGCCCCATTTGCCCCGTTCGCCCCCAGCTGAGTGCCCGCTTTGGCAATCAGCTCGGCGAAGCCCTGCGTGGCGAGCTTGTCGCGCACGAGGGTCAGGAGCATGGCGGTTTCGTCGCGCTGCTCACGCTGGCTCGCTTCAATGTAGATATTGAGGATCGTGAAGAACTCTGTGTCGAGGGCATCCCGCTGGGTCGTGACCGTCTGGCTGAAGAGCGCATCGTCGTTGCTGGCGGCAGCTTCCGCCAGCATACTCAGCACATCCACGATGCGGCGTTGCCTGTCGCGGACCTCGCGGGAGATGCCCTCTGCATCCAGCACCGCATCTACCAACGATTGCAGCGACATAAAGCGTTGCGGGGTAAACAGGTGCGAGCGCGAGGCTCCCTCTGGCAGGCTTTGCATTAGGCTGCTGCTGACTGCGCCGATGAAGCGTTCCTGATCCTCTACCGGCAACTCCAGTTCGCTGGGAATGTCGATCAAGAACAGCTGCTTCTCCGCATCGTGGTACGCAAGGGGTGTGCCCAGCCGCGAGGCGAAGCCACACGCCGGACAGACCGCGACATTGACTTGCCCCGACAGAAACATGCCTTTCAGCGATGGATCGGCGGTGACATCCACCAGTGTGAAGATTTCAGTGGTAAAGGGGGTGTTACAGTTCGGGCATTGCAACTGCACCATTTGCGGCGCAGATGAGATCGGCATTCCAGTTGTCACCAGACCATCCTTTCTTGATGTGTTCTTGCTGTGCTTGTGTGAGCGGGCAACGCTGCTAGCCAGCGGGCCCCAGCCAGTGGGACGCTGCAATTATAGCACGTCTGCGGTGCGATACCCCGTCACGACATGCAACGGGTCGCCCCACCAGCGCCGCGGCGAGAGGTTATACGCCTCGATCCGCTCGAACAGGTGCGTGTGGTCAAAGTAGGACTTGACCAGTTCGCGGTGTTCGTTATCGCCCGTATGCAGCCAGATCTGCACCGCTTTGCTCGGAAAGCAGCGATTCGAGAAGCTGACCACAAATGGCGCACCCGGCTTGAGTACGCGCCCCACTTCGGCAAACACGGCGATGGGCTGCACGAGGTATTGCACCGAAACCGTGCAGAGGGCGGCATCGAAGCTCGCCGTTGGGTAGGGTAGCTCTGGGTTGGTATTTAAGTCATGCACCATAAAATCCGCGAGTTGCGGGTTGCGGCGCAGCTCTTCCGCATTCATACCTAGCCCCACCACTCGCTGCACCGGCAATCCGGCGGGCAGATGGCTACGATAGCTGCTCATCAAGTCCAGTATCTCCGCATCGGGTGGCAGGTTGCGCTGCAAGTAGCCCTGCAAAGCGGCAATCGCACCAGCATCAATATGCACCACGAGGCGCGGCTGGGTGTAAAAGAGCGTATCATCCGATTCATCGTAGCGCGTAAAGTAACGGGCGGGGAATGGATCAGTCACGGTCACAAAGCGGCTCCCTCTAGAATGTCTTATGGGTATCAGGTTCGGTTCTGACGATTTCATGTTCTTTGTAGTATAGGCACAGGTTGCGTTGCCGCGCAAGGGCTGTTATCCTAGATTGCAGGGCAAATTGGATGCCAAGCAAGAAATCCCCAACGAAAGCCATGTGATTGTGGGGAACAGGTGCGAACAGTTGCCAGCAAGAGGAGAATTTCACGATGAAAGCAGTGCGGATGCATGCTGCGGGGGGCACCGAAGTGATGCACTATGAAGATGTGCCCATGCCCGAACCTGCGCCCGATCAGGTGCGGATCAAGGTAGCGGCGGCGGGCGTGAATTTCATTGATACCTACCACCGCAGTGGCCTGTATAGTGTGCCGTTGCCCTTCACGCTGGGGGTCGAAGTGGCCGGCACGGTGGATGCTGTCGGCAGTGCGGTGCAGGATATTGCCGTTGGGGAGCGGGTGGTGAGCGGCTTTCAGCCCGGCGGCTATGCCGAGTATACGTTGGTGGCGGCAGCCCAAGTTGTGCCTGTGCCAGAGAGCGTAGACCTGCAACTGGCGGCGGCGGCGATGCTGCAAGGAATGACTGCCCACTACTTGACGCATAGCACCTTCCCGCTAGCCGCCGGGCATACCGCACTGATCCACGCGGCGGCGGGTGGCACGGGGCAGCTGGTGGTGCAAATGGCCAAACAGCGCGGCGCACGGGTGATCGGTACCGCCTCGACGGAAGCGAAAGCCGAGCTTGCCCGCGCTGCGGGGGCAGATGCGGTGATCCTCTATACCGAAGAGGATTTCGTAGCAGCCGTCAAGCGGCTGACGGATGGCGCAGGCGTAGATGTGGTGTATGACTCGGTGGGGCAGACGACCTTTGCGGGCAGCCTCGATTGCCTCAAGCGGCGCGGCTATCTCGTGCTGTTCGGGCAGAGTAGTGGGCCTGTGCCGCCAGTTGACCTGAACATCCTCAATCCGAAAGGCTCGCTGTATGTCACCCGCCCCACGTTGGGGCACTACACCGCAACCCGCGATGAGCTACTGTGGCGGGCGGGCGATGTGCTGCGGGGCATCGCGCAGGGGACGCTCAGGGTGCGGATTGGGCACACCTTTGCGCTGCACGAGGCGGCACAGGCGCATGCCGTGCTAGAGGGGCGCGCTACGGTGGGCAAGGTGCTGCTGCTGCCGTAGCGGGAGGGGGCGGCAGCACCGCCCCTACTCCACCGTGATCTGCACCGTAAACTCCTCGATGGGCGGCGTGTCTGGCTCGAACGGGCGGCTATAGCCCAACACCAACGGCGTGCTGCCCGCCGCCTGCGCCGTGAAACGAAACACAAACACCCCACTGCTACCGGGCATGGTGGCAGCGGCAGTATATTCCGGCTCGCCTTGCTGGGCTAGCACGGCCGCATCCACCTGTTCTACCTGCCACTCATAGCCCGTGGTGGGGTTGCCCTCTAGCGTCAGCACCAGTTCCGCCCCGACCTGTAGCGTCACGTCGCGCCCACTGTCGGCGGCGGTGAGGCTGGTTGGGGCGGGCGGCGGGTTGCCGCCACACGCTGCCAGCATGCCCCCCATCAGGATGAACCCGATCACGTACCACCAGTTCCGCACGATTGCATCTGTAGCCATAGAATCCTCCGCTCAATGCGATGCTGTCATCCGCTCCTGCGCTAAACGATGCCTGTTAAGCCGCTGCCCCTACCCCATCGGGAGTACCAGTAGACGTGGCTCGGTCATCTCCTCAATTGCATACCGCAGCCCTTCGCGCCCTAGCCCGCTCTGCTTCACCCCCCCGTAGGGCATATGGTCTACGCGCCAACTGGGGCTGTCGTTAACGATGATGCCCCCCACGTCGAGCGTGCTATAGGCGTGCATGATTAGGCGCAGATCGTTGGTGAAGATGCCCGCCTGCAAGCCAAAGGGACTGTCGTTGAGGAAGCGTAGGGCATCCGCGAAGTCGGTGTAGGGTTGCACCGTGACAACCGGGGCGAATACCTCTTGGCAGTTGACCTTGAGGTCTGGGCCCGCATTGACAATCACGGTTGGCTCGATCAGCCGCCCGCGCACGCCCCCGCCGGTCACGATCTCGGCTCCGGCCGCCCGCGCTTCGGCGAGCCATAGGGCAATGCGTTGGGCGGCAGCGTCGTTGATCACGCTGGACAAGTCGCTCTGCTCATCAAATGGATCACCCACCCGCAGCCGCTGCACCGCCGCCACAAACTGCTCCAGAAAGGCGGGGTACACATCGGCATGCACCACGATGCGCTGCACACTGATACAGCTCTGCCCAGCATACGCAAAGCCACCCGCGACGCAGCGTGCCGCAGCGTGCGCCACATCCGCGTCGCGGTGGATCAGTACGCCGGCATTGCCGCCTAGCTCAAGGAGCACGCGCTTGTGTCCGGCGCGTTGTTTCATCATCCAGCCCGCCTGTGGGCCACCCGTGAAGGTGAGCAACTTGAAGCGATCATCGTCTATCAAGGCGGCTGCGTCGTCTAGATCAAGCGGCAGGACACTCAGCCCGCCGGGGGGTAAGCCTGCCGCGTGGATGAGCTTGGCCAGCTTCAGGGCGGTGATTGGCGTTTGCGGGGCGGGCTTCAGCACCAGTGGGCAACCGGCAGCAATGGCGGGGGCGAGCTTGTGGGCTACCAGATTGAGCGGGAAGTTAAACGGAGTGATCGCCGCCACTGGCCCCACCGGAAACCGCCGCACTACGCCCATGCGCCCTGCGCCCGCCGGAAACGCATCGGTGTGAATAATGTCGCCGGCAATGCGGGTGGCTTCTTCGGCGGCATAGGCAAAGGTGAAGCTGCCGCGCTGCACTTCGGCCCGGGCGTGCTTGATCGGCTTGCCTGCTTCAGCCGCAATGATGCGGGCAAAGTCTTCGGCCTGTGCTTCAAGCTGCTGCGCCACGCCGCGCAGGATCGCCGCCCGCTCGTGCCCCGCTAGCTGTTGCATCACGGGGCGGGCGTTTACCGCTGCTTGGATGGCTTGCTCAAGCACGGCGGCATCCCCAAGCTGCACCATCCCCACCAATTCATCATTGTAGGGGTTGCGAATGGCGGCACTCTTAGCAGTCGTTTGGAGCCAATTTCCAGCTAAAAAATACGGGTAGTGCGTGTGACTTGTCATCTGCATTGATCCAGTCCTTTCTCAATAAAGCGGGCTTGCTACGCTATCCTTAAGCATAGCACATTCGCACCGGATGGTACAGCAACGGTATAGTGCGTGGCGGGGAGAGTACAGGATGGTAGAGAACGGGTAGAGGTATAGTGAAATTGTCATAAGAGCTATTTTCATTCGGCAATGTGGGTGCTACAATACAAGTAACAGCATTGCTACAGAGGTTAAGACTTGGCTAGTGACATCCAGAGGATGGTTTGGTAATATCGAAGGAAAGGCACAGGATAGGCATATGATGAACATAGCTGCCCATATTCTGCTCGTTGAAGACAACCCCGTGATCCAACGCATGTACAGCCATATGCTGCGGCGGCGTGGCTATAGTGTCGTCATTGCTGAGAACGGGTTAGCGGCACTGCGCCAGATCGAACTAGATAGATTTGATCTTGTCATTGCTGATCTGACGATGCCAGAAATGGATGGGATCGAGCTGATCGAGCGGGTACGTGCCAATCATCGCTACGATTGCCTCCCGTTTATTATGTTGACGGCGAGTGGCCAAGACGAGGATCGTCAGCGGGCCCATGCGGCCGGTGCGAACGACTTTCTGACGAAGCCGTCAAGTTCGCTGGAATTTATGGCGGCAGTGCAACGCCAACTCGAACCAATGGCGGCATAGCTCTAGCTCCACCGCACAGCAGCAGGAGTCAGATGGTAGGGCGTTGAGCGGGGCCTGCCTCAGCACCTCCCATCCTGACTCCGCATCGCTCCGGCTTACTTCACCTGCTTACCCCACCTTCGCAAAGCTGAACGCACCGTTTGGCAAGGTATCCACTAGCACGGTATCGCCCTCACGGAAGTCGTCTTGCAGCAAACGCAGCGCTAATGCGTTTTGCAGGCGTTGCTGGATCACCCGCTTCAACGGGCGTGCGCCATAGATCGGATCGTAGCCCTCTGCGCCGATCTGCTCAATCGCGGCGGGCGTAAGCTCCAGCGTAATGCGCCGATCCGCCAACAGCTTCCGCAGCCGAGCCAACTGAATCTCGACGATGCTGCCGATGTGTTGGCGCGACAACGGATGAAACACGATGGTCTCATCAATGCGGTTGAGGAACTCCGGGCGGAATGCGTCGCGCAGCTCCTCCAACACGGCTGCCCGTATATCCGCTTCTGCCTCTCCCGCCCGGCTCATCTCTTGGATCGTCGCCCCAGCGATGTTGCTGGTCATGATAATCACCGTGTTCTTAAAGTTGACCTTGCGCCCTTTGCCATCGGTGAGGCGGCCATCATCGAGAATTTGCAGCAGCACGTTGAATACATCCGGGTGGGCTTTCTCGATCTCATCAAACAGCACCACACTGTAGGGGCGGCGGCGCACGGCTTCGGTCAGTTGCCCGCCTTCGTCGTAGCCGACGTAGCCCGGCGGCGCACCCACCAGCCGTGCCACGCTATGCTTCTCCATATACTCGGACATGTCCAGCCGGATCATCGCCGCCTCATCATCAAAGAGAAACTCGGCAAGCGCACGGGCTAGCTCCGTTTTGCCCACGCCGGTTGGGCCAAGGAACAGGAACGAGCCGAGCGGACGCTGGGGATCTTGCAAGCCGGAGCGGGCCCGCCGCACCGCATTGGCAACCGCCGTCACCGCTTCGTCCTGCCCCACCACGCGCTGGTGCAGGCGTGTTTCCATCTGCACCAGCTTCTCGACTTCGCCCTCAAGGAGCTTCTTGACGGGAATGTTCGTCCACTTAGCGATAATCTCGGCGATGTCTTGGGCATCCACTTCCTGCTTCAGCAGGGCATCGCCATGTTCCCGGATCGTCGCTTCGGCGGTAGCAAGCTGCTGCTCAAGGCTGACCAGCGTGCCATACTTTAGCTCGGCACTGCGATTGAGGTCGTAGTTGCGCTCGGCTTGCTCAATCTGCACCCGTGTCTGGTCAATCTGCTCTTTGATGCTCTGCACCTGCTGCAACACCTCACGCTCGCGCTGAAGCTGGGCTTCGAGGGCATTGCGCTGCTCGCGCATATTCGCTATCTCGCCTTCGAGCTTGTCGAGCCGCGCTTTGCTCGCAGCATCCTTCTCCTTCTTCAGGGCTTCGCGTTCGATCTCAAGCTGGAGCATGCGCCGCTTCAGGTCATCCAATTCTTGCGGGTCGCTGGTAATCTCCATCCGTAGGCGGGCGGCGGCCTCGTCAATTAAGTCAATCGCTTTATCGGGCAGGAAGCGATCCGCAATATACCGATCCGAGAGGATCGCCGCCGAGACAATCGCCCCATCGGTAATGCGTACCCCGTGATGGGTTTCGTAGCGTTCCTTCAGCCCGCGCAGAATGCTGATCGTATCTTCCACCGTCGGCTGATCCACCAGCACAGTCTGGAAGCGGCGTTCGAGGGCGGGGTCTTTCTCGATGTGCTTGCGGTACTCATCTAGCGTGGTTGCGCCAACCATGTGCAGTTCGCCGCGGGCGAGCATCGGCTTGAGCATGTTGCCCGCATCCATCGCACCTTCGGCTGCGCCTGCCCCAACAACGGTGTGCAGCTCATCCACAAACACAACGATCTCATCGCTCCCTTGGATCTCCTTCAGCACCGCCTTAAGCCGCTCCTCAAATTCGCCGCGATACTTTGCGCCGGCTACCATTGCGCCCATATCCAGCGCAATCAGGCGTTTGCCTTTCAGGGCTTCGGGCACGTCGCCGCGCATGATGCGCTGGGCTAGCCCTTCAACAATCGCTGTTTTGCCTACGCCCGGCTCACCGATCAGCACCGGATTGTTTTTGGTGCGCCGCGACAGGATTTGGATCACGCGGCGGATCTCCTCATCGCGTCCGATCACGGGATCGAGCTTGCCGCGCTGGGCAAGTTCGGTCAGGTCGGTACCATACTGCCCTAGCGCATCATACGTGCCTTCTGGTGTTGGGCTAGTCACCCGTTGCGTGCCGCGTATCTCACGCAGAGCCTGCATCAGCTTGTCGCGGGTAAGCTCTGCGCCCTGCAAGATGCGCTGCACACCGCCGCCCGCTTTCGCCAGCAGGGCGAGCAGCAGGTGTTCGGTGCTGACGTACTCATCGCCAAATTGAGCCAGTTCATCGTGGGCTTGCAGCAGCACTGCCCGCAGGCGCGGCGCGGTGGTGAGCTGCACATTGCTGCCGCTCACACGCGGGAATTTATTGATCTCGGCACTGGTCTGCTGGGCAAGCATGCCCACCGCCGCATTCAGGCGCGTGAGCACTTGGGGCACTACGCCGTCGCCCTGCCCCAGCAATGCTAGTAGCAGGTGTTCCGGCTCGATCTGACTATTGCCGTTGCGCTCGGCTATCGCTTGCGCGGCAATCAATGCCTCTTGCGATTTCTCGGTAAACCGATTGGTATTAAATGACATAACCTATTTCCCCTTTCATGACAGGAATACTGTCTCTATTATAGGGGGCAAGTACTAGAATTACGTTAGCGCAGTGTAGTATCTGTGTGTATATGGGGACGGTGAAAGAGAAATGGTACTAGGAGCGGATGGTTACCGAGCGCAGATCGCCCGCTCCTTCTTGCTGCATTTGCACCACTGCACCCACTGCTACGGATAGAGCCGGTAGAGCATACGGGGAAAGGGGATGGTTTCGCGGATGTGGCGCGTGCCCGTGATCCACGTGACGGCTCGCTCCAAGCCCATGCCAAAGCCACTATGCGGCACACTCCCGTAGCGGCGCAGATCTACGTACCATTGGTAATCATCCAAGCTCAAGCCGTGCGCCTGTATGCGCTCGATCAGCAGGTCGGCATCGTGGATGCGCTGCGAACCGCCGATCAGTTCGCCGTAGCCTTCGGGTGCGATCAGGTCCGCGCATAGGGCAACCTCTGGGCGATCCGGGTCGGGCTGCATGTAGAAGGCTTTGAGCGCGGCGGGGAACTTTTCGACAAAGACTGGACGGTCAAATTTGCTGGCGATCAGGGTTTCGTGCGGCGCACCAAAATCCTCGCCCCATGCAAGCGGGGTGCAGCCTTCGACTTCGGCGTGATGTTCACTGATCAGTTCGAGGGCTTCATCGTAGGTGATGCGTGGGAAGGGTGGTAGCACTCGTTCGAGGGGGAGTGTGTCGCGCTCTAGCAGATCCAATTCGCGGCGGCACTGCTGCAATATGCGCTGGACGATGGCGGCGAGCATCTGCTCTTGGAGGATCAGGTTGTCGGCGTGGGTAGCGAAGGCTACTTCTGGCTCCAACATCCAGAACTCGGTGAGGTGGCGGCGGGTCTTGCTCTTCTCAGCGCGGAAGGTAGGCCCAAAGCAGTAGACTTTGCCAAAGCTCATCATGCCCGATTCGACATAGAGCTGGCCCGTCTGGGCGAGGTAGGCGTTGCCCTGATCGAAGTAGGGCGTAGCAAACAGGTTGGTCGTGCCCTCAGCGGCGGTTGCGGTGAGGATGGGCGTGTCGTAGCGCACGAAGCCCTGCGCGTTGAGCCACTCTTGCGCGGCGGCCATAATCTCGGCGCGGATGCGGAGAATAGCATGCTGGCGCGACGAACGCACCCATAGGTGGCGGTGTTCCATCAAGAACTCAACGCCGTGTTCTTTGGGGGTGATCGGGTACTCATGGGCAAGGTGGATCAGTTCGATCTCGTGGACATCTAGCTCGAAGCCGCCCGGCGCACGCTCATCCGCCCGCACGCTGCCGGTGATGCGGCACGAGGTTTCTTGGGTGAGCTGCTGCGCGGTGCTGAAGGTGGTTTCGCTGATTTGCTTGCGAAAGACGACACACTGGATCGTGCCACTGCCATCACGCAGCATCAGGAAAACTAATTTGCCCTTCTCGGTTTTGTGATTGATCCACCCCGCAAGGGTGACAGTCTGGTTGGCATAGGCAGCAATCTGGGCAATGGTAGTTGTTGGTAGCAGTGACATCTCACCTCCTTGGGTACGTCGGCAAACGAAGCCGTAGGTATTGCGTCTATTGTAGCACTGTTTCCGGTGGGCTAGTTGGGCAGGCGCAGGGCGAGGATATTCGCCTTGAGATGCAGCACAAGGGTTGTGACGGGTTCGTTGCCGTGCAAGGGGAGCAGCCTAGCGCGAAGCGGATGGGCGACGGCGTTGATGCTATCGCGGAGCTGGCGATGGATGCGACAGTTGCACTGGGCAGCAAATGGGTGGCGGCAGAGGTTCAGATGAAGGCGTGTGCGGAACTGCCATGCGGGGTGCCTTCACCGTCAATACAGGCGATGGGGCGGAGTATGGGGTGG
>JAAUTZ010000046.1 GCA_012031225.1 Chloroflexaceae bacterium
GGCAGGTGCGGCGGCACGGCGGGCACGGCGGGCACGGCAGGTGCGGTGGCAGATCGGCGGGCGGATACACCTGCGGGATCGGGATGGCTGGGGGGGCGTAGGCGGGTGGCTTGGTGCGGTAGAGGTGGCTTCTTGCAGGTTGGTGAGGTCGGCTTCGTTCTGCGCGAGCAACGCCCGCAATGCCGCCAGTTCATCGTGCAGGGTAGCATCAGGGGTTTGGGCAAGGCTGGTGTGCAAGCTCTGTTGCACCTGCTGCAATAGCACCGCACTGATCTGGTCGCGCAAGGTGGCCTGCACCAGCGCAAGGGCATCGTTGCGGGCGGTTTCGAGTAGGCAGGCGGCATCGGCTTCGGGCACGGTTGCAAGCCATGCCGTCAGCAGTTCAGCGAGGGTGGATTGATTGCGTGGGTCAGCCATAACCGATGAGACCTTTCTTGCTCATTGCTCATTCACGCGGCGCGGCATATGTTGCGGGCGGGCGTTGCTGCTCGGTGGCGTGTTGTTCTGCAAAGGCGGCCGAAAAGTGCCGCATGGCAATCTGCATGCCTACTAGCTCCGGCTGATCGGCGTGGGTAGCGAGATGATCGCGGATGGCAAGCAGGGCTGCCCGCCGGCAGAGGGCTTCTAGGGTCGCCCCGACGAAGCCGTCGGTCTGGGTGGCAAGGTGAGCCAGATCAACATCGGTGGCAAGCGGCATACGCTGGGTGTGGATCGCCAGAATTGTCTGCCGTGCGGCAAGATCCGGGAGGGGCATCTCCAGCAGCAGGTCGAAGCGACCGGGGCGGAGCAGGGCGGGATCAATCCGATCTATGCGGTTGGTAGCAGCAAGGATCAGAACCCCGCGCAGCTCCTCGATGCCGTCTATCTCGGTGAGTAGTTGGCTCACTACGCGCTCGGTGGTGTGGCTATCGCCCGCGCTGCCGCGCCGTGGCGCAAGCGCATCGAGTTCATCGAAGAAGATGATGCAGGGCGCGGCTTGGCGAGCTTTGCGGAAGATCTCGCGCACGGCGCGTTCCGATTCACCTACCCACATACTGAGCAACTGGGGGCCTTTGATCGCAATGAAGTTCGCTTCACTCTGATTGGCAAGGGCGCGAGCCAGCAAGGTTTTGCCGGTGCCGGGTGGGCCGTGCAGCAGGATGCCTTTGGCGGGGCGCACGCCAGCCTGTTCAAACAGCTCGCGGTGGCGCAGGGGCAGCTCGACTGCTTCGTGCAGCAGGGCTTTGATATTCTGCAAGCCGCCGATGTCGTCCCAGCGCACATCGGGAATCTCGGTGAAGATTTCGCGGATCGCCGATGGCTCGACATCATTCAGTGCGCCCTCGAAATCCGCACGAGTAATTTCTAATCTCATTAGCACATCGTAGGGGATGCTGGCTTGGGCGAAGTCCAGTTCGGGTAGCATCCGGCGCAGGGCCCGTAGCGCGGCTTCGCGGCACAGGCTTTCTAGGTCGGCTCCGACAAAGCCGTGCGTTTTACTGGCGAGCCGTTCGAGGTCTACTTCTTCAGTGAGGGGCATGCCGCGGGTGTAGATCTCAAGGATCTCGCGTCGCCCGATCTTGTCTGGCACGCCAATCGCAATTTCGCGGTCGAAGCGGCCGGGCCGCCGCAGGGCGGGATCAAGTGCGTTGGGCAGGTTGGTGGCGGCAATCACTACCACGTCGCCGCGAGCATCTAGCCCGTCCATCAAGGCGAGGAGCTGCGCTACAACGCGCCGCTCGACTTGTTGATTGCTGCCCATGTCCTCGCGTTTGGGGGCAATCGCATCAATCTCATCAATGAAGATGATCGCCGGGGCTTGGCGGCGGGCTTGCTCAAACAGGGTGCGGAGCTGGGCTTCGGATGCGCCGTACCACTTGTCTATGATCTCGGGCCCATTGATGTGCAAGAAGTGGGCACTGGTCTCGTAGGCGACAGCGCGGGCGATCAGCGTTTTGCCGCAGCCGGGGGGGCCGTGCAGGAGTACCCCGCGGGGCGGGGCGATACCGAGCCGCTCAAAGACTTCGGGGTAGCGCAGGGGCAGTTCGATCATCTCGCGGATGCGTTGCAGTTCGCGCCGTAGCCCGCCTATATCCTCGTAGGTTACGGTTCCGTGCGTGCGCTGGGGCTGGCCGTTCTCGTCGCTCGCAAAGCGCACCGCTGTGTTGGAGCGCATCAGCACCGCGCCAGTCGGGGTGGTGCTCAGCACTTGGAAGGTCTGGGCGCGAGTGCCGAGCAGATGCACCCGCACCTGATCGCCTGCGACAAGTGGGGTGCTGCTCAGCAGCCGCGCAAGGTGGCGGCTCTGGTCGCTGGTGGTACTTGTGCGCGAGCCAGCATCAAGCGGGCGGAGCAGCACGGCTTGGGCGGGTTGCACCTCGATCCGGCGCACCTTGACCCGTTCGTTCAAGGCGGCTCCGGCATTCGTCCGCAATACGCCTTCCAACTGGATCAGGCTCTGCCCGCGCTGTTCGGCGTAGGTGGGCATCACGCGGGCGACGGTGGCGCGTTGCCCGGTGATCTCAACGACATCGCCAATCGCCGCGCCGAGTTGCTCCATGTCACGCGGATCAATGCGAACAATGCCGCGCCCTACGTCGCGGGCGTGGGCTTCGGCAATCTTCAGCGTAAGGATGGTATTCGTAGGCGTGAAGATGGTCATTCGGGGCGGCTTTCTAGCAGCTTGCTGGTACGGATCAGGTTCTCGAGATCGTCAAGCCGTTCGCGTAGCATGCGGTTCTCTTGTTCCAAGTCACGGGCGCGGGTCGTCAGATAGGGGTCGCTCTCCCACCAATTGATGCCCATCTGCATGGCTTTGTCTACGGAGGCTACCAGCAAGCGCACGCGAATGTTGAGCAACTCTACGCCGACAAGCGAGATCGTGATGTCGCCCGCGACGACCACCCCTTTGTCAAGGACCCGTTCGAGAATATCGGCAAGGTTGGCGGATGGGGCGGAGTGGCGGATGCGTGATTCGCTCATATACGGTGGTCTCCTATTTGGTGGCTTGCCCGCGATAGTAGCGGTGCGTGCGTTCATAGCTGAGCAGGTTGCCCGCATCATCTAACACGAGCGCATACACTGCTAGCACATCGCGGGTATTTGGCACCGTCCGCATCTCGATCAGATCAAGCGTAACGTGCCACTGCCCTTCGCTATACTTCACCCCCGACACGGTGTCAATCGGCAAGCCCGTGAGGTCGTTCATCAAGGTGCGGGCGTGTTTGATAATCTCGGCTGCATTCATGGTATAGTGCGCTTTCTGCTACTCTGCGGCACGGTGGGCACGGGCTACACGCAAGCGTTCGAGCAGGGTTGCTTCGGCTTCAATGTAGGTGGCTTCGCTGATCTCGCCTAGATCGAAGCGCAGTTCGAGTTCGATCAGTTGGGCGCGGATGCGTTCTTCGTTGTACAGTTCGTCCTCCACCTGTTCGGTGATCTGCTCGGCGATCCACAATGCCCCTTTGAGCGGGGCACTCACCGGAAAGGTCAGCAAGTCTAAGAGCAAGCCCATTGCGAATCCTCCTTAATCCCAGTTGATCGTCAAGGTTACGAAGTTGTAGGGCGGAGCGGTGCTGACCTTAAACAGCATGCGCTGCCCGATCTCCGCATCGAGCGTATCCACGGCGGCATCGAAGGTGGCTTTGCGCTCGTTCGGCAGCAAAAATGCCGCATTGACGACCATGCGGTCAGTCAATACTGCCCCGATCTGCACCTGCTCGGCGAGCGGTTGCAGGCGGCTGAGGATCAGTTCGGCATCGGTTGTGCGGCGGTGGGTCAGCTCTGCGCTAATCATCTCACCAAGCCGGATCCGCTCGTAGTAGCTTTCGGCGGGGCTACGCCCGATCAGACTATCGCGCAGTTCGCGGATCGGCGGCGTACTAGCGACAATCTCGCTGAAGATTGCCTCTTCAAACCAGAAGGCTTTGACCCCCACTTCCATGCGTCCGTGCAACTGCTCCAAGATGTCCGTGAGTTCGGCGGCTTGGCGGAGGAGCAACTTCTGCTGGATCGCTTCGGCAGAGGGGGCAATCACGCCGAAGCGCACCGGCAGGATCGTAAACTGCTCCATCACCTCTTCTTGGACCTGTGTATGCGCGAGCAGGTTGCGGCGGCTCTGGTCATACTCGATGATCGGCGAGTCGCTGACGATAGCCGCAAGGTCGCCGGCATGCACGGTGTAGACGGGATCGCCGCGCCCGCCTACCCCCCGATTGGTGAAGACGCGGGGGGGGCTACCGCGAATGATGCCATACAGATATTTGCCCTCAGTGGGGGTACGCTCCACGTGCATAGCTCCTACGTTTTCAGGCTTCGTCTAGGCGCAACAAGCGCAACTCCAGTATGCCGTTGCGATACGTCTGCTGGATGGTCGTGGGATCAATGGCGGCGGGCAGCAGGATTTCTTTCTCGTAGCGGCGTTCGCCCGTCGTTTCCAGTGCCAGCACATCGGCATTGATCTGGACGCGAATGTCGGCCATTTGCACGCCCGGCAGCTCGGCAACCACAACAATCTGTTCACCTTCGTCAAATACATCTACCAATGGCTCACGGACCTGCGGCTCGCCCGCGCTGCTGCGAGCAGTGCTGGTGCTGCTGGTGGCAGTGGCACTACTCCGCACGGTGGTAGTGGTGCCGCCGCGCACGCTGCTACGGATGGTGGTGCTGCCCCGCACGTTATGGCGCGGGGGGGGCTACTTTTGCCGCCACTCCCCATACCGCCCATGCCGCCCATATTGTTGACCGCATCCTGTACGGTGTTGGTCGAGAAGCTGAAGTGGAATGAGCCGTCATCGCTGTTTTGCTCAAACTTCCAGCCCTGTGCGCCCATTGTCTCGGCTTGGCGTTGGGCTTCCTGCACCGCCTGCTGGAAGGCAGCGGGCCCGTGGGTGCCCATCGTTTCGGCTCGGCGTTGGGCTTCCTGCATGGCTTGCTGCATCGCTTGCATCAGGTCGCCGAGATTGCCGACTAAGCCGCTGAGGTTAATATCAATGCGAATATCTTCTGGTGAATCGGGCATGGTTGGTGCTCCTTGATCTGGTATTCGTTGCCGCGCTAATACTCGAACGCGACTTCATCCCATGCGCCAGTGGTGCGGGCGGGGATGCTGCGTCGCGGGGTGGGGGGGCGCGTCTGCTTGTCCTCCGCTGCTGCCGCCGCCTCAGCATCGGTTTCCGTGATCGCTAGCAACGATTGGCGCAACAGGTCGAGGCGTTGCTCGGTGTCGCTGAGTTGCTGCTCGACGCGCACGAGGTTGCGCTGCCACAGCTCGCGCTCCTTTTCCAAGCGCATCCGCGCCTGTTCGAGGCGGGCTAGCTCGGCGGCAATCTGCTCGCGGCTGCCGCCCACGCGCCGCCCGTTGCGCCCGCGTCCTTGCATGGTAGGCACATCGTGCAGACCACGTACTCTACGCTGGCTCATCGCTGGCTCCTTTGCGGTTGGGGCGGGCGGGCTTGCTCGGTGGGGCGTGATGCTCGATGAGGCTGTGCAGCATTTTGCGCTGTTCGGTTTGCTGTTCGTGGGCGCGGCTGCCGAAGTTCTTCTTTGATTCGAGAATGTCGAGGCACACCCGCACGAAGCGGCCATCGTCGCTCTGCACGGCGATGCCCTGCTGGGCAACGACGCGGGCGATCATGATGCTGGCGCGTAAGGTGGGGGTCTGGTCGTATTCGCCGGAGGCGCGGAAGTCGCGCACAATATCCACGATGCGGGCGGCGGCGGTGGGGTCTAGTTCGGTGCGGCTTGCCACGATCTGGACTTCGGTGGTACGGTCAAAGTAATCTACATCGAGGGTGACGAGCCGATCACTGAGGGCATCTTGGGCTTCATGCACACCGACGTATTCTTGTGGGTTGCTGGTGAAGATCGCCCGAAACTCAGGATGCACTTTGAGGTAGGCGTTTTCGCGGCGCAGTTCGGGCAGCACGAGCACGCGCTCCTCTAGCACGGACAAGAGGACGTTGTTGGCTTCGGGGCGCGAACGGGTAAACTCATCGTAGACGAGGGTGAACCCCTCGCGGCAGGCGGTGGTCAGGCGATTGTCTACCCACGTTTGTTGGGCATCCTCTTCGTACTTCAGCACCGAATGGATAAACCGATCTACGACCTTGCGGTAGCGGTAGCCGCTCTGTGCGCCGATCAGGTCAGAGGTGGTGAACTCCTCATCGCCGACAATCAGGATCACAGGGCGGCCAAGCTGGGCGGCGACGTGCATGGCGAGCGTGGTTTTGCCGGTGCCGGAAGGCCCCCGCAGATGCACCGGGAAGCCGGCGTGCAGGTAGGCAAGGGCCCGCTGCGTAATGTCGCGGGTGGTGTCGGTCTCGACGAAATCGGGCGACGGGCGCAGGTGCAGCACCGAGCGACTGGATTCTGTTGGCGGACGATAAGTGGTTGTCATACGCGATATATCTTTCTTTCTTGTTACCGATAGTGTAGCACAGCATGGGCGGCTCTGCGAATGCCGGGCGGCTAGCCAGCCAAACGGCGGGCGGTGGCAATCCATGCGCCAACATCCACATATTGGGCCATGCCGCCTAAGATCTGACGTAGCTCGGCAACGTTGCTCTGGGCGAGGCGGGCATAGGTGGCGATGCCCGCTTGGTACAGGCGTTGCTCGATGCCGATGCCGATGCCAGCAATGCGCGTGAGATCGCTGCTGCCTACGCCGGGTGCAATCTGGGGGGGGATGTTGGGCGGGTTGCCACCGAGAATCTGCCGCCACGGTTCCATCACTATCGTTTGGTAGGCGGATTGGAGATCGTAGAGCAGGAGCGTGATCTGGCGGTGCATCTCGCCCGCGTAGGTGCTAATCAGGAAGTGCTGCTGCTGCTCGGCGGTGCGCTCGGTGAAGTCGAGTTCGTGGCGCAGCATGCCCATATTGTGGCCCATCAACTCGACGAAATCAGCCAATGTGCGCCGCTCGGTGGGGTCTGTTTGGCGGTAGGCTTGCTCTAGCTCGGCGAGCAGCACGCGGGTTGCTTGGTGCAGCTCGAGCAGGGCGATGCTGAGTTGCTGGTGCTGGCTTTCGGGCAGATCGGTTGGGCTGGTGAGCAGGTCGCGCACGCCCAAGCCGACCCGGCACAGGTGGACGTAGGTGGTGTTGCCAACACGCTTGAGGTGGCGCAGGGGCGCACTCGTTGGGTGAATGATATGCTCAAGGCGGCTGCCGAGCAGCGGCGCACGCGGCACAATATTGGGGTGCAGGGTGGTGTGGGCAGGTGCGGTTGGCGCGGGTGCGGGCGCAGCCGCCAAGCCGAGTTCGGCGTGCAGTTGGGCAATGAGGGCCTCGGTTTCAGCGAGCACATCCGGTTCTGAGGTGGAAGCTGACGAAGCCACAACAAGCGGATGTGTGCGCTGGTCATCTTGATCGAAACGCGCAAATGCTTGCTGGATGTCATCCGTTAAATTGGGGGGCAGGGGGGCAGCGGGCGCGGCATCGGCGTAGAGGGCTTCGAGCAGGTCTGGCTCATCGCCGAGCAGGGCGAGGAGATCCGCGCTGGGCAGGTCTGGCGGGGCGGGTGCGGTGGGCACAGCCTGTACTTGACTGATGAAAGCCTCCACGTCAGTATCGCTGGATGTCATCTGCGGCAGAACAGGTAGGGCGGGGGCAGCGGGCGGCTCCGGCGTGATCGGCGTGGTAACGTCGGGCATAGCGGGCGGCGGCGCGGCGGCTTCGGCTTGGGTGGTGAAGGAGATCAGGGCTGCCAAGAACGGATCGTCATCTGGCTCTGAGGTAGGCGGCTCTATGCTAGGCGGAGCGGGCGGTTCGCTGAGGGCTTGCACGCTCTGGATGAAGGCATCCACATCGGCGAGCAGATCGGTTGCGGGGGCAACGGGCGCAGACGGCTCTAGCGATGGGGGCGGAGCGGGCGGTGCATCTTGCAGATCGCTTAGGAACGCCTCAAAGTCTGCCAGCGCAAGGTCGGTGGGCAGGGCCGCAATCGCCGCCGGAAAGTCCTCCTCATCTGGGTCGCTGCCCGCATCGCTCGCAGCGTTGGGGGGGCCTAGCTCAGCGGGTGGGGCGGGCAGGGTGACAGGAGCCTCGCTGGGCGGGGGTATATCTGGTGGTGGCCCAAATTCGGCGCGGTAGGCGGCGAAGGGGTCCTGCGCGGGCGCGGTGGGGGCAGGTTCTGGCGCGGGTGGGGCGGCTTCAGGGGCAACAGGTGCAGGCGGCAGATAAGGCGGCAGCGGCGGCGGGTCTGGGATTGGCGGGGCCGGCGCGAGGGCTGGGCGTGCCTGCATCGCCTCTGCATACATCTCGGTTCGGCGGCGGAGCATCCGTGCTCGCAGCGAAGCCCACGCCTCGCGGGCCCCTGCTTGTTCGGCTTGGATCTGCCCCAGCAAATCCGCCACCGAAGCCGATGCAGGGGCTTCATCTGAGGGTTGCGGCGTGGCTCCGGCGGCATTGTGCGGGCGAGGCTGCTTGGGCATACTGGTGACGTTCCCGGCTACGCATACGGTTCGGCGGCATCATCCACGCGGCTAGGCGTGTGCCGTGTAGCGCGTGCGGTGCGGGCTGCTGCCTGCCGCGCAAATTGATCGGCATCATCCAGAATTGCGTTCACGCTGGTCAGCGTAGCCTCGCCTTCAAACGCCGTAGCACGGGCGGGCAGTGGCTCAACCACACGCCAGCTCAGCCAAATCTGGCGGTGTTCGGCTTGCAGCTCGGCCCGCATGGACTGCACCGCCTGCGCTAGTTCACGGCGGGCAGTGGCCCGTTGCTCACGCTCACTCGCGGCCATTGCATTGCGCTGCGTCTGATAGTCCTGCACCTGCACGGCGGTATCGGCCCGCAAGGCGATGACGTAGGCATGCAGGGTATCGGCTTGGGTGGCGGCCATATCGGCGTGCTGGGCGGCATAGTCCTGCACCTGCGCGGCGGTATCGGCCCGCAAGGCGGTGACGTAGCCATCTAGTTCAGCGTGGAGGGCTTGGGCCTGTGCGCTACGGGCGGCCTGTTGGGCTGCCTGCTGCTGCTGGGTAGTGGTGCGGAGCTGGCGCGTGTAGGCGGCCCGCTCGGCGGCCTGCTGGGCAGCCTGCTGCTGGCGGGTGGTGGATGCGTGGCGGATATGCTGGTGCGTGGCGTGGCGCAGGTCGGCAAGCTGCTGGATGCGCCGCTCATAGGCCACCAGAATCTCCTCACTAAGGCGTTGCATATCGGCAGAACGGTTCATCGGCAATCCTCTCTGAATGGTATGAGCGACGGGTGCGGCAAGCTGGGCAGTGCTTGCCCTTGCCCGCCCGCGCTATCTGTTGTAAGCATACCACAATCGAAGCGGGGCGGCTGTGCCGCAAAAGCTCCGGCGATGCACGCCGCCCCGCTCCTCCGATAAGAATACGCGGATGTTATGCGGGTAAGGCAGGGGCAGCCGTCAAGCCGACGGCTTCAGCATACTTGAGGTAAGTGTCCACACTAGCAATGACCACGCGGGCTTCGATGGCCAGCAACTCAATCCCGACCAGCGATACTCGTACCCACGCATCAATCACGATGCCTTTGTCCAAAATTCGATCAATAACTTCCGCAAGACTACTCGATGCATTGACGTGTTCAACAGCCATGATAATCCTCCTTGCATGACGCGGTATCTTTATCTTTAAGACCTTGCCCATAGTATACCATAGCTGTAAAGAGATTGTAAGCTGATAGGGTATTTTCAGATCGAAATGTATGCGGATATAAAGAGCTAGGGGAATGCACGTATTTTTTGCAGGGCAGAATCAAGGAATTCAATAACATCGCCTCGACAAGCCGGATTTTTCAGTTATCAAGCCATATGCAAGCCTCGTCCTGCTACTATAGCGCATAGTGTCGGAGGTGAAATAGTACCGCATGCCTATTGAAAAACATTGACACTGGTAGCGGCATGGTGTATCATAACAGTAGTAGGGTAAATAGTTAGTAAAATAAAAACCGCTACAGTTCTCAGTTCATTCGGGTACCGTCTCATCGCTATCTACACCGTTGAAAAGGCTTGTTGCAAGGACGTTGGATCTGTCAACGCATGCGCTACTCAGCCTGTAGGTGAGATAGATTAGTTGCTATTTATCATCCGTACTGTTAGATTTGGATCGTATGCAAGAGTGCCACCTGCGATGATGCAAGCGTATTCGGATCGTGCTAAAGAATACCTACTGCCTCGTATGCAGGGTTGGTTCATAGAGCTAACCCTGTTTGTTATTTGTGAGGATAGAACACGATGGATCACCAAAGCATAGCCAAAGCCCTAGATGCGAGCCGCCCGCGCATTGTTGAGCGTGTCGCTCGAGAGACGCTCCAGAACGCATTCTGGGAAGAACGCTACGGAAGTGGCGTGCGGGATAAGCTCGTATTTGATGGTGAGCATAATCTGGCGGCACTGGTAAAGGCTATTCGCTACCGTTCGCAGATTATCCTCGACGATTACCTCGCTTGGCTGCGTACCACGCTAGTACGCTACAACTGTTCGACCGGCATGATCCACGAGACGTTTGCTTACATCTGGCACGGTATCCAAGCTGAGCTGCCCCACGCCGCCCATGCGCCACTCTACAGCTACATTCAGGCGGGCTTGCAGAGCCTTGCCTACCCTGCACCGCAGATCCAAGAGCTTGCTGCAAGCCACGAACAGCTAGCCGAACTGCTCACGAGCCATTTGTATGATAGCCAGTGGCATTGGCAACAGGCGTATGCTGGCACTGGGCGGGCCCGCCTGCTGTATGATACGTGGCTGTTGCTGGACTATGTGATGGATGCGATGGGCTACAACGACCCCCAAGTGGCGGTGCGGCACACCGTGTGGCTGCGCGATTACCTGCTCAAGGCGGGGCTATCCACCACGCATATCCAGCAGCTCTTGTGGATGCTCACCGGTATCCTTGAGCAGCAGACTTCACCCGCTGCCGCCAGCGATGCGCGGCGCGTATTGGCCACCGTTGCATCTGCCCTGATCCATGATGAAGCCGCCTACCACGCCCTGCTCAGTGTCCAAGATGAACTGGTGCAGGAAGTCGCGCAGGTACTGGTGGCCCACGATCCGCGCTTGACTGTCGAGCAGGTGCTCCAAGAAACGGGCTGGTATGTGGCCTATCTGGGCGATGCCCTCGGAACGCATACCGCTGATCCATTGGTGCGTTATGTGCGGATGCTCCAGCAGGCTGGAGCCGATCCGCAGCTGCTACACGCGCACCTCGCCGAGCTGCATACGGCGGCGGCTCGCTTACTGCCCGCCTATGCCGCCAATGATACACAAACCTATTTGCAAGCTGCCGCGGCGAGCTTGCAAGCCTACCCGCAAATGATCGGGTAGTATGTGCCGATGGCTACGATTTTGAGGGGACTGTGGTCACGCTCTAACGATTGGGGAGATACTATGATCCGCACCCATGCTAATCCGGTTATAACACGAACAAGGTCCTACAATCTACGTAGTGCTGATGTACCTGAAAGTGGAGCCGAGATGGAATATCGTGTTCTCATCGTTGGCGATGATGCCGCAACCCGCAATCGCTACGCTAAAACGTTGATTGATGCCCCCCTGCCTGACGGTAATACCTACAAAGTGATGACCGTAAGTTCGGCCGCAGCAGCGCAGCTGCAAGTGACGCGGCAGCAGTTTCACGCGGTGCTGATCGTGCTGGCTCTGTACAACGAGGTGCTGCTGGATCTGGCGCGTCGCCTGAAAGAACTTTACCCGGAAATGCAGATCCTGATCCTGCACGAAGCCCAGACAACGCTGCCGATGCTGGAGACTGTGCGGCGGATGGGGGTGCATAACGTCAAGGTTCCGATTGAGGACGTGCATTTGCAGGCATGTCTCGCCCGCATCCTTAATGTGGTGGCGGCTACGGATGCAGCGAATAGCGTACTGCCCGCTTTTGCTAAAGCCGATCTGGAGTTGGTGGATGTGTATAATATGCTTGATGATCTGCGCCGCCAAGCCCGCGCCCAGCTCGTGCTATTTTCGGATAACATCGGCAACTTGATCGCCAAGCGCGGCGATGAAACGAATATTGATGTGACGGTGCTGGCTTCGCTGATTGCGGGCGGCTTTGTCAATTCGGTGGAGATGGGGTGCACGTTGAATGATCCTGAGACGGTGCATCTGAGTTTCCACGAGGGCCGCTACTTCGATGTGTACTCGGTGAATGTTGGCACAGATCGGTTGCTGGTGCTGTTCTTCGATAAGCAGTTTGCGGAGCCGAAGCTGGGCTTTGTGTGGCTGATGATGAAGCGCGTGGCCGGTGAGTTGCGGCGGATGCACAAGCAGGAACGCCGCCAGCCCGATGTGATCACCGACCAATTCCAAGCCTGCCTAAGTAGCGAGATTGACCGGCTCTTTGGTGCAGAGCAGTTCGCGGGCAATCGCTCCAAGCGCAATCTCGGCTCAGCTTGATTTATGGTGGGTAAACAGGGTATGATACGAGTACCTTACTAACCGAGATCGAGCGAAAGGGCGCGGCATGACACATACACAGACAGTACTCTCGAAGACGCAACTCACGACGCTGCAAACCGACATGGCCCAGCTAGGGCGGCAGCGCGGGGTGCGCTTCATTGTGCTGGCGGATTTCAGTGGGCAGGATATTTCCGCGTGGGATGCCGCAGGCAGCAGCGATACGGCGACGATCTCAGCATTGGCGGCAGGCGATCTGCTGGCAACGCTGGAGCTGGGGCGGATGCTCGGTGGGCGGCGGGCGTGCAATCTGGTGGTGCAAGAACATGATGACCAGACGGTGCTGATTGCCCGTGTGGGGCAAGGCTTCCTGCTGCTGCTCGCAACAGCCAAAGATGTGCCGCTCGGCTGGTCGCGCTTGGCGATCAAGCGGCTGGCAGATCGCATCGAGTTAGTCGTGGGTGATGTGGCGAATACCCCGCCGCCCGCCGCAATTACGGAAGATTTTGAGCAGCAGTTCCAGAATCAGCTCAACCGGATATGGTAGCCTGATGCGCTGAACCAACCAGATCTCCATAGCTACCGCGCCTGCCGCAGGCATGGGTGGTAACGATTGTAACGATAGGATTGCCGATATGTTCATCAACTGGGGCCTCGGTGAAATCAATCTGAAGATCGTTTACTATGGCCCTGCCTTGAGCGGCAAAACCTCCAATTTGCAATATATCTATGCCCGTACCCCGCCCCACCTGCGCGGGCGGCTGGTCTCGCTCAAGACGCAGCAGGAGCGCACGCTGCTGTTCGACTTCTTGCAGCTAGAGATGGGCAAGATCAATAACCTCAAGCCCAAATTCAAGCTCTACACGGTGCCCGGCCAAGCCTACTATGCCGCCAGCCGCCGCCTGATTCTGCAAGGCACGGATGGCGTGGTGTTTGTGGCTGATTCGCAAGCTGGACGCTCGAACGAGAACCTTGAATCATGGTATACGATGGAACAGCACTTGATCGAGTTGGGCTATGATATTCGCACCTTCCCGATCATTGTGCAGTTCAATAAACGCGATCTCCCGCATGCGATGCCCACCCGCGACCTGCGCCGCCTGTTGCATATTGCCCCTGAGCGGCAGTGCTACGAGGCTTCGGCGGTCAGTGGGTTGGGTGTTTTTGATACGTTGAAAGCGGCAATGACGGCAGTCGTGGGGCAAGTACGCAAGAGTGCTTAACCCCAGAAATGAGGGACAACGATGTTTTTTGCCGGAGATTTCACGCTTATCACCCCTGCTAGCCTGCTGCAACTGTTGTGTCAAGAGCAGCGCAGTGTAGCGATCTCCGCGCAACGGGGCGACGAAGCTGCCTGCGTCCAGATCATCGAGGGCATGATCGTGCGGGCGCAGTGTGGTGCGAGCAACGGGCGCGAGGCGATGTATCGCTGGCTGGTGTGGGATAGTGGCAGCTTTCATATCAATGTGCTGCACGAGGCTCCCGACGAAGTGGACATGATGACCCACTATGAGGAGCTGGTGCTGGAAGCCGCCCGCCGCCGAGACGAACTGGAGCTGACGCTTGCGCCAGTGCTGCCCTACCCGCAGCGTAGCCAGCTGGAGCAGATATTGGTGCAGTGTCCGGCACTGGCGGGGATTGCCCTTGTCAGCCCGGAAGGCCGCCTGTTGGGGGCTATCGGGCTTGATGATGCGCTGACGCTCGAAGCGCATAGCGTGGTGGCGGGCTTATCCATTGTTGGTGCGTTGCTGGGCGCACCCACGCAGCAGATCGCGCTGTATATCACCAGCCACTACCGCCTCCTCTTGGTTCAACGGGGCAGTGTGTGGCTGCTGGCAGTGCCCACAACCGGCGCAAGTGTGAGCGAGGCAACGACCCAAATCCAAAAGATGCCGACTGATTATCTTTAGGCTCCTGCACCGGAACGACGGTGCGCTAAACCAACAAGCAATGCGCCCAGCAAGTATCCCGAGAGCAATGCTTAGCGATAGTGGAAGAAAAGAGAGAGTGCCCTATGGTTTCACCCAATCCGATGACTTCATCCCGTAGCCCTGCGCCCTCGCTGTTTAAGCTGGTAGGGGGCGTACCCGCCGAGAAGCTGTTCCGCCAACCGGCAGATGCGCTGGTGATTATTGGGCGGCAACTTGAGTTGATCATCCAAGATGATCGGCTTCCTGCCGATCTTGCGCTTGGCACGTTGCGCTTTTCGCTGTTCCGCCTGCATCAGGGGCGGATCGCCCAGCTTGCCAACGTTTGCCGCAGCATCACCGTGTATGGCGAAGCGGATGTTGAGCCGCCGCAGATTGACGGGGTGCAGTTCGTGGCCCTCCCGGCGGGTGCGCCCCTGACCCAAGAGTGGTTCCTGATTGTGGATAGCCCGGATTTCTGGGGGGGGTTGTTTACGCGCATCGTGCCCGAACGCAGTGATGGGCGGGTGCGCCGCTATCAGTTCGAGGGCACCCTCACCGCAGATGAGCGCACCATCAGCCGGGCGATGTTGCTGCTCAGCCTTGTGCGCCAGCAAGCCGCGCCGCCGGCCACCGCCAAGCGCAACCAGATGGCCCAAGCGATGCGTTGGGCCCGGGTGGCGTATGCCCTCTACACCCACAGCGAAGCTGAGCGGCTGAACCTTGCGCCGAGCCTGCACGAGTTCCCCGAATTGTTGGAGCTGCTGACGGCATGTGCCAGCACAACCCCCGCAACCTTTGAGGAGCAGGCGTTGCCCGTCGCATTGCAAGCATTGCAACGCTACCACCCCGACGGCGATGCGATCTACCGCTTTGAACAGGAGCAGCTTATGCCGGTGGTATGGCACAGCCCGCAGCAGCCCCCGCCGTTCTCGATTAGCTCTGGGCTAGCCGCGCAGGTGCGCTCAGCGCGTGAGCCAATCACGGCGGCCCTCACTGCCACCAGCCCAGAGCAGGTCCTTATGCCACATGCTCACGCCGTGACTGCTGTGCCGCTGGTTGCCAAAGATGCCCTGTGGGGAATCCTCTACGTGGGTCACCTAGATCCGGCGCAGCAGCCATCGGATGTGCCGGCGAAGGCGGCACGAGTGGGCGCATTGCTCAGTGAGGTGCTGACGGTGCTTGATCTTAGTCGCAGTGCAGCCGAGCTGCCCGATGCGTTTGGGCTGCCCGACTTTGACTTGCCAAGCAGCTACGCCAGCTCGCAGCCCTATGCCCCACCCGCCATGCCACCCGCCCCGCCTACGGCAGCGCGTGCGCCGCTGCCCGCTATGCCACCTGCCCCAGCAAGCGGCGCAAGCAACGGGATGGTTATTCCCAAGCTCACCCCGCCCAGTAGCCCAGCCAACAGTGCCACCCCACCTAGCGCGGGCGCACCGCAACCGGTGGCAGGTGATACCGGTGCATTTGGCTTGCCCGCATGGATGCGGAGCGGGGGCGGGATGCTGCCCCCACCAGCGGCACGCGGCGGCAGCCCAGCTACGCCAGCGGTGGCTGCCCCGCCTCCTGATAGGTCGCCCTTGCCAGATGCCAGTTGGAACGACCTGCAACGCCGCCTGATGAGTGCGCTCGTTGCCTTTGATCGGCGCACGGCGGAGTATCTGTGGGAGGAGACGATCACCCAGTATCGGGCTGAAGAAATCTGTGTCGAACTGCTTATGCCGGTTCTGGTTGCGATTGGCGAAGGCTGGCATCGTGGTGAGGTGTCAGTTGCCGCCGAACACTTCTCCAGCCGCTTTGTCGAGATCAAGATGCTCAATTTGCTGCATCAAGGGCACGATAACCCTACGGCTCCGCTTGCGGTGATTGGCTGTGCCCAAGCCGAACAGCACGAGATCGGCGCGATTATGCTGGCCCTGTTTATGCGCTGGGCGGGCTTCCGCATCATTTATCTAGGGCAGAATGTGCCCAACTCCACGCTGGCCGATATGGTGCGCCAACTGCGCCCGAAGCTGCTTGGGCTATCGGCGACGACGGTTGAAGCCGCCCACAACCTGACTGAAGTCGGGCATATTCTGAGCCGCCTTGAGCCGCCTGTGCCGCAGTTCATCTTCGGCGGCATGGCTTTCTACGAACGCCCAGACTTGATCGGGCGGATACAGGGCATGTACCTTGATGGCGATGTGCGCTCCATTACGCGCCAACTTGCTGAGATGCATGGGATTCGCAGGTAGCCTGTGCGGGGCATCCGGTGTTAGGAGAGAGTGAGCAACAACCATGAGTGTGCGTATTCCTGATCTGATTGGCGTAACGGTAGATGACTCGCGCTGTATCCTCAGCGAGGCACAGGTGTTGCGTTTGGGCATGCTGCTCCTGCGCCTGCGCCCCGCCGATAGCGACGGGGTGAGCTTTCTCGGTGGGGCATTGAGCGCACTCGCCACCACTCCCGCTGCGAGTGCGGTTGCTGGGCCGATGCCGCACGCACTCGGCGATATGCTTGGCGATGATGCGTTTCTCGTGCTGGCAGGCCCGCACGGCGCACTCGCGCTGCTCACGGCCCGCACGCCGCAGGGCTATGCCACGCGCCTCTACAGCGACCCAGAGCGCGTAGATCGGGCGGCACTGGTGCTGGCGCAGTTTGGCGATGTGCCCTATGCCCTTGATATGACGGCGGATCCCGAAAGCCAACGGGCCCTTGCAGTGCGGGTGTTGCTGGCTTTGATGAGCGATAGCGAGCTACGCGGGGCAGACCTGAATGCGCTGCTCCCAGATGAACACAATTGGCTCCGCATGGCCCGTAATTTGAGCGAGCATTCCGATCCGGCAACAGTCCTGACGATTCCCCCTGTGCAGCAGGTGATCCGGGCGTGTGGCGGGCAGCGGGCATTGGTGGGCACGCTCGATGCCCGCCGCGTGTTGCGCGTGCTTGCCGCTAGTGATACGACTGCGCCGCTTGAGCTGGGCCTGAACCACCCCACGCTTACGCCATTGCTGCAAACGTTGCGCCCTAGCAGCATTGCCGCGAATGCATGGCAAGCCGACGGGCAGGCGTGGGTGCAGCAGGCTGCCGTCACGCTGATTCCGCTCACGCGCAAGCAGGAGCTAGCGGGAGCCTTGCTGGTCACCAGCGAACGCCCGCTCTCGCTCAGTGCGCGGGCTACGCTCAATGCGTTGGGCGTGCTCTTGAATGCCTACCTCAGTGCGCGGCCTGTACCTGCTGCCGTGCCTGCCGCACCAGTCGCAACAACTCTCCCGCCCCGTAGCCCAACTGCAACTCCGGCGGCATTGCGTGCGCCCCAGACTAGCCCGCTTAGTCCATCGCTGGTAAGTCCGCCTGCGCGGCCTGTGCCGGCCGCATCTGCCCGTGCTGTTGCCCCCACCCTAAGTGGCATCGAAGCTCTGCTTGATCGGATAGATGAGGGTGTCATTGTCGTTGAGCCGACGGGCGCACTCGCAAGTTTTAATGCGGCTGCCACGCAGTTGCTGAATCTGGCTGATGCAGATCGCAACCGCGCCCTTGCCGAGACTGCGCCCACGAGCTGGTACCGATGTTCACCGAAGCCCTGCTCGGCGACACGGTGCAGCGTCAGCCGCTCACGCTTGAGTCGGGCACGTCTGTGCAGGTCAGCGTCAGCAGCTTGCCCGGCGAACGCTGGGCCTTGCTGCTGCACCCGCAGCCCGCCCAAAATGGAGCCGTACTGGCCGCACCTGCTGCAAGTGATGATGATTGGATTCCGGCGATGCCGGGCATGGGTGGCATTGGCAGTATGGATGCGGCAGCGGGTGATTACAACGAAGCCCTACTCGCCGGCTTCTCTAATTCAATCCGTGGACCGCTGCACTCGCTACGCGAACTGATCGCCCGCGTGCCTGCCGCCGGTCAGCTCAACGAGCAGCAATCGGTGCTGATTGGGCAGGTGGTGCAGCTTAATACTGAACTGACCATGCTCGTGAATGACCTGCTCACACTAGGGCAGGTGCGCTACCAAATGGCGGAGATGAGCGGTGCGCTGCGGCTTGACCTGCTTGTCGAGGCGGCGATTGGTACACGCTATGCCGAATTTGGGCGGCGTGGGCAGCGCGTTGAGCTAGGTGTAGACGCTGACCTGCCGCGTGTGATTGGCTCGGATGAGGGGCTAGGGCGGGTGATCGGCGAACTGCTCGACAACGTGATTCTGTACACCCCGCCGGGCAGCCAGATTGCTGTGCAGGTGGTGCAGCAGGACGATCAGGTATTGGTTACGGTAGAGGACAATGGGCCCGGCTTGGAGCCAGAAGAAGCCGCGCAGGTGTTTGAGCCATTCTACCGTGCGCCACTGGCGGAGCAACTCGGCGTAGAAGGGCGGGGGCTAGGGCTGACGATTGCCCGAGCTGTGATTGAACATCATCGCGGGCGCATTTGGGTAGAGAGTGTTGCTGGGCAAGGGTGCCGCTTTGCATTTAGCTTGCCTAGCGATCCTGAATCAGGATAGAATACATGTAGGGTGCAAGTAAAGCAACTGACATCGTGGCAAGCCCTTCCACGCAACAACTGAGAAGAGAGAGCGAACTATATGAATATCTCACTGTATCGGATGATTCCGCCCGATGTACGTGATAGTGTTTTTGTCAACAGTGTGCCGTTGATGAATGTCATCAGCCACGAAATCGAAGATGTGGTCTTCGAGAACGAACTCAAGGTAGATTTCTTCGCAGGCTTCCAACGCTTCTCGCACTTTACGCGCCAGATCAAACGCTACACCCGCCTTGCCAGTGTGTGCCGCCGGGTGTATGTGTGGGGCATCCCCGACATTGACCCACCAGCTATTCCGGGCGTTGAATACCTGCCGCTCACGCCCGATATGGCCCTTGCCCGCGAGTGGTTTCTGGTGGTGGATACACCCACCTTCTTTACGGCCCTGCTGACCCAAGAAACAACCTATGGTCAGGATATGCCCAAGGGCTACCGGCGTTTCGAGGGGATCTGGACGTATGACTCGGAGATTGTCTCGCGGGCCCATCTGCTCGTCTCGCAGATGTTGGGGCGCAACTATCCCGGCATTATTGCCCGCGACTATGAGCAGCAGAGCAAGCATCTGGTGCAAATCTCCAATCGCCTCGTGCAGCGGCAGGACAAGCAGGCATCCCGCGAAGTGCTTGCCCAGCACCACAGCTCGTTGCTGCACGCGGGCATGGCCCACATCGAACTGCCGTTGTTTGTGATTGACAGCAACCATGTGGTGATTACTGCTTCGATGGCGGCGGCGGTGCTGCTGGATACCCCGCTAGAGAAACTGGCAGGCGTGCCCTTTGCGGAGTTGGCGGGCGGTGCGCTCGCGGGGGTGGCGTTGGAAGCCACCCCGAACCCGGCTTCGGTTGCTGTGACGGTGCATGGCAAGAGCATGTTTGCCCATGCGTCGAGTATCTCGTATGAGAGTACAACTACGCCAATGGGCTGGATTGTGACGTTGCAAAGCGAAAGCAGCCGCCCTGCGCTGAGCCATAGCGCAAGTGCCCCGCTCCCGATTGCCCCCATGCTGCAACGCTACCTATCGGGCATGCAGCAATTGATTACGATGCTCCCATCGCTGAATACCCGCCCCGAAGTGCAGCAACGGGTGATTACCCAGATGCAGCGGCTCGTGACGGAGGCGAATGAACTCGTGCAACGGGTAGCACTGGTGCAGGTGATCGAGAGTCAGCCGCTGGATGATGTGGAAGAAGTAGACCTGTACCGCTTGGCGCAGCAGGTGCTGAGTGAGTGGCAGGCGAATGTGGATCAGTATCACGCGGAATTGGCGGCGGCGGCAGAAGCGATTACGGTGCGCGGCAACTCCAAGTTGTTGCAGCGGGCAATCCGTGAGCTGCTCGATAATGTTGCCCAGCACGCACAAGGCGATCAAGCACGGCTGCAATTGATGGCGGAAGCTGATAATGTGGTGCTGGTGGTGCAGGATAACGGCGTAGGCATAGATCAAGGTGAACTCACGCACATCTTTGACCCGCACTACCACGCGGCCAATGGCAATACGGCCACTGGGCGGATCGGGCTAGGCTTGTCGTTGGCGCGGGCGATTGCGCGGGCACACAAGGGCGCACTCGAAGCAGAGAGCGTGGTCGGGCGGGGCAGTACCTTCCGGCTCGTGTTGCCGGCGTAGGGCCCGGCGCGGGATCGGCTACACATTGCCCGTCGCTCGGCTCACTCGACCACCACTGCCCCTAGCACCAATTCATCGGCGGGCAGGCGTGCGTCGCCCTGCTGCGCCGGATAGCGGTAGCCATCTGCGCTGCGGTACACGCCCATCACGATGGTGTAGCGGCCGGGCGCGAGCGTGTCGGGGATCAGCAGATCGAGGCTCTCAACAATCACCTGTTGCGGTTGCCACTGGTGCGGCGGGAACAAGCCCTGCCACACAGCGGTGTCGCGCTGGGTGACAGTTGTGCCGGTTGCGTCGCGCACATGGACAAAGGTGCTGTAATCATCCGGTGGGATGGGTGCGTCTCCTGACCAATAGGCGGTGATTGCAAGAATATCGCCTGCCGTTAGGCGCATATCACTCGTGCGCTCCTCTGTCGTCTCGTTGCGCTGAAGGCGACCAAGCTGGCCCCCGTGTAAGCGCAAGCCGCCGAATGTTGCTTGGGGGCTACGCACGGGCAACGTATCAAGTGTGAGGGGTGTGGTAATCAGATCAATGCGGGGGCCAAGGTAGCCGCTGGTGCGCCCGCCCACACTGTAGACTACTTGCCCCTGCGCGAGTAGCGCGGTGTAGTCTGGGGTCCATGCCTCGCGCCCGCCGCGCCGCAACGATTGCGTGAGCAGCAAGCCGTAGCCCTGCTGGACGTACCACTCCGGCGGATTGAGCGGCAGGAAGTATTGCGGGGTGGCTTGGGCAACGCCTGCCCAACGCAAGGGATGCGATAGCTCGCTGGCAATGCGTACCCCTGCAAAATGGACTCGCGCCCATTCCTGCGCCACGACGCGGCTATCGGGCTGGGCAAGGCGGGCGGCAGCGGCTCCGGCTTGGAGCATACTCGGCACAAGGATGAGCGTGAGCGCGGTGGCGGCCACGAACGGGCGGGCGCGGGCAGACAGACGCGGCGCAAGGAGTTCCCACAGGGCAACTGCGCCGATTGCCGCGAGCAGCAGCAGGGGGGCTTGTACGGGGAGCAGGTTGCGGTAGAAGTGTACCTCCATGCGTAGTAGAGCGAGCAGCAGCAAGAGGGGGAAGCTCAGGATGATGAGCGTCAGATGGGCCTGCTTGCGGATGAGCACGGGCAAGCCTGCTAGCAGCAATAACGATGGGATCGGCAGCAAGCCCTCGCGCCACAAGAAGCGCAGGTAGCCCATAATTGGGAATGTGCCGTTGAGATCGCCATTGGCAATCCCACCGTAGGAGTTGAACAGCTTCTCCATATCGCGCTGAAAGCCCGCGAAGTCGAGGATGATGAAGGGCGTTGTCGCCAGAAAGACAAGCACCGCAACCCCCCCCGCTAGCACGCCGCGGCCCGCCTCGCGTAGCCACGCCCCGCGCCAGAGCAGGATGTGCGCGATGCCGATGGAGCCAAGTACCAGCACGTTCTGGTATTTTGTGCCGGTGGCGATGCCCGCTAGCACCCCCGCCAAGACGTAATCGGGCCATCTGCCGCCATTGCGGTAAAGCTGCACCACCGCCAGCAATGCCAGCAAGCCGGTCGTTGCGGCAGGGCCATCTACGGTGATGTAGTGGCTGTGGATGATTGCCCACGGCGCAACGGTGAGCAGGGCGGCGGCTAGCCCCGCTGCCCGCCACCCGACAAGGCGCGGCGACCACCACGCGAGGGCGGCGACGGCGAGTGTGCCAAAGAGGGCTGTCACCACGCGCCCCCATACAAAGGCGGCGGGGATGCTGGTGTAGAAGTGGTGCGAACGTGACGCAACGAAATCAGGCGGGTAGAGACCCGTTAGCTCGCCCCACCAGAAATGGATCGTCCACGTAGCGGCTTGCACATAGAACATCAAGGAGGGGTAGAAGAAGTGGTTCGGGTTGAGTTCGCCCTGCACCACGCGCAGAATGCCCCACACCACTGCTGGCTCGTCGGGGTGATCTACATATGGCAACGACCACGCTCTACCCCATACCCTTAGGGCAAGGGCAACGAGCACAAGGGCACTGCTGCTGAGGATGTATACAAGGCGTGGTTTCATCACAAAGGCTATTATACTCCGGTTTGGCATATCTGCGGCCTGCTACTCGATTGCCCTCAGATTGCCCCGACTTGCCCCCAGATTGCCCCCAATCTGCACAGAAAGGTGTGGTATACTACCCTACATTAGCGTTGCAGGTATTTGCTAAAATGCTTCCCAATCGGCTGAAGTGCAACTGTGGCGCAATCATCGCAACAATGCACAGAGGCCCGGCACGATGTGCATGTAACTGGGGTGTTGCTCCGTCCGCTACACTATGATTTACATGCCCTGTGCATGGTGCGAAGGTAGCCTGTTGTTACCGCTCGCACGCACCTCTGACAGTTGCACCCGCAGCACAATGCAGGTCTGCGTAACGCATCTACGTTGATGGCATAGATTATTCACCAAACTATCGTTGAGGATCGAAAGAGAGAAAGGTATGCGACGTTCTGAGCGTATCTCGCAGCTTCTTTTGCACAGTGGTTTTCTTGCCGTCATGATTGCGTGGCACGAACTGGTGCTAGACAAAGTTGGCTTACTCAGCCCGCTCATGCTTATGCTTGTGGCGGCGTTTCTGTGGTTCTGGGCGGGGGTGGCGTTTATGTGGAACAACAGCTCACGCATCCTGCAACAGGAGATCAAAGGCTGCCCACCGCCCTACTACCTGTTCCTTGCCGTTCCGTTCTGCACCTATGCAGCGATTGCGCCGTGGGCCCTGCTTCAGATCTTAGGCGCGATCTGTGCCCCGGCTGAGACAGTCTTTGGCACAGTTGGGATGTAGGGGGATAGGGCAGGATGTACGCGGCTGCGCTGCACGCTCGCCCCTACACAAGGCACTGTGCGTCGTCGTGGCGCGGGCTGTTCACGCGGGTGCTGACGGTGCGGCTCTGCACTGCGCTTGCCGGTGCGGGCTGAAGCAGCGCAGTGAGCGCGGGGAGATCGGGGATGCTCGGATCGAGCCACAGGGCGTAGGCATGCGGCGGCAGGATCACCGGCATACGGGCGTGGATCGGCTGCACAATCGGATTCGCTTCGGTGGTGATGATCGTACACGTTTCGAGGATGCTCCCATCCTGCGCCCGCCACTGCTCCCACAGCCCCGCAAAGGCCCAGAGCGGGGCGGGCTGGCTAGCAGATGGCGCAGGTGGGCTGAAGTAGTGCGGCTGCTTGCCTTTGCTGTTTGCTATCGCTTGCCATTCGTAGAAGCCACTGGCGGGGAGCAGACACCGCCGCTGCCGGAAGGCCGCCCGAAAAGCGGGCTTGACGGCGACGGTTTCTGCGCGGGCATTGATCATCCGGGCGGCTGCGCTCGGATCGTCGGCCCAGTGCGGAACCAAGCCCCAGCGCAGCCAGACCAACTCCCGCGCCAACTGCTCGGCGGCGGTAGCCGATTGCCGGATCACGGCCACAGCTTGCGTCGGGGCGATGTTGTAGCGCGGCTCTAGTGCAGGCAGATCGGCGAGCGCAAATTGGGTAGCGACTGCCGCTGCATCGGCCACGAGCGCAAACCGTCCGCACATTACGCATTCCTCTCCAAGCTCCACGCCGCCCACAGGCGCACTATGCTGCTATGCCATCCGTTACGGATCTTACGGATCGAGGCGCACCGTAGGCCCTGTAGCTGCGCCGCCTGCATCGCCATCTGGATCGGGGGGTGGGGTGTCATGCTCAATCGGGATATTCTGTGGCGCGGCGTGGTCTGGGGCGGGGGCGTGTTCGGTCTTGATCCGCTCGCTGAACTCGGAGAGTTGCGTGCTAGCGTGCGATAGGGCTTTGGCAAGGGTCTCCTGCAAATCCTTGAAGAAGCTATTCTGCTGGGCTTCGGTCAAGCCCTTCTGGGCCCGATCCGTCAAATCCTGTACCTGTGGATTGGTTCTGAGGCTCTCCAACGCTTTCTGCAAATTCGTCGTCACATCGTTCAAGCCGGTGGCCACATTCGCTTGGATCTCGCGGGTGCGCTCGCTACTCAGTACGGTGCGAGCCGTCTCTTCAATCTGCTCCCCAAGCTGGCGTAGGGCATCGCTTAGGGCTGGCGCAGGTGCGCTTTGGGCGGGGTTCTCTGGTTGCTGTTCCGGTTGCTCATTGGGGGTGGTCATAGTTTTCTTGCTCCTTCTGAACTCTTGAACGCTCAACGGTTTCACACTAGCCATATGACGGTGAACGAAGCCGGTAGGTTGCATCAGTTTGCGGCGACTACAGCAGCAGGCGTTGCCGTCGCCACACGATCTGGCCGACGCGCACCAGTGCTGCCACGCCAAGCAGGAATGCAAGGCGACGCTGCGCGGCAGATGGGGTTGGCCCGTGCAGATCGAGCCACAGCGCAAGGACTGCGGCAAAGGTGGCGGGCGTGATCTGCGTGTAGGGCGTGGGCGGGATGGGTTGGCTGGCATGCACCCCAACTTGGATACATGCCTGCTGGCGATGGGTGCGGGCGTACAGCTCGGTGTGGATCAGCAGATCGCTGGCAGTGAGCGGCAGATCGTGCAGGAGATCGGCGTGCAGCAGCGTCAGGCTGCAGGCGGGATCGCGTAGCTCTAGCCCCAGTATGCGGTTGATCCAGCCGCGCAGCAGGCGGGTGGGGGCAGGCTGGTGGTAGTGAACGTGTTCGAGGCGGTAGGCGGCAACGAGGACATGATGCTCGCTGAACGGGATCAGGCGATCCAGTTCGGCAGGGTGGACATCACTAGGGCTAGCCCCCGCGAGGAGATAATCCCCACGCGCATACGCCATGCCATACAGGAGGGCTTGCCCATAACCGCGTGGCTCCGCAAGGTGCAGCACGAGTACCGGATCGTGGCGGGTGGCAAGCTCATTCAGCACAGCGGTGGTTGCCGGATCGCCGCCGTCGTTGACGAGGATGATCTCGAAATCGGCGCAGTGGCGCGGCACAACGCGCAGATAATCTTGCACTTGGGTGGGCAAGCTGTCAGAGGCGTGCTGGATGGGCAGAATCACGGAAAGGGTGGCATTCATAGCGCATTCCTCCTGCTGATTGGGCAAACGGCAACCGTACTGTATTGGAATATAGTATAGCATATCAATGAAAACGAATGAACGCGGTGCTAATCCCTACCCCTTTACCCCCTTGCCCTATTCCACGCCCGTTGCAAACCTGCTATACTTGAAGTGTGCATCCAGTGCGTGTGCTGTCCTCACACGCAGTGCCCTAGTAAGGAGTGCCTGTGGATCAACAGTATGACTATGAGAGCTTGCTCGATCAGCCCGATAAAGCCCGCCCGGATCCAGTTGAAGCCTTGCCGCCCGGAGCTGATCCGACCCACCCACCGGATCCCGCCGCTCGCCAGCACCTGCTGCTGCCGCTCCTGTTGACGGCGCTGCTCACCTTTGGCTTGGGCTTTGGGGCGGGCTTCGTGGTTCACCCGCTGCTTCAGCCTACGCCTATTGCCGATGCGCCCGCGGCCCCGGCCGCACCCGACCAAGCGGCGGTTGCCCCCGATGCTGTTGAACCAGATCAACAAGCACCCTCTGATGCTGACCGCGCCGAATTTATGCAGACGCTGCTCCAACAGACGCGCCACTTTCGCGGTGATCCGAATGCACCTGTGACGCTGATCGAGTTCAGCGACTTTCAATGTCCCTACTGTGGGCGGCATATGGTGGAGACGGTGCCCCAGATTGATGATACGTTTGTGAATGCGAGTACGCTGCGGGTCGGGTACTTCCCCGTCGCCTTTCTGGGCGAGCAGTCGCTCTGGGCAGCCGAAGCCGCCGAGTGCGCCGCCGATCAGGATGCCTTCTGGGAGTATCACAACTTCCTGTTCAATCGGCTTGCGGTTGAGGGCAACCGCGACTTCTCGCGAGAGAACCTGAAGCGCTTTGCGGATGAGCTAGGCTTGGAGCAGGCGGCGTTTGCGGAGTGTATGGATACGGAGCAACACGCGCAACGCATCCTCAGTGATACCAGCTTTGCCCAACAAATCGGCGTGCGGAGTACGCCAACCTTCCTAATCAACGGCTACGCAGTCATTGGCGCACAGCCGTTTTCCGCTTTCCAAACCACGATTGATGATGTGCTTGTACAGGAGTAGGGCGCACTACGCTGGAAGCGACGAATCAAGGTAGCGGTTGGAAAAGAGGTGGTGGGCTTTCAGGGCAAGCGGTTGGGGCAGGTCATTCAGGATGCCGGTTGTGATGAGCCACGTTAAGAATACCTCCCACCGTTGCGGCTCCATGCGGCCCCATTGCCCCGATGCGGAATGCAAGAAGTTCGATTGGAGCCGATTAAGGCTCAGGAGTAGAAGTTCGCGTGACGTTTGATGCGGGCTTGATGCGGCGCAGCAGAACAGATCGGCGGCGGCGTGCGGATGCTGCGCCGCATACGTAAAGCCGCGCCCACTGATCGCCAGAAACGCCTGCACCAATTCTGGCTGCCGCCGCAGGGTGTGCGGGTGGGCAGTGATGACGGGCGAGTAACCGTAGGGTATCTGGTATTCGTCGAGGAAAAACGTATTCAGGCGGACTCCACGTTGCAGCGCGGCTTGCCCTTCCCACGGCACAAACACCCACGCTGCGTCTGCTTCGCCGCGCAGCAAGGTCTCCCAAATATCGAACTTCGGCGGATGCACTCTGGCAAATGTGCCCTGCCCGCCATCGTTGCGAATCATCTGGGCCACAATCGCTGCTTCGAAGCGTGACCCATACGAGGCATACACGCACCCATCCAACTGCGCCGGACGATCTCGCCCACGCCCAGCGACGGTAACAATCGCACTGGTATCGTGCTGGAGTAGTGCCGCAATCGCCATGAGGCGCGGGCGGGCGGGCAAGGTTTGGAAGCTGATGATGCTCTCGGACGGGCACAAGCCAAAGGTGGCTAGCCCAGCGGCAACTTTGCGAGCGGGGCTAAGCACGTAGTTGTCGAGTTCGGTCGAGGTAATCCGTACCTGCAAGCCTGCCTCAGCATACCAGCCGGATACCAACGCAACATAGAAGCCGATATGATTGGTATTCGGGGTCCAGTCTAACGCCAGTGTTATATTCATCTGTTATCTACCTGTGTGCTGTGCGGCGGTGCGTGTGCTAGGGTAGTGGTGCGGGTCGCCTGCCGCTACTCGTCAAGCCAGCCCATTGTGCGCCACTCGGCATAGGCAGCCCGCACGCGCAGCCCTAGCTCGGCGGCATACTGATCGCTCACGCGCAGCAGGGCGGCTTCAATGCTTGCCCCTGCGCGGTGGGCCGTGTGGGCGGTTGCTGCCGCGAGACTAAAGCGCACGTAGTCGCAGAACCATTGCCATACGCCGGGGATACCCAAAACCGGAAAGGCAATCAGAAATACATTCGGGTATCGCTCCATAGTATACCAGACAACTTGATTGTAGTCGTGCCAGCGCATCCGATCTTGGAAGAAACGGGTTGCCAGATCGCTTCCGAGCGAATCCAGCGTAGCAAGAAAGGCGTTCTGTAATTCGTTGACGTGGTGGGGGCGGCTCCACGGCTGCATAAACCGGCTGAAAACCCAATTTAATGATACGTTGACCTGAAACGCAGTGACGCGCTGAAGGTGGCGTGGGCTAGTCAGATCGTGGCGCAGGGCGTAATCGAGCAGGCTCGTGGTGCGCCCTACGTTGCGGACGTGCGAGCCGAAGCCGCAGAAGGTGAGCGGGCTTTGTTGGGCGGCGGCATCGCCAACCGGCAACACCCCTGCGAGCAGGGGCGCATCGTGGCGGCTGAGGCTGTGCCGTCCGGGAATGTAGCCGTAGACCGGCTTGATGTGCCCAAAGTCGGCGGCGGGCTGTTTGTAGCTGGGGAGCAGGGCGAAGTAGGCTTCAAACAGTTCGAGCAGCGAATAGTCGGGGGCATCGAGCGGGAGCGGCGCAAGGGGGAACAGATCGGCTGGCTTGCGGCGGGTACGCCCGCCTTCGGTGAGGGCGGCGTAGTAGAATAGGTATACGGTCAGTTCGTCATCGCGGCCCGGAAAGCCTTCCCAGATCATCTGGCGGTTGCCTTGTGTATCAGCCACACTGACCAGAATATCGCCGAGCGTGGGGTCTACGCTGGTGCGTGTGCGGCCCGGCTCGAAGCCGCGTGCAACTGTGCCGACGGTGGGGCATACGCCCGCGAAGGGCGTACCGGCGTGGCGCAACAGAGCGAGCGGCGAAGTGCTGCCCATGCCATCGAGCAGCAGGCGGGCGTGCCACACTTCCGAGTGGGAACTGTGCTGCGGAGCTAGCTCTACCGCAATGCTTGCGATCTGCTGGCGGCGTGTCGTGCAGACGGTGACGCGCCGGAAGGTGTGATTATCAAGGATCGTGCCGCCCGCTTCGAGCAGCTTTCGGCGCATCAGGCGCAACAGTGCGCCTGCATCTAGTGCGACATTCAGCACGGTGGGCAGCCATAGCTCATACTCTGGGATTGGGCTGTGTGGGCTAGCGGCAAAGCGCACCACGCCGTCGCGGTACTCACGCATGATCACGGGCGCGAGTTCAGCCCACGTTACGATGCCCAATTGCACAAGCGCGGCGAGTTCGTCGCGGCTGATGTTCCATTCGCGGTGGACGCAGCCCACTTCACCCCGATCAAACAGCATCACGCGCCAGCCATAGCAGCGGGCCATCACGACGGCGTGCAGCAAGCCCAAGCCGCCGCCTGCGTAGATCAGGTCAAAGTCGAGGATGGCCGGCGTGGGTCGGTTTGGCTCGATGGCATAGATCGTCGGGTCATACTCGCCATTGAGGATGTGCTGCCAGCCACGTTCAAGTTTCCATATCCGCTCCAGATGATCGAGGGCGTGCATCTGCTCAAAGGCGGCTATCGTTTGCGGATAGTACGGGCGCAGTGCATCGGCGAGGGTTGCCGCATCGGCCTCGCCCAAGCCAAACGACACCGGCGCGACAGTCTGGGGGAGGCGCCGCTCACGCACGCGATTGACGAGCGCGGAGCAGTAGCGGCGCACATGCTGGGTCAGGTTCCAGCGATGCCACAGGCGTATGCCCGGCACAGGGAACGTGGGGTGTAGCGTAAATGTGACGGCAACGGCGGCATGGCAGACTAATACGGCATCGTAAAGGGTGATGGTAATCTGGATCGGGGTATGTGATGCGCCGAGATTGCTGATCTGCCACGCCATTTGCCGCTGGTGTGGATCGGGGCAGGGTGGCATGGGCACTGGGTTGATCGCATACAGATCGCCCTGATAGTGCCAGAAGGTGCCGTTCCGTTCCGCCTTGATCGGCAGCTGGGACCAGAGCGACTCATCGTGCAGCAGTGTTTCCGCTTCGGCGAGCGGCGCGGCTAGCTCGATGTAGTCGGTGATCGTAATTGGCGTAGGTGGCATAAGGATCGCTACAGCCCCGTAATCCCGGAAACGCCGTGCCCGGCCCGCCGGAGCCGCTCGATGTGCGCCCACGAGGGCTTGATCGGCGCACGCACGGTCACGATGCCTTGAGTGGTCAGGGCACTGGTCACGCGCCACTGCCAATCGCCGGCTGGCTCTGGCTGCGGTTCGGCGTGCATGCAGCAGGCGATGGCGGCAAGGGCGGCGGCGACTTCATCCGCATTGAGCGGGGTATTGCTGATGATTTGGGTGTGCATGGGTGGTGTTCCTATCTATTCGTTTCAATAGCTCTCTCTCATTGTACCAGTCTTTGCACCATTGTTTGTTGGGCGTTTCGCTCCACTGCATCATCTAGTGGGGGCAGCAGTTCTGTGGCCCGGGCGGCTCCGTAGCGGCGGGTGAGGGCAAGGTGCAGCAGGTGGTCCGCAAATTGGGGATTCTTGGGGAGCAGTGAGCCGTGCAGGTAGCAGCCGAACACGTTGCGATAGACGGCTCCGCCTTTGTTGTCGCTGCCATTATCACCGTAGCCTTTCAGCACGCGCCCCAGTGATTGTACGCCGCTGCCGTGATAGGTGCGCCCGCTATGGTTCTCAAAGCCGACCAATCGCACGGGGGCGGGCTGGGTGCTCAACTGGGCCTCGATCACGATGTTGCCGATCATGCGCTGCTTGCCTGCCACCGTATGCACATCGAGGATACCCACGCCCGGCAGCTGTTCTTCGGTGTGGGTTAGGAAGTAGTGCCCTAGCAGTTGGTAGCCGCCACAGATCGCCAGCAAAACCAGATCGGCGGCGACGGCGGCGCGTAAGCCGTTGCTCTGTTGGTGCAGAAAATCGGCGGCAATCAGGGCTTGGCCACTATCCTGCCCGCCGCCGAAAAACGCGAGATCGTAGCTGAGCCAATCTACCTGCTGACCGACGTGGATCGGCTCCGCGATCAGTTCGATGCCGCGCCACGCACAGCGTTGTTGCAGCGCGATCACATTGCCGCGATCCCCGTAGATATTCATCTGGTCGGGGTAGAGTTGGGCAAGGCGTAGCCGAGTCATGGTTGCACCTCCACACCGGTATACAGATCGGCAAGGGCCAGCGCGGCGGGCACGCTGCCGAGCGTGAGCGTATCGCCGATGCTGGTGAAGGTAGTGCAATGCCACGCGCCTGCCGCATCGGGTTGCCACTGCTCAACGAGGACCTGTTCGGAGTCTACAAGGAGATACTCCTGAAGCGTGGGGATGCGCTGATAGTGGGTGAACTTCACGCCGCGATCACGGGCGGCAGTGCTGGGCGACAGCACCTCGACGAGCAGGCACGGATTGAGCAGGGTGGCGGTAGTCC
>JAAUTZ010000138.1 GCA_012031225.1 Chloroflexaceae bacterium
GATCCTCTGGCTGATCATCTCGCTGGTTGTTGCATCTGGCGCAAGTATAATCCCCGCGTGGCGAGCGTCGCAAATGACGGTACGCGACGTGCTAGCATACGAATGAATTCGGTGCAAATTCGTTTGCGGCTGATCTGCGCTCCGAGTCGCCTGATAACCTTTTCGTATCTGCTATAACCTCAACTATTGCACGGTTGACAGTCTCGTTATAATAAAAGAGACATCTGTCCAATGTCACCGCGTCTATCAAATCCATTCTAGCCTGAACCGAATACCGCATAATGCCTAGCTATGAAAGGAGATTGTCATGGTACGATCACCACAACTGACCGTCACCAGCGGAGCAATCATTGGTTTTCTCGTAAGTCTTTTGTTTATTGGTGGCGTATTTGCTGCACCCTCAGAACCAGCAATACCTACGCCATTAGCCTATGTGCAAACCGACTCACTCCCGCCTCCCCCGCTTGAGCTGAACCAAGTCAGCTTCACCACTGTCATCACCGTTACCAGCAGTGCCGATCCCGACGAACTGAACTCGCGGGTATGTTACACCCCCCGTACTAGCGGGCAGGTAGTGGGCGATAGCTGTACGCTACGGCGGGCAATCATCGAAGCGAATAGCGTGCCCGCGAGTGAACGTCCCGTGCTGATCAGCTTCGGCTTGAGTATCACCGATACCAACCACATCAGTAGCACGGGCATTTGGAAGATCCCGCTGCGCTTCAATCTGCCCAACATCGGTGCAGGCGGCGGGCAAATCACGATTGATGGAGCCACCCAGCCGGACGGGCGCAGTGATGGCAAACCGATAGTCTTTATCCAAAACCGCTCCTTCCAGCTTGGCGTACAGCCCGCCGATAGCGATATTGTCATTCGCAATCTGGGCTTCCAGAATGCGACCATCATCGTCAGTCGGGATGGCAATACCATCGAAGACAACTGGCTCGGTGTGAGCGACGATGGGCAAGCCATCTACACCCTCACCGCTGATCCGCGTAGCACAGGCAATGCCACGATTGATGTGAATGCCAGCAATACGCTTGTGCAGCGCAATGTTGTTGTTAGCCACAACGGGATTGATATTCAAGGCACGGGCAACACCGTGCGGGGCAACTTTGTGGGCACGAACGCCGATGGGCTTGTGCCCAATGTACCCGCTAATCGCTTCTGCCAGCCTGCTGCTATCTTCCAGAATTGGTACGGCGGCGGCGGGATTGATGTCTCTGGCAGCAACAACATCATCGGGGGGCCTACCGCCGCAGACCGCAATATTATTGCGGGCTTGCTGATTCCGGGCGCACAAGTCAATCCGGGCATTGCCTTCTTTAGTGGCAGCAACAATATCGCCCAGAACAACTTCATCGGGCGCGATGCCGCTGGCAACGATGTGGGCGTGTGTGATCTCGGCATCCGCGCCGATGGCAAAGGGCTACAACTGCTTGGCAACGTGATCGTCCGCAGCCAGAATGCGGCTATCGGCGTATTTGGCTCAGCCACCTCTGCGGGCGAGATTACGTGGCGCGGCAATCAGATCATCCGCCCGCAGGTCAAAACCGGCGTAGATTTCGGGCAGAACATCCCCGATGCGTGGAAGCTGTTTCAGCCTGCGATCATCACCGAAATCAATGGCACAAGCGTCTCTGGCACCAGTGCCCCCGATTTTGACTGCCCCAACTGCGTGGTCGAGCTGTTCGTGGATAACCTTGATGATACGCTGGAGACGCTGCGCTCAGTCGCCGTTGTGACAGCCAGTGCCACTGGGGATTGGACAGCCACGCTCACCACCACGCTCGGCGCAAACGAAGCCCTCCGCACGAGCAGCACCACCGGGCAGTTCAACACGATCACCAACTTCGGGGCGGGAACCAGCACCCAGTTCTCACGTAGCCTGTACAATGCGTCGGGCGTTGTCTCGCCCACTGATACCCCGCCCGCTCCGCCCTTCGTGCCGCAGCCGCCCCAGCCCAACCTGCTGCTGCCGACCATGCGTGATGTGCCCGCCCTACCTGCGATCACCTATGCCAGCATCATCACCGTCACCAGCACCGCCGATGTAGCCAGCCTCTCGCAGACCTGCTACACGGCCCCCACTGGCGGCAATCAAATCACATCGCCGTGTACCCTGCGCCGAGCCTTGACGGAGGCGCGGGTGCTGCCGCAAAACCAGCGGCCTGTGCTGATCCGCTTCGACATTCCTACTGATGACCCCAACTATGATGCCGCAACCCAGACGTGGCGGATTGTGCTGGGCAACACGGAACTACCGATCCTGCGCGATGGCAACGTCACGATTGACGGCTTCACCCAGCCCGGCGGGCGCAGTGATGGCCCCCCGATTGCGATTGAGGGGCAGCCGCTCCAGCTAGGCGAGGTGCGCGGCGATAGCGGCTACATCGTGCGCGGCATTCTCTTCCGCAATGCGAGCCTCTCGGTCAACAGCGACGACTCGTTTGTCGAGGACAACTGGTTTGGCTACAACCTTGATGGGCAGACGATCTTCTTCCCCAGCAACAATCCGGCCTCGAACAACAACGCCAGCGTGCGGGTCAACCAATTCGCTAGCAATGTGGTGCTCCGCAACAACCGCCTCGCCGGAACCCGGAGCGTTGCGATTGTAATGTCTGGCGATGACTCGTATGTCGTCGGCAACTACATTGGCACACGCACCGATGGCACGCTCCCGCCACCGCCTAATGAGGAACTGCGCTGTAGCGCAAATGCCGCCAGCGGCAACTGGTTTGGCGGCTTTGGGATGCAAATCGCGGGTAGCCGCAACCAAGTTACCGATAACGTGTTCGCGGGCTTGCTCGCTACCGGTCAGTCCACGCCCCCCACTGTGCTTGACTTCGATGGAGCCGCGCACTACATCTTCAACAACCGGCTCGGTGTAGATGCCAACGGCGACAACAGCTACAACTGTGGCATTGGCATGATTGTACGTGGCGAATTCACCCAAGTGATCAGCAATGTGATCAATGCCGCCGCCGCCGAAGGAGCCTTCTTCATCGGCGATACAGGTAACAATACCATCAGCTTCCGTAGCAATCGCATCACCAATCCAAACCAATATCTAAGCTATGCGATCCAAGTGCCTACCTCACTTCGCACCTTCAACCCCGCCCGCATCACCAGCATCAATGGTACGAGCATCGCCGGAACAGCGGGCACAGATAGCCCGTGCCCCTACTGCACGATTGAGGTCTTCCTCGAAAATGATGATGCGGTCGTCGAGACACTAGAGTCGCTTGCCATCGCCACAGCCACTGCCGATGGCACATGGAGTGCCACCCTGCCGCGTGCGCTGGCAGACAACGAACGCCTGCGGACCCTTACCACACTCAGCGACTTCGGGCAGGTGCCGGGCTTCGAGCGCGACACAACCATCCCCGCCCCCTCGCAACTCTACCCGCAGGATGAGGACATAGCCCTTGATAGCCTGACGATTGATGGCCCGGCAAGCGGCGATACCGGCACAGAGTATCGTTATACCGTCACCCTCACCCCACCGGATGCCACGCGCCCCGTCACCATCACCGCTAGCGTAACCGACCAAACCACCGAACCGGTTGTGCTGGATGAGAGCAGCAACGAAGCCATCTTCGATTTCACATGGGATCAAGCCGGCGAGAAGACGCTGATTATCACTGCAACCAATGCTGTCAACAGCATCAGCAACACCTTGACGGTGAGCATTGAAGATGCCCAGACTGGGATTGGCGTAGCGATTGTCAATCTGACAGGAGACAGCACCGGCACGGTGGGCACGAGCTACGACTTCACGGCACGGGTCTCGCCATCCAATGCCACCACCCCGATCACCTATACATGGATTGTGGATGAGCAGGAGCAGGTCACGGCAAGCACCAACGCCCGCACCAATGAGCAGAGCTTTACGTGGGCTGCCACCGGAACCAAGACGATCACCGTCACCGCCGCAAACAGCGCAGGCAGTGCCACCATCACTGCCACCATCTCGATTGAGGCTCCGTCAGATATTGTGCTGGAGCCGGGCACGCCGCTTGTCATTACACCCACCAACGGGATCGAGATCAGCTTCCCGGCCAATACCGTCTCGGAGACAGTAACGCTCGAATTTAGCCAGAGCAGCACCCGCACCCCGCCCGACGGCTTCCAAATCGTGCGCCGCTTGCTCCTGTTTGATCGCAACGCTGAGGGCAATGTGCGTCGCGTGGATAACCCCTTCCGCGTGCTGGCGATCATTGATGGCTCGCTGCTGCCGAGCGGTACTACCGCTGCTGATGTGCGCGTCTTTGCGTGGGATGGCACGGGCTGGGTCGAGCTAACGAACATCAATCGCCCCACGCTGGCACAGGCCTTGACCTTCTCATTCGATACGGATCGGCTCACGGAGTTCTTGTTTGTTGTGCCACAGCAAGAACGCACCACGATCTACTTGCCCTTTGTGGTGCGGGGCGCGGCGGAGTAACACCGCTACTTTGTAGATCATCCAACTGTGCGGGGGATGTCCCTCCCCCGCGCAGCCCATACATCATCGGAGACCACCCACAATCACCGCCCAGCACCGGTGGTTGTTTTATGTCAAGTCATACTGGGCCAGCAGGGGCGCATTCCCCAGCACCGCTTCTGGGCGATCATCGGCAACCACCCGCCCGCCACTGAGCAGCACCACCCGCGTACACACCTCCGCCAGTGCCGCAAAATCGTGCGAGGCGATCAGCAACGTCTCCGGCAGGGCGTGCAGTAGCGTCAGCAATTCGCGGCGGGCGCGGCGGTCAAGGTGGGCTTCCGGCTCATCGAGCAGGATCAGGCGCGCCCGCATAGTCTATGCATTGACCCACAATGAGCATAGTGTCAATGCCCTTGCCCAGATTGCGGGCATCTCGCCCTCTGCCACGTCGCACCACCTCCGCAGCCTGCGCGAGCTACGGATTGTGCGCTATCGGCGGCAAGGCAGCCATGTCTTCTACACCGTAGATGATGCCCATGTTGCGGCATTATTCCGCGAGGCAGTGCATCATTTAGCGCATGTGCTGTTTGCCCTGCCTGATCATCCCGACCTGCCCACCCAGCCTGAGCGTGCGGCAACACCCCATCCCGATGCAGCCTAGCCCAATGCTTTGTGCTACAATGAGTATTCAAAGAGGAACGTACCCCGCTGCTTAGTGGGGGTGCATTGTGTGAGGAATGACCGTGACTTTAACCACCAAAATGTTGATTGGAGCAATTGCGGCAAACCCCGCGAAGTACGAAGGCCCCGGCGAGTATCGCTACTCGATCCCGCATCGCACGATTTACTACACGAGTGCCAATAGCCCCGATCCGAAAGACAACGAGGCGTGGCTCGCCGTGCCCGCGCTTAACCCCGACGGCTCGAAGCGCATGGAACACGCCTTTCGCAACTTTGTGATCCGGCGGTGGAAGCCAAGCCGTCAGCGCGAGCTAGAAGAATTTGCGCTGAAGAAGGGCTGGGATTTGGCGATGGAACTGAAATACGGCGGCGGTGCGCTCGAAGATTACGAAGCCGATGAGTGGCAGGTTGTTGTCAACCGCGAGCTAGAGCGCATGTCCGAGCGGTTTATCGCCGAAGTGGAACAGCTCTAGCGCGGGAACCACGCCGACTGTAGCCCACGATTGCGGATCGTCAACGTATGCACGGTACGCATGGGATCGTTGCTGCCCGTGCCGGGTAGCTCCACGAAGCCACCGTTTTCGGCAAATACCTTGACAATCAGCGTGTGCCGTCCATCGGCTTCGTTCGAGGTATCCCATTCCCATACGAAGCCGAAATCGCCGCCGGCACGCTCGTCGGGGATGCCATAGGTGGCTTCGCCGCGCCGCACCCCATCAATCCAAATCTCAACCGCGCTGATCTGGCTGCCCTCGACATTCGCCCACCCCGTAATCGGGATGCGTTGCCCGCTCAGCACCGTGCGCGGGGCGGGCGTATCCACCAAGCCGCGTGGGTTCTGCACCGATACGAGCTGCCCCCCTTCGGCTGCGTCGCGCCCCTTCAGCAACAGATCGAAGCTACCGTCCTCACCAATCTTGCGGATCAGCACGGTATGCGGGCCGTTGCGCTCTTGGGTTGTATCCCACAGCCAGCGAAAGCTGCTGCCGGTCCCTTCCGGCACAGGCCCATACGGGGTGCGCCCGCGCGGCCGCCCATTGATCCAAACCTCGATCTCGCCCGAATCACGCTGCGGTAGCTCCACCCACTGCGCCAGATCAACGATCCCTGCGACCATGCGCTCCGCCGCCAGCGATGCACTCGCCGCCCCCACGAAGGGGATTGGCGTAGGTGGGCCGATGGGGGCAAAGATCGCCGGATAGCTGCCCGCATCTATCTCGTTGCTTGAGAAGGGCCGCGGCGGGTTGCTGATCCAGAAGTGATTGGTTCCCGCCAGCAAGCCATTTTGCAGCAGCGGGTCGGGGTAGAATTCACGGGTGCGCCAAATGTCATACGGATCAAACCAGCCAAACCACGGATTGGCAACGCCGAAGTGCAGGTGATTCGCACCGCCGCCGGTGCCCGTGTTGCTGGCATAGCCGAGCATCTGCCCCCGCCGCACCGGAATCGTGACGTTGCGATTGCCAATTGGGATGGCCGGATCAATGAGGCGCAGGTGGCCATAGTAGGTGTAGATGATCCGCCCGCCCACCTCGTGGCGGATCAGCACCCGCCCGCCGTAGCCAGCCACACAGCCGCCCCAATCCGTTGCGCCGGTCTCAGCGCAAGCGTAACCATCCGCCGCCGCAAGGACGGGGAACTCCTGCGAACCTTGCTCTGGATCCCACTTGCCGAAATCCACGCCACAGTGCGGGCGATCTATGCCGGTGTAGTGCCAGCCCTGAAACATCACCATTTGCGGATCAGCGGGAAACGGCAACGAGAGAAAGCGCGGCGGGTTGGGCATGGGCTGAAAATCAGGGCAGGTACTTACCCGCACGCCCTCATTGCGGGCGAAATCATCCGGCAGCACAATGCCGGGGGCAGGCTCGGTTGGGGTTGGCGTTGGCACGCTTACGGGCGACGGCTCACCGGTTGGGATCTGCTGGACGATCTCGCCCGGCTTGATATTCGGGGCACGGGTCGGCGCGGGCGGCTCTGGTGTGGGCGGCTCCGGCGCGGGCGGCTCCGGTGTGGGCG
>JAAUTZ010000139.1 GCA_012031225.1 Chloroflexaceae bacterium
AGCCGCAATCCAGCCCGTAGCGGCAAGGATGACGAGCGCGGGAAAGGCCGGCAAGGCGTAGCGGTCAAATTTCTTGGGCGGCAGAGTGAGCGCAAGCAGCACAACCGCCGCCACACTCGCCACGATCAGCAGGGTGCGCCATTGCGGGGGCGGGATCTGGCGGCGGGCAACCAGCAGCAGCCCGAGTCCGGGCAGTGTCCAGATGGATAGCCGGAAGAGCAAGACGACGGGATAGAACAGCCAGCCCGGATCGGCGACGGCTTGGCCCCAAAAGAAGTTGCCCCAGCCGTGCGGCTCGGCTCCCTCAAAGCGCACCTGATTCACAACCCGCCCCACCGCACGCGGCAGGTCTACCCATGCCGCAGGCCAGAGCAGCACCCACACCACCGCCAGCCCTAGCAGCCAGAGCAGGTAGGGCTGGCCGAGTGCGTGCCAAACATACGCCACCCTATCCTGCCTGCGGAGCGGTCGCCCCGCTTGCCGCGCCTGCCACACCGCCTGCACGAGCGGCAGTGCGCCAATCAAGGCGACGAGCGGGAGGAGCAGCACGGCAGGCGATTTGGTGAGCAGGGCTAGCCCGCCTGTCACGGCGGCGGCGGCAAGGTAGCCCCAGCGCGGGGGCGGTAATACCAGCGACGCGGGTGGGGCGAGATCGTAGCGAAAGCCAACCAACGCGAGCAGAACAGTCAGCAGCATAAAGATTGTCAGGAGGGCATCTACGTGCAGGATCCGTCCGAAGGCCACCAGCATCGGATCGCTAGCGAGCAGCAGCGCGGCAAGCAGGGCGGTGGGGGCATCGAGCAGGCGCAGGAGCAACAGGTAGCTCAGGGCAATGCCCGTTGCGGCGGTTGCGGCAACGGGTAGGCGCAGCATAATCCATGTTGGCACAGGCCCGGCAAGGTCGGGCGCGGGCAGGATCCCTAGCCCAGCCAAGCCCTGTTGTAGCCACAGCCCGATGGCTCCCAGCCACATGGTGGTTACGCCGGGATGCCCAATGATATTGGTGCCCGCCAGATCGCCCTGTGCGAGGGCCGCCTGAAATGCCGCCGCCCGCGCAAACCAGTGGTAGGCTTCATCTACGGTGAGGATGTGGTGCAGATCGGCGGCACGCAGCGCAAAGGCAACTACCCAGATTGCAAAGGCCAGTGTGATCGGCTTGGGCATAGTGGCTCCATAGGGGTTGATCGGGATCAGGTAGCAACCCTCGTCAATCGGTTTGGCTGCCGCCCAGCAGCAGCACCACGCCCCCCAGCAGGCTGACGGCAAGGCGGATCGCAAACATCAGGAACGACAAGGCCAGCGCACTCGCCTCGCTCACCCCGATTTGGCGCAGGTACACCGTAAAGACCAGCTCGCGTGCGCCAACATTGTTGAGAAAGATCGGCAGCAAGCCGAGCATATCCGAGAGCGGAACCATCAGGGCATACAAGATCAGGGGCGCACTGATGCCGAGTGCCAGCCCGCCAACGGCGTGAATGATAACCCACAACGCCTGAAATGCCAGCGACATCACCACCACCAGCCCCAAGCTGCGCCCGTGCGGGAAATACTCCGCGAGGGTGGTGGCCACCTTTTCGAGCGGAGCCAGCACCGAACGCGGGAAACGTTGCCACTGCCCAAGCCAACCGACGAACACCGGCGCAAAGATGGCTACGCCTGCTGCGGACACGGCCGCGAGCGTGAAGCCCACCGCCACCAACAACCAAAACGGCGCGGTGGTAAGGGGCACATCGCCGACACCCAGCCAGAGCAGCCCAAGCGCCAGCATGGCAATTGCACTGAGCGCAAGGAATCCGGTCAGGCGTTCAATAAAGATTGAGGCACTGGCTTGGCTCAGGCTCCCAATCCGCTGGCGTAGCTGCATTGCCCGGAGCGCATCGCCGCCAACCGTAGAGGGTAAGAAGTTGTTGGCAAACTGGCCCATCAGATAGGAGTTGACCAGCCAGCGCAGGGGCAGGCGATGCCCGCGAGCCTGCAAGATGACCCCCCACTTGGCGGCACTCAGCACAATCCCCACACATTGTAGCCCCAGCGCAACAGCCACCCAGCGCAGATCGGTAGCGCGGAGGGCGTGCCAGATCAGAGCCGGCTGGGCGTGCCAGATCAGGTAGGCGAGCAACCCTCCCGTAATCGGGTAGCGCAGCCAGCGCAGCCACTGCTGAAGCCGCGCAAGGCGGGTCGGACGGGTCGGATAGTTCGTCTGCACACGCCCCTCGTCTGGTGTGGTTAGAATACGCGCCGCTTAGCTCCGCGCCGCTTCCTGCACGGTCATTGGCATCAGCACAGGCGATTCGTCGCTCCGCCAGCAGGCCACCTCGTGCAAGTCGGAGCGGACCCGTAGGGACGGCACATCGCTCCGGCAACGCTCGCTCCCAATCGGGCAGCGCGGGTGGAAGGTGCAGCCGCTCGGTGGGTTGATTGGGCTTGGCACATCACCCTCAAGGATGATCCGGCGGCGGTGCTGCTCCACCTGCGGATCGGGGATTGGCACCGCCGAAAGCAAGGCGCGGGTGTAGGGGTGGCGCGGGTCATCGTACAGCTGGCGGCTCTCGGCAATCTCGATCACCCGCCCTAAATACATCACCGCCACGCGGTTACTGATATGCTTGACGACGCTCAAGTCGTGCGCGATAAACAGGTAGGTCAAGCCTAGGCGGTGCTGGAGTTCTTCGAGCAGGTTGATGATCTGGGCTTGAATGCTCACATCGAGCGCACTGACCGGCTCATCGCACACGATGAACGACGGCTCGGCGGCGAGGGCCCGCGCAATGCCGATGCGCTGGCGTTGCCCGCCGCTGAACTCGTGCGGGTAGCGGCTGATGAATGACGGATTCAGCCCGACCAGTTCCATCACCTCCTGCACCCGTTCGCGCACGGCGGTGTCGTTCTCGCGCAGGCGATGCACGCGGACTGGCTCGGCAATAATCGCCCCGACGGTCATGCGGGGGTTCAGACTCGCATACGGGTCTTGGAAGATCATCTGCATGCGCCGCCGCACGCCACGCAGGGCACTGCCCTCAATGCGGGTGATGTCCTGCCCTTCAAAGATGACTTGCCCACCGGTGGCTTATACAAGCGTAGGATTGCCCGCCCAGTGGTGCTTTTGCCACAGCCGCTCTCGCCCACCAAGCCCAGCGTCTCGCCGCGCCGGATGCTGAACGAGACCCCATCCACCGCCTTAACCACCCCGACATTGCGCTCTAGAAAGCCGCCACCGAGCGGGAAGTGCATCTGCAAATCTGCTACCCGTAGCAGTTCGTCGGGGGCGGCGGCAGGAGCCGTGGGCACAGGCCCGGATGGGCTATGTGGCGCGGGCAGGTGGGCGGGGGTGCTAGGCTGCATCGGCGGTAATCTCCTCTGGTATGGCATCTGGCAGCGGGGTGTTGAGATCTATGTCAAAGAGGCACGCCGCCTGATGCTCCGCTGCCACATCCCGCAGGGGCGGGGTCTGTTGCATACAGGTGGGCTGCACAAAATCGCACCGGCTGCTGAAGGCGCACTGTTCACCCAAGCCGACCAGCAGCGGCGGCAACCCGCGAATCGGGGTGAGGCGTTGGCCCCGTTGCCCATCGAGGCGCGGGATCGAACGCAGGAGCCCGATGGTGTAGGGCATGCGCGGGTTGGCAAACAGTTCGGCGGTGGGGCCCTGCTCCACGATGCGCCCCGCATACATCACAACGAGCCGATTCGTCATGCCCGCGACGACCCCTAGATCGTGCGTAATCAGGAGCACGGCGGTATCCAGTTCACCTTTGAGGCGGTTAATCAGTTCCAGAATCTGGGCTTGGATCGTCACATCAAGGGCCGTCGTTGGCTCATCGGCGATCAGCAATTCGGGATTGCACGAGAGGGCCATGGCAATCATCACGCGCTGGCGCATGCCCCCGCTAAATTGGTGCGGATAGTCGCGCAGGCGGCGTTCGCCACTGGAGATGCCCACCAAGTTGAGCAGTTCCACTGCCCGCCGTTGGGCTTGGGTGCTGGTCATACCCATGTGCAGTTCGAGCGATTCAACGATCTGCCGCCCAATCGTAAGCACCGGGTTGAGCGAAGTCATCGGGTCTTGGAAGATCATCGCAATGCGGTTGCCACGCACCTTCCGCATCTCGGCTTCGCTGAGCGTGAGCAGGTCGCGCCCATCGAACATGATCTGCCCACTCACGATCTTGCCGGGCGGGTTGGGCACCAGCCGCATAATCGAGAGTGAGGTGACACTCTTCCCGCACCCGCTCTCGCCGACAATGCCGAGCGTCTCGCCGCGCTGCACACTGAACGAGACCCCATTGACCGACTTGACTACACCATCGCGGGTGTAGAAATAGGTATGCAGATCGCGGACATCAAGGAGTGGTGTCGTCATATCGTTGGGTACGCCTAACTAAAGCGGAGGATAGACGAATCGCCCACGTTGAGCTTCTGGAACTCACCCTCGACATAGGCATCATCGCCGATCAAGCTGCCCGAAAGGATCGCCGTATTGATTGTTGCGCCCGCATTGATGATCGAGTCGGTGATGCGCGAATCGCGGATACGTGCGCCCGCCGCCACCGAGACGTGGGGGCCAATCACCGAGTTCTCGATCTGGGCACTATCCGAGATGTATACGGGCGGGATGATGATCGAACGTTTGACCGTGCCGTTGTAGCTACGCCCGTTTTCGAGGAGGTAGCGGTTGGTATCGAGCAGAGCCGTCGGGTTGCCGCAGTCTTTCCACACACTGACTTGATCGGGACGGAACACTTCGCCCCGATCAATCATAATTTGGAGCGCATCGGCAAGGTAGTATTCGCCTTTGGTGCGAATGTTGTTGTCAATCATCGTCTGGATTGCATCATACAGGCGGCGCACTTCGGGCACGAAATACACGCCGATCACCGCGAGGTTGGAGACGGGCTGTTCCGGCTTCTCAACAAGGTGCGTGATTTTGCCATCCTCAACCACAGCCACCCCAAAGCGGCGCGGGTCGTCAATCTCCTGCACGTAGATCACCCCTTCGTCGTGCTTGCGGTTGAGCGGCTCTAGGTTGGCATCGAAGATCCCATCGCCAAACACGATCAAGGTTGGCCCACTGGCCGCGTCGCGGGTCAGGTGAATGGCATGGGCTTGGCCCAACAGTTCGGTCTGCTCGATGAAGGTAGTCGGGAAGTTGTAATTCTCGGTGATAAATTCCTGAATCCGATGGCCTAAGTAGCCAGTCACGCAGATCAGCCGATCAATCGCAACTGACTGCAAGGTGTCAAGGATATGCCCCAGCATCGGCTTGCCCGCTACATTGACGAGTGGCTTAGGCTTAGTGTAGGTGTGGGGGCGCAGGCGCGTCCCTAGTCCAGCAGTCAAGATGATGACATTCATACAGATCGTGTGGGCGGGCCGTTGCTATCGCAACAGGCGAGCCACACCGGCTCCTTTCTTCGCTATAATGGGCGATGCCGTGCCTAACGCGAACAGCTACAACCACCGCCGCTACAGCAGCTGCCCATACTGAGGGCAGGCGCATCTCCCATTGTGGGGGCGAAGGAAGCACTGGAGCGGGCAAACGCGGCGACTAACGAGATCACACGCTGGACACGCGGGTGCTGGCAGGTGGGGCACACAGCCACCGTATCGGCGGCACTGAGCGGGCGCAGTTGCTCGAAGCGGGTACTGCATTCCTGACAGTAATACTCATACATTGGCATCCACTGATCCTTATGTTGGTATGTGTATCGGGTGCGAGGGGCTAGTGTTAAGCAAGCCCCAATTATGTGATGCGATTATACCACGTTCGGCGTGGTTTGGTGCGGTTGCCCCAACCTGCCTAGCCACCGCCCGCAACACACCGATCCGCTTGACGCTGCATCGCGGCGGCAATCTCGGAGGCGGGCGTGTCGCCGTTGGTAATCAGCGGGAGTTGGGTATCTATGGCGACACTCGCACAGCGATAGGCCCGGGTGGGGGGCATGCCTAGGGCTTGCCCACTCTGATCGAGGATGAGCGTCAGCACCGGATCGCCGCGCAGCTCGGCGGCGGTGTGGGCGGCAAGCACGGCCGGGGCGCGGCGCATGCCTTGGGCTAATTCGACCTGCACCTGTGCGCTGGTCAGGTAGGCGGCAAATTCACGGCTACGGGCGAGCGTGGTCTCACTGATGCCGTGCAGCACCATCAGGTAGAGCGTATCTACGGTGCCCGCCGCCATCCGTCCGGTGGCGGGAATCACGGGCATCTGGGCAATGCCTAGATCGGGGGCAAGCTCGCTTTGGAGGTACGGATCGAGGGCCCAATCACCCTCTAGCAAGAAGCCGATTTCGCCCGCGAGAAAGCGGCTCTGCCCCACGTCAAAGGCATCGTCACGGGGGGCGGCTTGGGCCAGTTCGCGCAGCAGATTGAGGCTACTCGCCATTGCGGGCGTATCGAGTGTGGGGCGCATGCCGTCGGGAGTGGTGGGGCTATCGCCAAAGCCGTTCAGGAAGGGCAGCAGCCAGCGGGCGGCAGCCCACCGCGCCACCAACCCGCGCTGATCGCCATCGGCGGCGGGGGGGATCGCCCGGCTCATACGGATCAAGTCGTCGCTGGTGGCGGGCGGTACGTCGCTCAGGCGGCGGTTGTGCAGCAGCAGCATGGTGTGGTGCAGCAGCAGCGGCACGCCCCAGAGCTGCCCATCGGCGGTGGCTCCCACCCGTGCCGCCAGCACAAAGCTATCGAGCGCGGTGGGCAGCGGCGCGGGCTGAAGCTGCCGATCTATGAGTAGCTCGGCAAGCACATGCTGATCGCCCCAGATCATGTCGGGCACGCCTTGATCGGCCAGCCGGGCCGCCAGTAAATTTGCCCGCAAGCCAGCTGCGGGCTGCGGCACAACCTCAATCTCGATTCCGGCTACGTTGCTGAAGGTGGTGGCGTGGCGGCGGAGTAGCTCCAGTTGGGCATCGCTTTCGGTTGTCCACAGCACCATCCGCAACGGCACGGGCAATGGGGCAATGCCGCCCGTATTGGTGAGTGGGGGCGTAACAGGCAGTGCCTCGGCGGGCAGCGGGGTGGGCGTGGGGCGCGGCGCGGACGTGACGGTGGGGGCAGAGAAAACAGGCGGGCG
>JAAUTZ010000140.1 GCA_012031225.1 Chloroflexaceae bacterium
ATTGCTGTGGGCAGTATAGCACGGGAAACACTACGCCGCCCCTGCAAGAGGAGCGGCGTGATGGAGAGGGAACTGAAACCGACGCTGCGGAAAATCCTACTGGTTGAAGCCGTTGTAGGTGGTTAGGTTATCAACTGTGGCAAATGCACCGATGTTGGACTGGTTGATAATCGCAACCACCGTGCTGCCAGTAGCCCCAGTTACCGATGCCGAGCCAACGTAGGTGCAGCTGGTGAACTGCGGATCGAAGGCCGGCGAGGCGGGGTCAAACGTGCCACCAATACCAAGCTGGAGCAAGGTTACTGCTGCGCCAGCTGCCAGCGGGAAGGTCCGCGCTTCCATCGCACCACCGGCACCGCCACACGCATTGCTGGTAGCCGTGTTGGGGCTGTAGGTAATGGTGAAGTTCGTTGTTCCCGACGCTGCTGTGTTCTGAACCTGCACACCCGTCAAGAAGCCGAAGTTGCCAGCCGAGATCAGCGGAGCGCGGGTATCATTGGTCGCCTCAGTGCTGGTGAAACCTTCGTAGGCTGAGACCGAGCGCGTGCCAGCTAGCGAGGCTTGGTTGACAATTGCCACCAACGGTTGAGCGTTGCTGCTCGTCACGGTTGCCCCACCAACATACAGACAGTTGAAGAACTGCCCATCCAAACCTTGACCGGGGCCCGGTACATCACCCGCCGTAGCACCGAAGGTCAGGAGCGTGAAGGATGCACCCGGAGCGACCGAAACCGTGCGGTTGGTCATCACGCCGTTGGTTCCGCAAGGCTCACGCCCGAAGTTAGCGGCGGTAGCTTGGTTGTTGGTGAAGCTGAAGGTAACGTCGGTGGCTTCCGTGCCTGCGTTCTGCACTTGCAGACCGGTGAAGTTGTTGTTGTTGGTGTTGCCCGAAACCACGAGCGGTAGCGCAATCGTGGGCGCACCACCGGTGAAACCAGCGTAGCTGGTCAGCTGGCTTGCACCTTCCTGCGTTACAGCCACAGCAACAGGACCATTGGCTTCGACGGTGGCCGAGCCGACGAACAGGTCGCCCAAGCTAGTCTTTGAAGACTGCTTGAAAGTGATGGATTGGCCAGCTGTCAAGCCGGTGAAGGTGTCCGTCTGGCCTGCGCTGCCAGCTGCACCGGGAACATACGTCACTGTGCCATTGAGCGGAGTTGTACCGGTATTCTGCACCGTGATGGCCGTGCTAGCATTGCCACCAGCAACAGGGTTGTTGCGAAGTACCAGTGGTACGAGAACGCGGTTAGCACCCTGCCGGAAGCCGGGATACCCTTCAGTAATGCTGAAGTTCGAGTTGGTCAAGTTTGCCAATGCCAGAATCGGCTGATCGGCTTCCACTACCACCGAACCGTTGAAGCCCGCAGGGGCGAGGAACGTGTTCGGATCGCCAGCTGCACCGAAGCTAATCAGGGTGCGCGAACCACTGCCCGGAACGGTGATGTTCTGGGTCACTTCACTACCCGTCGCGCCTTGACCGGGCACGAACCTAATGGACACGTTCGCAGTTTCGGTTGACAGATTTTGGATCTGAATACCGGACTGCTCCACGGTGTCTTGCTGTGCCTGTGCGAATACAGCAATCGGAGCCAGTGCCAGTGCCAGTGCGAAGACCGCTACAAGCGTAGCCAATTTCTTCATTGCGGATACATCCTTTCTCAAGATAGCTTATGAGTCTCATCCATCCCCCAACTCCACCCTATGGAGCCGGACACTCTGCATCATACGGCACATGCCACCGACCTGTCCATACTCCCTACGGCATAAACACTATACGCGAAAGGGATTAGTTGTGGCTTGTCTGTCCGTTGTCGCTAGGGATTACCCGAAAGTATTAGTTGGATATATCGCTTTGTGGTGCGGTACAGATCGGATTGAGGAAGCGCAACTCGATGACCTCAGCAGGGCCAACCGCCGGCTCAGTTGTTGCTACGAGCGTGCTACAATCTGAACGTAGGGCATCAATGAGCTGGTAATACTGCTGCTCATAGCGCAAGCCGAGTGGCGCATCCGGCACATAGATGAGATGACTAATCCCCTGTGCATGCAGTGCATCGAGCAGTTCGGCGACTGTGGCAAACGTCTCGAAGCGGATCACCCGCTGCCCAACCAGATTGCCCCAGAGGAAATCCCGATCAAGATAATAGACTCGTGGCTCATAGGGAACCAACAGAATCCGTGCCTGAGGCGGCAGGTGCGTATTGGCATACGTGAGGATCGGCAGTGTGGGCAGGCGGCTCTCGATCAACTGGGCGCGGCTGATCTGCCCGCGCAGGTACGGTTCGCGCCGCTCATAGACTTCTCGTGCAAGCGGATCGCGCCATGCCAGTGTGCCACTGGCTAGCCAGAGCAGCCCTACTATAGCCAAGACTTGCGCCGTGTGGCGGAGCCAACGGGGATGATATAGCAAGATGCACATGCCATCATACAGGCTGATCAAGACATAACTTGTGGGTAGCGCAGCAAAGGCGATGCCGGGCAGTAGAAAGCGCAACTGGTGGCTGACGAGGAAGAACCAGAGCAGATACCAACCACCCGCCACGAGCAGGCACTGCCAGAGCCAGCGTGGACTATATGGGATCAGCAGCACCGCGCCGAGTACGCCAAGCGGGAGTAGTGCGCCATAGCCGACCTGAAACAGATCCATAATGGCGGGATCGCTGAGCAACGTGGCGTAGCTTGCACCCAAGCCAGCCAGCGTGAGGGCAAATTGGGGGGTGAAGAGATTCGAGCGTAGAACGTACTCAAGGTACTCATGCCCAAGCAGATCCCAATCCCGCCCGCCCAGTAGCGGGTAGAGCAGGGGCCAGATCGGGTTGCCGGTATACCACCAGCTGCGAGCATACCAACTCCCGACACTGAACAGGGCTGCGCCGCCAAATAGGGCGAGATTGCGAACAATGTGGCGTGGTGTGGTGCGGGCATAGCGGATTTGGTCTAGCACAAGGATTGCGCCAAGCAGCAAAGCTATCCCTGCCACCATCACTTTGCCACCCGCCGCAAAGCCACTGCATGCGCCGCTCACGATGAGCCACTGCCACTGGCGCGTAACTTGCCAGCGTTGCAGTGCGAAGAATGCGGCGAGGGCGGGCAACGCAGGGGCGGCATCTACGGTGGCGGTGCCCGATAGCCGCCAGATCAGGGGTGTGAGCAGGATCAGTGCGGCGGCAAGCCAGCCATAGCGCACATCGCCCATGGCTGCCGCAAAAATGACACAGCCCGCCGCTAGCAGCAGCGAGCAGGCCAGCATCAGCAGATGGGTGGCCACATCCGAGCCGAAGGCCAGCGCAAGCATAAAGAGCATGTTGCTGTTGAGGGGCCAGTTGGAGTGCAGGATGTGCGGGATGTAGTAGATCCGTCCGGCTGCAAGGTAGAGCTTGGGCAACGTGAGTTGGTAGGCTAGCTCATCCCATTCGTAGGGCGGCATCAGCGCATAGGTCAGCAAGGCATATGCCAGCGATGCGCCGGCCAACCCCACCAAGCCCCACACCAAGCCGCGCATCGGCAGATCGGCAGTGGGTAGCCATAGCCACTGCACCCACTCGCGCCTGCTCTGGCGGAGTAGCCACGCTCGCCCGTGCAAGAGTACCCACAGCCCATACCCCGCCCCGCCTAGCACTACGCCGATCAATAGCCATGCGCGGCTCAAGCCGAGTAGCCCTAGCCACAGAGTGCCTACCGATAATAGCCCCAAGCCACACACCAGCGCAAACCATACCTGCTCTGCTGAATTCTCACATTTGAGCTGCAACGCCCGTAGGCTTGCATACCCGATGCCTAATGCGGACAACAGGATGATGCCTGTAACACCCAGATCAAACAGGGTCGCAGCAGGACTCATTGACGTTGGAATGCGCCCGTCAGCACGGTGGTGCGCTGGTAAGCATGGGCAAGCCGGATGTAGGGCTGGATCAGCAGCCGAAAGGGGCGGGTGTAGGTGGCGGCGATGCTGATGCGGCGCAGGGCGTAGGGCATGGCCGTGGCAGCCAGCCGCCAGCGCAAACTCTCGGTGGCAAAGTAATCGGTAAAAAACTGCTCTTCAGCACAGGGCTGAAAGCCACTCTGGGCTGTCATTGCCTGCAAGCTAGCGTGGGTAAAGATGACAAAATGACGCGGCAAATCCCACCCCACCCAATCCCGCCCGAACAGCCGCGCATCCCAGCTATCCGCCATCGGCACGGCGAGGAACAGCACTCCCTGCGGCGCAAGCAGCTGCGTGCGGATGTAGTCCAGCGTGCCCACCGGATCGGATAGGTGTTCGAGGACGTGCCACAGTGTCACCACATCCCACTGTTGGCGCGGCAGGTCAAGCTGCTCCAGCATGCCGTGATGCACCGTCAGCCCGTGCTGGCGTGCTGCTGCCACCGCGCCCGCGCCCGGATCGGTGCCAACTACCTGCCAGTTGGGGTAGGTTTGCTGCACCACCCGCAGAAACGCGCCAGAGCCACAGCCGACATCGAGCAGCGTGCGGGCGTGGGGGTGCTGCTGCCCGACAAACTGCGCCATCTTCAGCATATCCGGGTGAATTGACTGCTGCGTGGTCTGGTAGGCATCGGCTTGGTGTGGTGGGTACTCGGCGGGGTAGATCATGTCAAGCGCATCAGGGGTCGGGCGCGGGTGCTGGTAGAGCAAGCCGCAATTGCCACAGCGACAGATGCGAAACAGGCCCGGCACGCCCTGCAGCCGATCCGGCCCGCTGAACAGGGGGATTGGCTGATCGTGCTGGCAGAGCGGGCACACCACTGGCGCGAGCGGCACACTCGGCAGGGCGGGGGTTTGTGCGGCACTCATCCATTACCTCCGTGTTTGCAGCGAAATACCAACATGCTCGCCAAGTGGACGGATAAGTAGTACTTGCTGAGCAGCTTGGGCAGGTAGCGTTTCGGCTTACGCAGGTAGGTTGCCCACTGCCGCAGCGTGCGCGGCGGCGGCAACTCATACGGCAAGATCGCCTGCACCGCTAGCCCGTTGGCTTCGAGTAGGCGTTTCCACTGTTGCGATGTGCCATAGCGTTGCAGCGGCTGCCCATCATCAAACACCTCGCCCGTCAAGCCCGCATACCAGATCGTCCAGAAGTAGCCGAACGTATTCGGAACCATCACCACACACGCCCCGTCCGGCTTCAGCACCCGCGCCATCTCGCGCACGCCCTGCGCCATATCTTCGAGATGCTCAAGGCTCCCCAAACTGATCACGTAATCGAAGCTGGCTGTGGCAACCGGCAACTGCTCCGCATCGCCCACCCACGCCGTGCCGTGCTGCTGGGCGTGCCGAATGGCGGGGCGCGAGAAATCCACCCCGACTGGCTCTAGCCCATACCGCCGTGCTATCGGGAGCGACGGGCCCAATCCACAACACACATCGAGCAAACGCCGCCCGCGCTGGGGCTGGCACAGCTCGATCACCCACGCAAAGAAGGAGTCATCCTGTAGCGTCAGCCCCGCATCGCTGTAGATTGTATCATACGCGCTGCGCGTATCGTCGCCCGCCGTTGCGGGGTGGCGTATCTCAATCATAGCAGCAATCCGATCAAGCCCCACGTAATCTCGATCAACATCAGCCACAGCCGCCACGCCACCAGCAAGATCAGGGCCTGCGGGGTTGGCATCATCGTGGACAGCACCAGCATCAGCATGCTCAGCGTAATCGCCTGACTGCCGGGCAACCAGATCAACAGAATGCCCACGGCCATAAACACGCCCCACGTCTGGATCAGGGGCACAAGGGCCACCCAAACCGGCCCACTGAAGGCACTGGCCAGCAAGAACAGGCACACCCCGCCAATCAGCACTACGCCCGTCGAAATCCCCAGCCACAGATACACATGATACCAGCGCAGGTGCAGCGTTGCTTCGCCCGCCGGACTGAGGCGTAGCAGCAGGCGTTGGAACAGCGGCGTAGGCACGATCCCCAGAAACAGCCCCAGCGCACCCAGCAAGAGCGGGATGGGCAGATCGGGCAGGGGCGTGCCGGGCAGCAACGCCGTGAGCAGCACCACCAGCGCACCCGCCACGCCCAGTGTCACCAATTCACCGATAGCCACCACCGAGACGAGCAGCTCGCGCACCCCGTGCTGGCGGTACAGATAGACCCGCCCCAGAATATCCCAGCCGATGCCCGGCAAGCGGCGGGCAAGCAGCGCGAGCGTGTAGATTTTGAAGTGCTGGCGGAAGGGCAACGGGTAGCCCGCCTGCCGCAGGATGATCTGCCAGCCCAGCACGGCGATGCCTAGCCCTAGCGTCTGCACCACAAACGCCACACCGAGCCAGCGCAGGTCGAGTTGGCTCCAGTCTATCTCGGCAAACGCCTGCCGCTCAGCCCACAGCCGATAGAGGATGTAGCCATTGATCAGCACAATCAGCAATGTGCCAATGCCCCAACGTAGCGGGTGGCTCTGGATGTTTGCCCACAGGCGGCGCAACTTCTCGCGGGGGCGGCTCAGCACCGCCGATTGTCCTGTCATCGCTTCGCTTTCTGTGCGCCGCGCACACGCATCGCTAATCCTACCAGACAGCCGCCAAGATAGCCAATCGCATCGGCGGGTGCGCCCGCATCCAGCCAACGGGCCCGCACCATGCGGGCCATCTGGAATGGCTCCTGTAGCAGATACAAGCCACGCCGCCAGCCTGTGCCGTGCTTGTCAAAGAATAACTGCCGACTGCGCCCCATGTAAAACATCCGTAAGCCGGGTGCCCGGCGCGTGCTTGCCGCCACCGCATGCACGACACTCACCGCCGGATCACAGGCGATCTGGAAGCCGTGCTGCCTAGCCCGCACACACAGGTCAATATCTTCATAGTAAAAGAAGAAACGCTCGTCGAATAGCCCGACCTGTGCCAGCACCGCCCGCGAGATCAGCATTGCCGAGCCAAATACGGCATCGAAGTAGAGCAGCTGTTGCTCATCGGCCGTATCCGGCGTATTCCAGCCACTTGGCACTACAT
>JAAUTZ010000047.1 GCA_012031225.1 Chloroflexaceae bacterium
CTCCACCAGTTCCAGCAACTCCTCATCATCCATCAGGTCGGTCTTATTCAGAAAGACGACCATCGCGGGAACCTGCACCTGCCGCGCCAGCAGAATGTGTTCGCGGGTCTGCGGCATGGCCCCGTCGGGCGCAGACACGACGAGGATCGCGCCGTCCATCTGGGCCGCACCGGTAATCATATTCTTGATGTAGTCCGCGTGACCGGGGCAGTCCACGTGGGCATAGTGGCGTTGCTCGGTCTCATACTCGACGTGGCGAATGGCAATCGTAATGCCCCGCGCCCGTTCTTCGGGGGCGTTGTCAATCTGGCTATAATCCATAAACGCTGCCGCGCCACGCAGCGAAAGCACCTTCGTGATGGCGGCGGTCAAGGTTGTCTTGCCGTGATCAACGTGCCCAATCGTGCCCACGTTCAAGTGGGGCTTGGTGCGCTCAAACTTCTGCTTTGCCATGCAAGCAAACTCCTCACAAAGTTTAGAATGATCGAGTACGAAACCCGCTCAGATAATAGACAATACAAGATGGAGCCCATGACGGGACTTGAACCCGTGACCTCGTCTTTACCAAAGACGTGCTCTACCAACTGAGCTACATGGGCACTACACAATAGTATACCGCATATGGCAAACACTTGCGAGTCTTTCGTGCGATATACACCCCCTTGCACAGCACACTGCACAAGGGGGCAACGCCACATGCTCACGCCACACTTTGGTGGGCCGGACTGGATTCGAACCAGTGAAGGCTTACGCCAACGATTTTACAGACCGTCCCCTTTAGCCTCTCGGGCACCGACCCATACGATTATGTGACGCTTGGTGGAGCCGACACAGGGACTTGAACCCTGAACCTACGCATTACAAGTGCGTTGCTCTACCAATTGAGCTATGTCGGCACACACAATAAAAAGCCGTGTGCATCTTGCACACTGACATCCGATTATAGCATGCCTTTTACCGAATTGCAAGCCCGCAGCAGCAACGTAACCCGCAGCAGGCAATCGCTTCGCTCGACGCGCCGGATGCAGTATGGTATTCTTATACCTACAGCATACCACAGATCAGGCGGTATGTGCCCAGCCAGTGCGAGTAGCCTGATCCAGCCATCAGAATCAGCAGGCATTGCTCCTGCCACCAGCCAGCACGACTAAGCCCTATGCGCGTGCCGCGTGCCCAGCCCGAATTGCAAGCCCGCACTGCTGCGCCAGACCCGCCGCTCACGGGCGTGCGGGCATGGCTATTGCGCCCGTGCAGCGTCTCCGAAAGTGCGGCGATCTATGCGGTAGCCTTTCTCAGCTCAGCCTTGCTGGGCTTGCTCCGCCAAATCCTGCTCAATCGGCACTTTGGCACCGGCGATGCGATTACGGCCTACTATGCCGCCTTCCGCCTGCCCGAAACGCTGCATCTGCTGCTGGCCGGCGGCACACTGGCAAATGCGCTGATTCCGGTGCTGCTGGCGGTGCAGGTGCAGGCGGGCGAACAGGCCACCCGCCGCTTCATCAATATCACCGCCACCATGCTGATTAGTGTCGTCATCCCCCTCAGTGCCGTGTGGATCCTCGCCGCCCCACTGTTCGTCCGCACAGTGCTTGCACCCGGCTTCGATACCGCCACCAGTGACCTGACGATTGCACTTACGCGCCTGCTCCTGCTTGACCTGATCCTCGCGGTGCTGGTGGGGGTGGCGATGGGCGTGCTGATTAGCCGCAATCAAGTAATCCTGCCCGCCCTCGCCGTTGCCACCCAGAATATCACCCTGATGCTTGGGATTGCCGCCGCGATGTATGTGCCCGGCGTGGGCATCTGGGGCCCTGCGCTAGGGGCAGTGGGCGATCTGGTCTTGCAACTGCTGATCCTGCTGCCGGGCTTGTGGTGGCAAGGCATCCGCCTGCGCCCGCACTGGTCGCCCAATGATCCCCATCTGCGGCAGGTGGTGCGCCTGTTGATCCCGAATGGCCTGTCCGGCGCAGTCAACTATGCCGGTGCGATTGTGGATACCGCCGCCGGATCGCTGGCCCGCACCGCTGGCAGCATCGCTGCCCAATACAACGCCGCGCTGTTGTTTGGGTTGCCCGTGCGCCTGTTCGGGGTAGCAATTGGGCAGGCGGCACTCCCGCGCCTTGCCGAATACACCGCACAGGAGGCGTGGCAACCACTGCGCCACAGCCTGCGCTGGGCAATCGCAGTTGCGCTAGGGCTGAGCCTGCTCACCATTGGCGCAATTGTCCTGCTGGCGCGTCCCGCCATCCGGCTCGTGCTAGAGCGGGGCGCATTCAGTGCGGCGGCAGGCGATCTCACCTACACGCTGTTGCTCGTCTATGCCGTTGCGTTGCCCGCCGCCGTCATTACCGAGATCCTCACCCGCTGCCTGATCGCCCTGCACGATACGCTCACCCCACTCATGATCAATCTGATCCAACTGGCCGTGCGGGCAGCCCTCGCATTCGCACTGCTGGCCCGCTTCGACATTATCGCGGTTGCACTTGCTTTTACGCTGAGTGCGATCCTCGAAACGCTCCTGCTGGGGCTTGCCCTGCACCGCAAGCTGAACCGCCACATGCGGGCTGATCGGCAGCCATAAACCGCACCGCGTCGCGCAGATCCACCTGCATGCGCCGCCCGCCCCGCAGCACCGCGCCGAATCAACCACCGATCAGCGATTGAGCCGCGCACGGTGTACGGCAAGCCGTTCGAGAATATCGTCCATGTTGGGCACTAGCTCATACAAATGGGCCTGATCTGGACGCACAAAGCCCTGCGCTATTGCGTGGCTAAAGAGGCTCTGCAAAGGATCATAGTAGCCATCTTGGTTTAGCACCAGAATCGGCTTATCGTGGTAGCGGAGCTGGCGCAGCGTAATCACTTCGAGCAGCTCCTCGAACGTGCCGAAGCCGCCGGGCAGGGCCACAAACGCATGCGAACGAGCATCCATCAAGGCTTTGCGTTCGCGCAGCGTCTCTACCACAATCAGATCACTGGCTTCCACCAAGCCCACCTCCGCCGCGAGCAATGCCTGCGGAATCACGCCCGTAACATAGCCACCATGCTCTAATACCGCCCGTGCTAGCACGCCCATCAAGCCGATGCTGCCACCACCATAGACGAGCTGCCAGCCCCGCTCAGCGAGGGCTTGCCCGAAGGCTGCCGCCACCGCCTCATATTCTGGGCGAATGCCGGATCGCGAGCCACAATATACGCAAATTGCATACATCCCGTCGTTTCCTCATGTATAATGTTAGTATCTACCGCGTGGCATTGTAGCAGATCATCGGTGAAGAATCGAGGCTACACAGCGGGGGGGGTGCTAATCTGTGCCACGCCAGTGTTTACCGCACACGCGCTAGCGTTGCTGAAAGATGCGCGTGTGAACGGGTGTGATCCATTATCGCCGACCATCATTCTTGCGCTGGCTGAAGGAGAGCTGCTTATGACTGTTGTATCTGGAGAAGTGACTCACGAGCTATCTACCCTCGTGGATCAATACCTGCTGGATTACTTTGCATTCTACCCCACCGTTGCCGCATCGCTTGGCTTGCATGAATATGACGGGCGGCTGTGCAACCTGCGCTCTGATGCAATCCAACAGCGCATCACCCAACTCCATGCCTACCAAGCACAGCTACAACCCATTGCGCCGGAAAAGCTCTCGCGCATCGCCCGCTTCGACTACGACATGCTGCAATGGCACGTTGCGCTCGAACTGTGGCAGCTCACCGATGAGCAGGAGTATCGCTACAACCCACTCATCTATGCCTATGACTTGATGGTAGATAGCTACATCAAACGCGACTACGCCCCGCTCGCAGTGCGGGCGGCGGCTCTCACCCGGCACCTACAGGCGATCCCCGCCGCGCTCGACACCGCCCGCGCCAACTTGGGCGGCAACGTGCCCGCGATCATTGTCGAGGAGTCCCTCGAAGTCTACGAAGGCCTCACCAACTTCCTGCTCACCGATCTCGATGAGCCACTCCAGCCGCTTGACGATCCGCACCTGCGCCACAACTTGTGGGCTGCCCGCGATCACGCCGTCGCGGCCCTGCGTGCATTCCACCACTATCTGGCGCACCAGCTGCTGCCCAATGCCCAGCCGAATTTTGCACTCGGCAGCGAACGCTATGCCAAGATGCTGCGCTACAACGAACTTATAGATATGCCCCTCGATCAGCTCTTGGCGATTGGCGAAGCCGATTTACAGCACAACAAAGCCGCGCTCGATACGCTTGCGCGGCAGCTTGATCCACAGCGGAGTGTGCCCGACCAAATGCAAGCCCTCGCCCGCAACCACCCCGCCGCCGAAGAGTTACTCTTGGTCACGATGCGCTTAATCGAAGATCTGCAAGCCTTCTTGATCGAACGTGATCTGATTACGCTGCCCACCGATACCCCCTACATCGTTGCCCCGACACCACCCTTCGCACGCTGGGCATTTGCCATGATGGAAACCGCCGGGCCCTTCGAGCCAGAGGACGCGCCATCCTTCTACTACATCACCATGCCAGAGCCGCACTGGTCGCCGGAGGAGGTCGAGAGCTGGCTGACCCGCTTCGACTACGCTACCCTCGCCGATGTCTCTATGCATGAAGCCTTTCCGGGCCATTTCGTGCATTTCTCAATGGTGCGCCAAGCCCCCTCACGGCTGGCAAAAGTATTTGCCACCTACACCCACTACGAAAGTTGGGCCCATTATGTCGAGCAGATGATGCTTGAACAAGGCTACGATCCCGCCAATCAGCAGCTCCGTATGGCCCAGCTGGCCGAAGCCCTGATCCGCAACTGCCGCTATGTGTGTTCGATCAAGATGCACACGCAGGGCATGTCGCTGGATGAGGCTACGGCGTTTTTTATGGAGAATGCCTACATGGATGAAATGACCGCCCGCCGCGAGGCACGGCGCGGCACCCACGATGCGGGCTACCTGAACTACACACTGGGCAAATTGTTGCTCTACAAAGTGCTCGATGACTACCGGCAGGCAATGGGCACGGAGTTTTCGCTCAAGCGATTCCACGATGAGTACATCGGCTACGGCTCGCCCCCGATCCCGATCCTGCGCCGCGTGCTGCTGCCCCACGACGACGGCGTGCTACTGTAGCCGGTACGCTCGTGTATGTGCGCTCTGAAATGCTTCGCACAATTGTCGTGCTGCTCCTCAGCATCGGCGTGCTGTCGCTGCTATGGCTGATCCGTCCCGCCCCGGCCGAACGGATTGCCCCAACATGGGTCGTGCCGCCCCCGCCCAGCGGCTTGCATGAACGCATCCCCGCCGCACCGCCAACGCTCGCGCCGGCCCCTCCCATCAGCACGGAGACGCTCTTGGTGCAGCCCAACCTCGATGTGGCAATCCCCGCCGATCTCTACCACCCCGCTGATCACCCCGCGCTTGCACTGCAACTCGATCAAGCCCTCGCCTACGTCAGTGCGCGTTTCGGTAGCCCACCCACTAGCCGCATGCGGGCCCAGATCATCCACGATCAAGGCTGCATGCTGCGTGGGCTAGCCCGCACCGATCAGCGGGTGCTAGAGGTGTTGACGTGCAATGACCTGCCCCACCACCGCGTGATCAATATTGCCGCGCACGAGTTTGTGCATCAGCTCGCCCATGATCGCTACGGCGCGGTGCATATGCAGAGCGACCTGATCATGCTCGAAGGCATTGCCACATGGGGCGCAGGCAGCTATTGGCTTGGCGGCAGTCCGTCGTTCCGCGACTTTGTGCGCGACAACTACAGCGCGAATCTGTTGCCACTGGCAACGCACTATCGCGGGCGTTCGATCCACGATATGAACCAACTCTACTACCAATGGGCCAGCTTCGTCGAGTTTCTGCTGGAAACGCACGGGCGCGAGCGGCTCGATGCCCTAGCGGTGACAGGCAACCGCCAGCCCGGTTCTGGCGATTACGTCGGCGTGTATGGCGTACCACTTGCCGAGCTAGAGCAGGCGTGGCGGGCATGGCAAGAAAGCTAGCGACAGCACAGAGCCATCGCAGCTGACCCACGTTCCCCACCCAGCATAGATTTAGATCGACTTGGGGCTTACACCCCCCCGAAGTAGCGCAGCGCAAGCCGCAGCCGCTCCTCCAGATTGGCGGGTGCATCGGCGGGCAGCGCAGCAATCGCCGCCTGTGCCTCCAGTGGGCCATAGCCCAAGCTCACCAGCAACTCGCGGAGTTCCTCATTCAGAGCGATTACCGCCGAGGTTGCTGCGGCTCCCGCCGTTGCCGTCAGTGGTAGCTTGCTCAGATCAAGGCGGCCTTTCAGCTCCAGCACCAGCCGCTCGGCGAGCTTCTTGCCGATGCCGGGCACACGCACCAGTGTGGCGACATTGCCCTGCGCCACCGCCACGCCGATCTCCTCTGGCGTGAGCGTCGAGAGCATGGCCAGCGCAAGGCGTGGGCCTACCCCCGTAATACCGATCAGGGTGGCAAACATCGCCTGCTGTTCGGGCAAGCCAAAGCCATACAACGTCAGCGCATCCTCGCGCACCACCAGATGCGTGTAGAGTAGCAGGGGTTGCTCAGCAGGCGGCAGATTGTGCAGCAGCGGGCCCGGCACATACACCAATACGCCCACCGCCCCAACATCCAGCACCACATAGTCCACCCCAACTGACTGTACCGTTCCGCGTAGGGTGGCAATCATTGCCTGTCGTTATGCGTCAGCATATCATCGAAGATATTCGGCTCAACCATCGGCGAAACATCCTGCGATTGCCGCCCGCGCAGCATCGGCGCAGGATTGGCGGAGGACGTGCCGCACGCCCGATCTTCCGTGCTGTCGAAGATCATCTTCTCGGCAACTATCGCCTCAATCACCGCATCAAGCGCACACTCGGCATAGGTGGTGGTGTACGGCGCGGGCATCGGCGTATCGGCAAAGTAGTTGGTGCTGCCGGTGTGGGTGAGCGGGCCAATATCTTTGCGGACAATGCGCCCCATCGCACGGGCGCGGTTGTAGTAGGATGTTTTGTACAGGGGCCAGCGGCCCGGGAAAATCAGTGCGCCAAACTTGACCAGCGGGTCTTTGCCGCCATCCAGCTGATAGATTTTGCGGGTGGCCAGCGCACCCGCTTCCGAAGCCATCACCCCACCCAGCGTAATGATCCGCAGGTCGCCCTTGATGTAGTTGCCCAGAAACGTGGCCGTGCCCATCGAGACCTGCCCGCCGCCACTCCATCCGAGCAGCGTCACCGGCACATTGCTACCGAGTACGTAGCCGTGCCGTTGCAGCGCAATCAAGATTTCGTTGGTGACACCGAGATTATAGATTGGCCCATAGCGCGTATCCGAAGAGACCGCCACCTGAAACATGTTGCGGATGTTCAGCACAAACACCAACGCGCCGAGCTTGCGCCCCGCCTCGCGCAGATTCAGCAGCCAATCCCACAGGCGCGAGAACAGTCGGTTGCTGGTCATCCCCACATTCGTCACCGAATAGGGGAAGATGTCGCGGATCAGATATGAGCCGGGCGTGCGATCATCCACCCGATCAAGGAAGCGCACTTCTTCGGCCGGAATAGTGTCGGGATCAATCGCCCCAATCCCCGATAGATAGACGATGTAGTGCTTGGCCGGTGGCCGCTCGGCCACCTCCGGCGCAACGGTGATCTCCGTACTACGGGCATCCTGCCGCTCGCCAAACCAGCCCGCATACCAGCCCAGCGACTCCAGCGGGGCCGTAGCCGCCGACAGCAGCAGCAGCATCACCAAGCCCACAAAAAGTAGTTCAATCATCGTTCCGAGCCTCCCTTTTTGTTGCTATCGGCTGGATCAGACGGAGTGCCGGCCTGCTGCATCAGCGCATTGAGAATCTCCTTCGGGCGCGCATCGAGCGACGTACCAACGACTTGGCGGGCAATCCGATTACGCAGCGCAATCACGGGGCGGCCAACAGTGATCGTGAGCAGATAGGCAAAGATCCAGCCCAGCCCGACGGCAAGGAGCGCATTGCCCCAGCCCACATTGTAGGTGAAGCGGATCGCGCCCACCGCAATGATGAAGCTCCACGCATTCAGCAACCGGTACACGAACATGCCCGCATAGGGGATCAGCACCAGAAAGCCAAACACAAACGGCGCGGTACTCAGCATCACAATGTTCAGCACATCCACAAAGCGCGGGCGGGCACTGAACAATATGTCGCCCGCGAGAAAGACGACGGTGGCCCACAAGATGATGCTGACGATCTGCATAAAGCCGCTCATCACCAAGCTGAGCAGAAAGCGTTGCGGCGACACGCGGTTGACAAACAAGATCACGCTCTGCCCAATCAGCAGCGAGATACCGCTAATGAACACGATAGTGAGGATATACCAGAACGCTTGTGGGTACTGGTAAACCTCTTGCGCCAGTCGTGGGTTCAAGGCCATCGCATTCCATACGATAGCCCACAGCACACGCACAAACTCTACGATGTTCGCCATTGCTGTTCCTCTTTACATACAGGTTGGTACGGATGATAAACCGTAGGTGTATCATACCACACACCGGCCCCCGTATGATCGGGCGTGCGGAAGCATTACACCGGTGTGCTATGCGTGCTTCTGGCATTTTGATGCTGAAAATGGTATAGTTCATGCAGTTGCGATAGCAGAGAGAAGTGTACGTTTCACAATGCGCTTCCCCATTCTGCTATGGTGTTCCGTAATAGTCGCGTTGTCGTTCCAACCATATACAGGCATTCATGATCAGTAAGCACGCCGAAGCGCATACATCCGATCCGCGCACAGCCATCTGGCAACACATGGTGGGCCACCTTGCGGATTGCCTGTATGAAGTTCGCCTAACGCCCAACGATACACTGGAGCTGCTCCACGCCGACGATTTCTTGCTGCGGTTGGTCGGCTACACGCGCACGGATCTTGTTGATTGGTATGGGGGCTGGTATGCCCTGATCCACCCCGATGATCGGGCGACGGTGCAAGCGAGCTACACCCAGCTCCGCGAGCAACCCCATAGCACCTGCGATTTCCGTATCGTCACGCGCAATGGCAGCATCGTGTGGCTCCGCAGTTGGGCCTATGCCCTGCCCCCTAGCGCACCCGCAATCGCCGACTCGCCGTTGCAGATTATCGGTGCGCTGCGTGACGTGACGTGCGAACATCTGCCTGAGCCTGACCCGGCCTTGCTGCAACGGATGCACGCCGTGGCGTGGCAGATCAATGATGGCATCCTCCTGCTCGATGCCCAAGGCACGATCAAGCACGCCGTGTTAGATGACACCTCCCTGCACGATCTGGAGCAATTGCAGCTGCATACCTATCACATGACCGAGATCATCTACCCTGAAGATTACAACCTCGCCCTCTCGCATCTTGCGGCCCTGCTCGCTGAGCCGACCCAGCGCGTGCGCCTTGTGTTGCGTGTGGTCAGCCCCCAGCAAGCGTATCGCTGGATCGAAGTCACCGCCGTCAACTGCATCGGCGATGCCCTGCTCAATGGCATTGTCGTCAGCTACCGCGATATTTCCGGGCAGAAACGGCAGGAGGAGCTAGTCTGGAAGCTGGCATATACGGATGATCTGACGGGGCTTGCCAATCGCCGCCAGATCTACCAGATGGGCAATTTTCAGCTGGCTGAATACGCCGCCAGTGGCCGCTACCTCGCGCTCCTCTACCTCGATCTTGATCGCTTCAAGATCGTCAATGATACGATGGGGCACGATGCCGGCGACGATCTCCTGATCCAAGTTGCCGAACGCCTGCACCAATGTGTGGCAGAGCCGTCACTCCTCGCGCGGGTAGGCGGCGATGAGTTCGCTGTGCTGATCCCTGATGCCGATGTGACCTATGCCCTCGAAATTGCCCGCACCCTCATCAGTCGGATCAACCAGCCCTTTCAGCTCCGCGGGCAGCTGATCTACCTCGATTGCAGTGTGGGCATTACCATCAGCGATCCTGATACACGCCAGTTCAGCACCCTCCTGACCCAAGCCGATATTGCCATGTATCACGCCAAATCAGCCAGTGGCGGGGTGCGTGTCTTTGAGCAAGCTACCACGCCGCCCCACCAGAATCGGCTGCTGCTCGAAGCTGAATTCCGCACCGCATTGACCCAGAATGCCCTGACCCTGTACTACCAGCCGATTACCGATATTGCCACCAACCAGATTATCGCGCTTGAAGCCCTGATCCGCTGGGAGCACCCCACGCTAGGAATACTGCCACCGGGCGCGTTCCTGCCCCTCGCCGAAGAGATTGGCTTACTCGGTATTCTTGATCGGTGGGTGTTGAAGCACGCCATGCAACAACTCGCGGCATGGCACGCGCAAGGCTTGCGGGTTGTCGTGAGTATCAACTTAACCGCCGATTCGTTGCGTGATCCAGAGCTTGTGTTCGACATCGAAGATTTGCTGAGTGAGTATGATCTTAGTCCAGAATATGTTATTCTAGAGATAACTGAACATGCCGCCCTGCACGACATCCTCATCTCCCAGCAGGTACTCGGCACACTCCGGCAGATCGGCGTGCAGATTGCCCTTGACGACTTTGGTACTGGCTACGCCTCGCTCACCTACCTGCGCCAGCTACCGGTATCCATCCTCAAGCTCGATGGGAGCTTTGCCGCCGGGGTCGGTGAGAATCCTGCCGACGAAGCGGTGATGCAAGCCTTGATTAGCTTGGGCCGTGGGCTACACCTCACGGTCATTGTTGAAGGCATCGAGTATCCGCACCAACGCGAATGGCTGCGCTCCACCGACAGCCAGCTCTTGCAGGGGTTTCTGCTGGGGCGCCCAGCCAGCGTAGAGATGATCACCGCGCACCTGCACGTCCAGCAGAACGGCAACCTAGGCCCACCCGATCCAGAGCGCAGAGACGATGGGTAAAGCAAAAGCACGGGGGATAGCCCGCTAGAGAGCAACGACAGAGCAACCTGTGACAGTACGCATGCCACCACAACCAGCACCCGATCAAGGAGTGGTCACCAATCCGGCTTCACTCGATGTGGTTGAAGTTGCCTTTGCCTTGCTCGAACAATCGCCCCACGCGACGCTCTGGTTCAATTCACATGGTACGCTCCTGTATGCCAATCCAGCCGCCCTCACGCTGCTGCACCTCGCTCACGCTGATCTCAACCACCTCACAATCTTCACCCTCCAGCCGCAGCTCTCGGCGGCGACGTGGACCGAACGCTGGCGCACCCTGCAACGCCACGCCCCCGATACCTTTCAGCAAATGCTCCGCACCACTGACACCACACTTGTGCTGGTGACAACCACTGCGACTATGCTGCACCACAATCATCAACCTGTGCTCGTGTGGACGCTGGAGCAATGCACGCCCCCCTCCGATCTGCCCGAACTGCACTTCGCCACCGAGCGGCTCGATACGCTCCAGATGATCCGTGAACTGTTCGCCGGCATGCCCATCATCAGCTATCTCATTGATCCGCAACTGCACCTGATTGCCCTGAGCAACTACATGGCCGAACGCTTCAATGTATTACCGCACGCTGTCATTGGCAAGCCCCTCGATCACACTGGGCTGGTGCCGGAGCCAATCTTGGCTGATTGGCACACCCAATTCCAGCACGTCTTTAGCACTGGCCGCACACTTCAGGTCAAAGAACAGATCACCCTTGCTGATGAGGTGCATATCTTTCAGACCGCACGCTTCCCGCTCTTTGATGAGCGTGGCGCAGTTGCAGCAGTGGGCAATCTCAGTACCGACATTACCCAGAGCCGCTTGAGCGAGCAGCAACTGCGCGACAACGAACACCGCTTGCAAGCGATGGTGCAGCTCAATCAACACCTCCTCCGCACTGAACAGACTCGCGTGGCCCAGCTTGAGGCCCTGCGAACGACCATGAATGAAATCTCCACCGAGCTATCGTTGCCCGTCCTGCTGCGTTCGATCCTCGAACGAGCCATCCGGCTGACGGGCGGCATCGGGGGCGAGCTAGCTCTGTATGATAGCAAGCACAATGTCCTCCGCATTATGGCCTCGATCAATGTTGATGCAGGCTTTGAAGGCCACACACAGGGTGTACACGAGGGCCTCATGGGCTATGTGGCCCGCACCCGCCAAGCCCTGATCTACGATGATTATCACGCCTTTGCACCGCTTCCGGCTGGGTATGAGCAGGCCGACCTGAATCGCGGCATGGCCGCGCCTCTGCTGGCCGGCGAAACCCTCGTGGGCGTGATTGCCTTGGGCGTGGATCACGCCCGCCTGAACTTCACCGCAACAGATCTGGAGCTGCTGCAACTGTTTGCAGATCAGGCTACGATTGCCATTCGCAATGCCCAACACTACAGCGAAGCCCGCCGCCACGCCGAAGAAGCCGATATTTTGCGCCAAGCGGGGGCAGTCGTTGCATCCACGCTGGATCGGGTAGCGATGCTGCGGGTGGTGCTAGAGCGGCTCGCCGCAGTGATTGAACACGACAGTGCCTCTGTGCAGATGGTGCGCGATAATGTGTTTGAGGCAGTGGCTGGGCGCAATCTGCCACCCGGCTCGGATGGCCTCCGCTACCCCATTACGGAGGCTGACCCGTTGTACCCTGTGATATTGTATGGCGAGCCGATTGTGCGCCGCGTAGTAGGCAACGAACGCTTTCTGTCCAGCCCCACGTTCGATCATATCAATGCGTGGATGGTTGTGCCGATCAAAGTACATAGGCAGGTGATCGGCGTAATCACCGTTGATAGTCGCAACCCGCATGCCTTTGATGAGCGTGATGTCTACCTTGCTAGTGCGTTTGCGGATACGGTGGCGGTAGCCCTCGAAAATGCCCGCCTCTACGAAGAAGTCTATCATCTCGCCACGATTGACGGCTTGCTTCAGATTTTCAATCGGCGCCGCTTCTTTGAATTGGCACAACAAGCGTGGGCTGAAGCCTGCTCAGCTGAGCAGCCAATGGTTGCGGCGATGCTGGATGTAGACAACTTCAAGCGCGTCAATGATACGCACGGGCACGCGGCAGGCGATCAGGTGCTCCGGGTAGTGGCGGCAATATGTCGTGACACACTCCCCCCGGATGTGATTATCGGCCGCTACGGCGGCGAGGAGATCGCCCTGATCTTCGTCAATACCACCCTCGATGCCGCCGCCCAGATTGTTGAAGAGCTACGCCAATACATCAACCAACAGGCAGTCCCCTATGATCCTCACAATCTGTATGTGACGGTGAGCATTGGGTTAGCCGCCTATCCCGAACATCAGGCTACTTCGCTGGATGCGTTGATTGATTGTGCTGACCAAGCCTTGATTACCGCGAAGCGCACCGGCAAAAACCGCGTGGTGCGCTGGTCGAGCGATGTGCCGATCTTGCTGGAGTTCAAAGAGCCGCACGAATACTTGAACACGATTGAGCGCGATCACGAGTTCAGCGCGAAGGAACTGGTGCTGTTGCGGCGCATGATGGATCAGGCCAAGCTCTCAATGGATTACCACCGCCACATCCACGAGCTGCTGCACGCCTTCGATGCGACCCTACTCGGCTTGGCCCGGGTCGTGGATATGCGCGATCAGATGCCCGGCGGGCACACCGAGCAAGTGGCCAATCTGGCGGTGCAGTTGGCTGCGTACATCGGCATCCCCGATACGGAACAGCCCACGATCCGGCGCGGGGCGTTGCTGCACGCGATTGGCAAGCTCGGCTTACCTGATACGTTGCTCGGCAAGATTGGAACCCTTACGCACGACGAGAAGGAGCAACTGCGCCGCTACCCCAAGATCGCCTATGCCATGTTCAACGATGTTTCGTTTTTGCGGCCCGCATTGGTCATCCCACTTTCACACAGCGAATGGTGGGATGGGAGCGGCTACCCGCAGGGCTTGCGCGATCATGAGATTCCGCTTGCGGCGCGGATCGTAGCGGTGGTGGATGTGTGGGACACGCTGCGCCGAGATCGGCCCTACCGCAAAGCGTGGGCAACAGATCAAGCCCGGGCCTACCTCGAACAGCAGGCGGGCACCCAATTTGATCCGTATGTGGTGCGGGCTTTCTTGCAGATGCTCGCAGAGGAAGCCTAGCCAGAGCCGAGCTTGCCTCTGCCACCCGCTCATACGGGGGCGGCATACGCCGCCGAGCGTGGGCGCAGGTGGGCGGCCTGAGCCAGCCAGTGCTGGAGCTGGGCGCGGGCGGCCACCGCCTCGGCGTGGGTGGTGAATGCAAACTGAAGCTGATCGCCCGGCAGGAGCTGCGCCGCCAAAGGCAGATCAGCCGTGATCACCACGCCGATGATCGGGTAGCCACCTGTCGTTTGGGCATCCGCCATCAGCAAAATCGGTTGCCCATCGGGGGGCACTTGGATCACGCCCGGCAGCACCCCCAACGAGGCAATGCTCGCTGGGCTAGACGGGTGCAGGGCCTGCGGGCTGTGCAGCCGGTAGCCCATGCGATTGGAGCTAGGCCCAATGTGGTAGCGGGTGCTGGTGCAGTGGGCAAGGGTCGCGGCATCGAACAGATCGGCGTGCGCTCCGACAATCAGGCGCACGCTAGGGCAGGCGCGGTACGCAGGCCGGCTTGCCAGATCCCACGCCCGCCCGACATACGCCGCCGGATCACGTTGGCAGGGATAGGCGTGTAGGTCATCGCCATGCGCCAGCTTGCGTCCGGCATAGCCGCCAAACGCGCCGGGTAGGTAGGTGCTAGCTGACCCCAACACAGCCGGCACAGCGATGCCGCCCGCCACCGCCAGATAGCACCGTGCGCCCCAATCGCCCCGCCGATAGCCCAGCGCGAGGCGCATGCCCCGCCCGCCATACCCCACCTGCCACGTTGGAACCGCCCAGCCATTGAGCGTAACCGGCACCTCTGCGCCCGTGATGGCGAACAGGGTTGGCGCAAGCAGCTCTAGCTCCACGCCGCCCGCCGTGATTTCGAGGGCAGCCGCATCAGGCCGATTGCCAAGCAGCAGATTGGCGGCGGCAAGCGCAAAACGATCCATTGCACCACTCTGCGGCACGCCGTAGCGCAGGGCGCGGGTGCGCCCCCCATCTTGGATGGTGGTCAGCATGCCTGCATCGTGGACTCGCGCCACCGTATTCACAGCGGCTCCACTGACGAATCAGGATGAACCTGAAACTGTAGCCCATCGCCGGGCAGCAACAGACACGGCGGCTCGCCCTGCGGATCAAATAGCTCTAGCTCGGCGTGCCCAATCAGATGCCACCCACCCGGCAGCACCGCCGGATAGATGCCCGTCAGCCCAGCGGCAATCGCCACACTGCCCTGCGGCACAACGGTGCGCGGGGTGCTGCGGCGCGGCAGGTGCAGCGCAGGTGGCAGCATGCCCGCGTAGGCAAAGCCGGGCGTAAAGCCAATCATCAGGACCCGATAGATCTGCGCCGTGTGCAGGCGAATCACCTCAGCTGGCGTGATGCCAAGCCGGGCCGCAACCTCCACCAGATCAGGCCCAGCCGCACCGCCGTAGCGCACCGCCACAGTGACAACGCGGGTGGGCATGGCAGGCACAGGAGCGAGCCGAGCCACGATGCGGCGCAGATCGGCGTGCAGGCGGGCGGGCGGAAGCTGGGCGGGGTCGTAGCGGATCAGAGCCGAGCTGATCGCCGGAACCACCGCCTCGATGCCGGGCAGGGCCAGCGCATCAAGCAGATCCGCCAGTGCCAGCACCATGCGATTAGCCGCCAGTTCCGCCGGATCAAGCGCAGGGTCGGGCTGGGCTTGCACCAGCAGGGCGGCTTCGCCCATCGGCTGAAAGCTCCACGTTATAGGCAACGGCGGCTGAGGTGACATTGTAAGGTTGGTCCTCTTAACACGTAACACACACGCATCCAGTAGCGGCTACCTAAATCCTACTGTAGCACTGTGTCGCTCCGCCTGTCAAGCCCCCAAAAGATACACCGTTTGGGGGATAGAATGCGCATTGACAGGGCAAAATCGGTATGCTATACTCTGCGTTGTAGAGGGGTATAGTATGTCTCAATTCAATACCATACCAGATCCACGTCGTTCATCCAGACCATCTTACGCGCCTGCCCTACGTGTTCAGACCTATCGCAAGCAGTGCTGGGCAGAACCGCCGCTACCTACTGAGACTCCCTTCAGGCTACCCTCAGTGCGGTGTGCGTCACGTCATGGATGTTCCTCATATTCCCCTCAGCCAAAACTCACAAGATGCTGGTACAATCTACGTGTGAAGGTCTTTTGAGCGATCCAAAGCGATCCAAAAGGAATAGCGGGAATGCTGTTCCAGTTTAGGGAGAAGTATCTATATGAAACGTTACCCACTGTTTATTGCGGCTGGCTTGGTCGTTACCCTGCTGCTGGTGGTTGTGTCGGGGCAGGCTTTTTCGGAGCGCAGCCCCCAAGTTGCCGAGCAGGTCGCCCCCACTGCAATTGATCGGTCACCCAGCGAGATGTCTACCATCATCATTGGCTCACCGATGCCTGACCCGCCGCCGTTCCCGACGGTGGAGTTCCCGGCGGTAGAGCCACTGCCCGCCGCCCCAGAGCTTGATCCAATCCTTGCCAATGAGCAGGAAGTTGCCCGCTATACCTTTGATGGCAGCGATCTGGACGACCTGAGTGGGTGGCGGTTTGGGCAAATTCAGCCCGATCCGGCGGGCGTAGTGGCGTGGAGTGTGTGGAACGGTGCGTTATCCTCACCGTATAATGACCTCTCGATGTACCCCTTGAATGATGTCCTAGCGATTGCGCCGGATGCACTTGCGGGCAATGGTGCGCTAGAAGGGCAAGTTGCTCTCGATTACAACACCCACGCTGGGTTCCTGCTTGGCTATGCCGATGACCAGAACTACGTCGTGGGCATGTTCGGTAGCGCGAATGCCCCACGCTTTCCCGGCATCACCCTGATGCACGTCGTGGCGGGGCAGGCAACCGTATTAGCTTCCGAGCCAGAGTTCAAAGTAGACAACGATTGGCATACCCTTCGCCTCGCCGTTGTCGGTACAACCATCACAATGACGCTGGATGGCTCGCCTGTTGCTACTGGCACGCTGGCTACGCCGCTCTTGGGCACAGGCGTAGGCGCGTATGCTGGCAGCGACGGCGGAGCATTATTTGATAACTTGCGCCTTGTGCAGCAACAGTGAGGAATTTCATGCAACGTCTTTCGCAATTTTGGCACGCAGGTAGCTCGCATACCTATCGCACCCTCTTGATTGCTGGTGCAATCCTGCTGACGGTATTCGCCCTTGTCACGCAAGCCTTTGCGTGGAGTGGTCCGTTGCCGGTGCCCGGCTCGCAAAGTACGGAAGTGTTCAACCCGCGTGTCGCCGTAGATGATGCGGGATTTGTCCATGTGACATGGATGTTTACGCCGGGCGGCAATACCGGCGACGTATACTATGTGCGGGGCGAGCTCGACGCGGCTGGCACAGCGATTACATGGCAGGGCGTGCAAGTGATCCACCGCTCCTCAGCGCGGGAATTTGCCGCCGGCGCACGGGTCGCTGTCGGTTCCGATGGGATTGTCCATGTTGTGTTTATAGATGGTAGTAGTAACGTTGTCTACTATCGCAATGAGCAACGTGGTGAGCCCGGGCAGTGGATCAGCGAGGCCGTTTTCAGTGGTAATAGCTTTGCCACGAGTGTTGATCTTGACCTTGATGCTACCAACATCCCGTTCATTGCGTGGTCAGATGGCGTAGGTGATGGGCGTTCTAATGCCGCCTTTGCCTACCGCGCTGGACCCAACGGCTGGGTTCCGGCATTTGTCGGGCCGAATACCTACTTGGCCCGCAACGTGAGCATTGCGGTAGCTGGCACAGGCCCCGCAGCTGGGGTGCATATTGTTTATGAATACCAAGACAGCCAGAATACGACATGGAAAGCAGGCTATGCCCGCGGCAACCGCGATGGGGGGGACTTTACCATCGTGCCGATCAGTGGGCAGTTTGGCTTCACGCGCACGGCATGGTTTCCAGATATTGCGTATGATCGCTCGACCGGCATACTTTATATGACGCAGATCTTCCAAGTCGGGGATCGCTTTTGGCAGGGCTACGGGATCGCTTTCTCAAGCAGCCCCGACGGGGGCATAACATGGGCCCCGCCCGCCCGCTTGATTGCCACCGAGAACCCGCACGCAGGCGATCCGCATATCATTGCGGCAGAAGGCATTGTCCATTTCTCGATGGAGTTGAAAGGCCTGCGGAGCAACAACTATGTGCGTGCCCTGCAACAAGCCCATTATATGACTTTCAACGCGGCAACGGGTGCTTACTCAACGCCCGTCAAAGTATCGCAGGATGGTGAGAAAGCATCCATCGTGGATATTGGGATCGGCGCACGCGCTAAGGTCATCACGTGGGCGGTGGAAGATATTCGTGGCGTGAAGTACAACGTGGATCCGGGGGGCATCCAGCCGCCAGTACCACCAACCCCGACCCCGATTCCAGCGACACCTACGCCGACCCCACCCCCCAACCCACAGGGTCGCCTGTCCATCCTTGATCCAACCAATTTGAATGATCGGATGACGCGCTCGCAGCAGGTCAAAGCCCAATTCGGGATAGTCAATGCGATTGAAGGACGGGCATATGGGTATGACTTGAGCAACGACGGGAGTAACTTCTCGCCGCGTGACAATCTGCCCTCCAACAATACGGTAGATTGGACGATGGCTCCTGCGGCTGGGGTTGCCTGCGAAGCTCGCACCATTCGCGGGCGGCTGTATGATGGGGAAACGGGGCTGTCATCCGAGATACTTGAGGCAAGCATCATGTACGACCCCGGCGTAGATGTCGCGGTGACTGTGGAGAACCCCTTCCTCCAGCGCAACCTCACCCAGATCCAAGCCTCTGGCGCACTGCTCCAAGATTTCGGCGGCGCAGGCGCAATGGCGGGTGATCCGAGCTTCACCCGTTCCCCGTTCTACTTCGGGAGCGTCACACGCAATCCGGGCGAATGCAACAGCATTCAAGATGTGCGCTTCGGGCAGATTACCCCAGCCACCTCGATCAATGGTGTGCCCAGCGGCTTGATCCCGATTGACCAATTCAACCCGCAGGATGGCGACTACACCGTGACGATTGAAGTCACCGATAGCATTGGCAACCGCCGGACATTCAATGGCTTCACGATGACGCTGGATCGCACCGCGCCCCAGATTACCGGCGTATACACCAGCGCGATGCAGATCGTCAATGCGAGTAACAGCCCGATCAGCACCGTCAGTACGCCACTGGTAGATATTCGCTTCACCGATCTGGAGATCACCGACACGGGCTATGGCGAAAAGAACTCCAACAAACCCTTCTTCGGGGTGTGGCTGGCAAATAGCACGCAACGCTTCGACCTGACTGATGAGTCCCAGCTTGCCGCCGTCAACAATCTCGACTGGCGCGGGGTGGAAGTTGCGAATGCTACCAATAATGGTGAAGGGGCATTCACCTTCACCGTCCGCAACTGGAGCGTCTTTACTGGCTTGCAGTCTATGCAGGGCGGGCGCGATCAGTACATCTATGCCCGCGTAATTGACGGGGCGGGCAACGCTTCCGTCGTGACGCTCGAGTCGCAACGCATCACGCTGGAGCAGGGTGTCAGTCCGTTCCGGCAGTATCTCCCATTCACCGTGCGGCAGTAGCGGCACAAGCAACGGTCAACAGATGATGCCGCGTAGATCTACGCGGATCGAGCGGGCGGGAGTCATACAATTGACTCCCGCCCGTTGCTATGTATGGGGCGCAGGCAGGGCAAGCTGCGCGTGACGGGGGCAACTGCATGCGGCATTGGCATAGCCTAAGCCGTGCCCCCCGTGCCCTCGTTAGAGTGGGGAGCGCAGGGTGCGGGCAACGTTGATGAGTTGATCCAGTCAATGGGCGTAGCGGGCGGGCGTAGCTTAGGACTTGGTGCGTGCGGAGCGCGAGGCGGGGGTAAAGCGGGCGAAGATAATCCCTAGCTCGTAGAGCATATACATCGGGATGGCCAGCAGCAGCAGGTTGATCGGATCGCCCGTCGGGGTGACAATCGCGGACACAATCGTGACAACCACAATCGCATAGCGGCGGTACTGAGCGAGCTGTTGGGCCGTCACCACACCGAGCCGCGCTAGGATATAGATCACGACGGGTAGCTCGAACACAATCCCATTGATGAGCAGCAGCATCGTCACCGTCTGAAGGAAGTTGGAGATGGACGGCTTGACTTGGATCAACTCCGACTCGCTGAAGCCGATTAGGAACTGGATCGCCGCAGGCACGGTAATAAACCAGCCAAACAGAATGCCCAACACGAAAAACAGCGTCACGAAGGGCAGCGTCAGAAAGACGGCACGGCGTTCTTGCGGGGTGAGACCGGGCACGATGAAGGCGATGAGTTGGTAGACCACCCACGGCATAGCAAGGATAATGCCAACCCAGATTGAGACCGACATGTAGCTGGTGAAGGTTTCGGCCGTGCCCACCGCCGAGAGTGGTTGGGGGTTGTCCGTAGGCGTGAAGGCGCGAATGATAACATCTACAATCTGCGGTGGGCCAAAGACCAAGAGCATGCCGATGACTGTCCCCGCAAGAACCCCCAGCACCGCATACATCAGGCGTGTGCGTAGCTCGATCAGGTGCTCAAACACCGACATCGGCTGCACATCCGCAGTGGTAGGGGGCAGGTTGTTATTGGCAACACTCATTGGCGCAGTGCCTCCTGTTCTTCCGGCGGTGCGTAGCGGCTCGTATCCACAATGCCGCGTGTAGCAAGCAGGCGGCGCATGGCACTCAACTCGCCTTGCAGTTGCGTAATCTGCTCGCTCATGAGCTTCAGCTGAGTCTCGACTTCCGGGTAGTCCGGGTAGTGCCCATTGCTCGGCGGCTCTGGTGGCAGAGCCGCTTCAGGTGCTGTGGCAGGGGCAGCGGCGGTAGGCGCGGCGACAGCAGGCACAGGAGTATGCGGTACAGTCCCTTCGAGCGGTAGCTCCGGCAGGGCGGTATCTATCGTTTCTGGAGCTGGGGACGCGGGCGGAGAGCCTGCCGCCTGCTCCCCTACGGGGTCTGCCTGATCCCCTGCGGCGACCCTTGCGGATGCGGGCAGATCGTCGGCGGGCGGCTCGGCAGGCGCGGCTTCGGGCGGCTCCACCTTGAGCTTGTCCTGCATCACCTGCGGGAACTGGATGCTACGCCCTTCCTCTTGCAGGCGTTGCACCTCCGCCGAAACATTGAGCTGCTCCTTTGCCCGCAGAATCTCATCACGCAACGCATTGATCTCAGCTTCAAACTCGCCGCGCATGCGCTGCACCGCTTGGAGTTCGGGCGAGGATTGCTGCCATGCAAGCCACTGCGCGGTGAGCTTGCCCGCTTGCCGCCCCAACGTCTGGAGCCGCTCAGGGCCTAGCACCACAAGCGCAAAGATCAGCACCAGCAGGATTTCAAATAACCCGATCCCAAAGAAATTCATGGTAACTCAGCTTGGGAAGCGAAGCGGCAACGCACGGCGCGAAGGCTGCATTGCCGCGGGCTTAGGTCTGTGGAAACGACGCTAGCCGAGATGGTCGCGGATGTAAGCGATAGCGTCGCCGACGGTTTTAATCGTGGCGGCATCATCTTCCGAGATAACCACCTTGAACTCATCTTCGAGCGACATCATCAGCTCTGCCAGATCCAGCGAATCGGCTTTGAGATCGGCAATGAAGGCGGCTGAGGGCTGCACCTTATCCTCATCCACACCAAGCTGATTAGCGATAATCTTCTGCAAGCGAGCTTCCAAATCAGAGACCATTGTCACTGGATACCACCTTTCCTATCAGGAGCTATGCAAGCGGACAGCCGTGTGAGTGATGCCCACTTAGGCTTCAGGCTGTTCACCATATTTATTGACAACAAAACCTAACACACCATTCACAAAGCGGCTGGAGTTATCACTGCCAAAATGTTTCGCCAACTCAACCGCTTCATTGATGACAGCTTTGACTGGCGTGTGTTCCGCTTCGTCCAACAGGAGTTCAAACAGGGCAATCCGTAGAATCGCCTTATCCACACTCGGCATCTGGTCTACGGGCCAGTTGGGGGCAGCTTCTTCGATCACCTGATCGAGGTACTGGCGATGCTCCCACGCGCCCAGCACGAGGGTGTGCAGAAACTCCTCGCCTTCGGGGGTGAAGTGTTCATCAGCAAGCCGCCGCGCGACTACTGCGTCAATCGGGTGCTCACTGCTATCCACTTCGTACAGAATTTGCAACGCGGCGATGCGGACACGATGACGCAGACCAGCCACACACGTCTCCTGTTTAGTATGCTCTGCACGGCGGTGCCGCGTCACGCGCATCTTGGCACCCCATGATGCAACGCACAGTGAGCAATCAAGATTGATTGTAACGGTATTCAAGTGTAGCGTCAAGATTACCCCACAGGTACATCGCTCGGCTTGCGGGCCGTGCCTCTAGGCCATGCGCCGCAGCTTGCCCAATACCGCCTGTAAATCGGGCGGCAACGGAGCCTCGAACATCCGCCATTCGCCTGTGGTGGGCACGACAAAGCCAAGCTGGGCGGCGTGCAAGAACTGCCGCGTTAGCCCAAAGGTAGGGCGTTTGCGCGGCGTATAGAGCGGGTCGCCGAGTACGGGGTGCTGGATGTGGGCGAAGTGTACCCGGATTTGGTGGGTGCGCCCCGTCACCAGCCGCGCCTCGATCAGCGTATACTCGCCGAGCGGCTCAACGGCACGGTACAATGTCCGCGCTTCGCGTCCATCCGCCCGTACTGCCTGTCGCCGCCGATCCGTCGGATGCCGACCAAGCGGCGCATCAATGATCCCGCTCGGCTCCTTGAAGCGACCTTCGACGACTGCAAGGTAGGCTTTGTGCATGCTCCGGCTCTGCTGCTGCGCGGTGAGGTGCTGCATGGCCGCATCGCTACGGGCCACCACCAGCAAGCCGGATGTATCCTGATCGAGGCGATGCACGATGCCGGGCCGCACCGTGCCGCCAATCGCCAGATCGGGGTAGCGGTGCAGCAGCGCATTCACCAGCGTGCCGTGCGCGTGGCCCGGCGCAGGATGCACGACCATGCCCACCGGCTTGTTAATCACGGCGATCAGGCGATCTTCGTAGATCACCTCGAGCGGGATCGCTTCCGGCATGAGCGCACTCGGCTGGATCGGCGGCAGGGTGATCTGCACCAGATCGCCCGCCTTGAGGATCTGCCCCGCTTTCACACTGCGCCCATTCAGCAGAACGTGTCCGTCATCTATCAGGTGGCGCACCTGCGAGCGGGTGTAGTCGCTCAACTCGGCGGCGGCATACCGATCAAGCCGCTCACCGCTATGCTCAGGCCCAACGACAAGCGTAAAGGTCTCATCTGCATCGTGTTCACTGTGCCCTTCGCACCCGATCATGAGCCAGCTTGCTCTGGGGGCGGTGGGGTGCGTTCGGGACGAGTGGCAGACGGGGCGGGTTCGGGGGTCAGTAGCTCACTGAGCAGATGGTCGTCGTGTGGGTCGGGCGTGCTAGCTGGCTCCTCGTCCGGCGCAAAGAGCAGGTACACGCCGAGCAGTGATGCACCCACTGTAATTGCACTATCGGCAAGGTTGAAGATTGGCCACCAGCCCACTTGCATAAAATCCACCACATAGCCGAGCCGCACCCGATCTATGACATTGCCGATTGCACCGCCGAGGATCAAGCCCATGCTGACCTGTACGAGCAGCTTCTCGTTGGGCAGGTGGCGGGCATAGGCATAGATTGCACCTGCCGTAATCAACAGGGCAACGGCGGTGAACAGTTCCGAGTTGTTTTGGAACAGCCCGAATGCCACGCCAGTGTTGCGCCAATAGACAATCCGTAGCCAATCATCTATGATCGGGATCACCTTCATCAAGGGCACCGGCCCCAGATTCGCTAGGATCCACAGTTTAGCCAGCTGATCGAGGGCAACCACCACCGCAAAGATCAAGGCGGGGAGCCACCAGCGTTGCGCCGATCCGGTTTGCATCGTGCGCGTCCTCCTTCGTAGTACGGCGAGAGCTAGGCAACTATGCCTATGCTATAGGGATTATACCCTACCTTGCCGGACATGTGCGGCAGGGTTCGGGGGCTACACAAGCGACGGGGGCTGAGGAATCAGCAGCAGCCTCACCCTAAAGCACCTGCCCCCTGCCTCCCGCCCCATAGCACCTAATCCACACCGCCGCGCACCTGTTCGCGCAGGGCATCGAGCAGGTGCAGCGTGCCGGTGGCATCGGCAACATACCACTGCTCCCAGCCGTTGCAGGCGGGCGTATTGCCGATCACGGCCCCCATGCGGTGGATCGAGCCGCGCTGCCCATCGGCCAGCCGCACCGAGCCATCGGCCAGCACCGTGGCGGTGCGCTGCGGATCGCGCCGGAAGTAGAGCAACTGGCCGGGCGTAAGCAAGCCCTGTTCCAGCAGCGTGGCAAACGGAATGCGGGGAGCGGTGCGGCGCGTCGGGTATTGCCCATACACCGCCAGATCATCGAAGGGCACCGCAGGCGCAGGGATTGCCGCCAGCCGCGCCTGTGCCACCTCGATGTAGGCGGGTTCGCGCTCGATGCCGATGTAGTGCCGCCCCAGCTTCTTGGCGACTGCGCCAGTGGTGCCCGTGCCAAAGAAGGGGTCGAGCACCAGATCGCCCGGATTGCTGCTTGCGAGGATCACGCGGTAGAGCAGGGCTTCCGGCTTCTGCGTGGTGTGGGCTTTGCTGCCATTCACCCGCTGCCGCTCGGCACCATTGCAGATCGGGATGTACCAATCGCTCCGCATCTGCTTCTCATCGTTCATCTGCTTCATGGCGTGGTAGTTGAAGGTGTAGCGTTTCTGATCAGCGGATTTCTTGCACCACAGCAGCGTCTCGTGGGCATTCGTAAAGCGCACCCCGCGAAACTGCGGGGTCGGGTTGCTCTTGATCCAGACCACATCATTGAGCAACCAGAAGCCCAAGTCCTGCATCATGTTGCCGACGCGGTAGATGTTGTGGTAGCTGCCGATCACCCAGATCGTGCCGGTCTCCTTCAGCACACGGTGGCACGCGGTGAGCCATTCGCGGGTGAACTGATCGTAGGCGGACAGATCGGCAAACTGATCCCACGCATCGTCTACGGCATCCACCTTCGTCATGTTGGGCCGCCACAGCTCGCCGCGCAGTTGCAGATTGTAGGGCGGATCGGCGAAGATCAGGTCTACGCTCTGGGCGGGCAAGGCATTCAGCACCTCGCGGCAATCGCCCGCATAGATGTGATCGCGGTGGGGTTCAAGCGGCATAGGTTTCACTCTCTGGTTCAGTCAAGGCTAAATTCCAACTATGTGCAGCATTGCCCGCGCCTCACTCGCCGAGCAGCCAACGCGCCCAACGTTGCCACCAATGCCGCGCCAGCACCCGCACCGGCAGCGTGAATGGCAGCACCAGATCGCCACTCCACAGCTCAAGGCTCAAGTCATACGGGCCGGGCGGGTGGTGCGGCGGCGGGATAATGACCACCGGATATTCGATCACGCTCATAGGCGGCACAACCAGCCCAGTCTGCTCAATCTGAAGCAGGGGGTTGTCACTGACAAACGAGACCGAACAGGCGTATTCGCCCGTATTCTCGATCTCGTAGATAAAGCGCACCCGCTCACCGGCGATTACATCTAGCCGCCGTTGCTCGGCTCCGTGCAGCACAAGGCGCGGGTAGCGTTGCGGGCTGAGCGGGTGCAGCAGCGTGGCGATCAGGAGGCACCGTTGCAAAGGCAATTGCCCCCCGCTGCGGCTGGCCCGCTCAACCATTGCCGCCTGCTGCTTGTTGCCTTGGGCACGCAGCCAACGGGCCAATACGCCCCGCTCGATCAGGGCTTCCAGATCGGCTAACACGCCGGGTTGGGCAAGGCTGATCGCATCCAGTGAGCGCACAAACTGCTGCCCGACGGGAACCCCCGCCACGCCTTCGAGCGTATACCCTACCTGCACCTGCTGCCCGCCCGACGTGATCTGAAGCGTACCCTGATGTTGCCCTTTCGTGGCAGTAGCCACCACCGCCAGCACCGCACTGCCACCGGGCGGGATGATGCCTGTAGCACTCCGCCGCCGCTTATCCTCCTGTATCAGGCGCAGATCGCTGCTGCGGTTGGGCACACACACCACCTCATAGCGGATCGGGTGCGGGGCCGGGTTGAGCAGCGTGAGCTGGCGCGGCTTGCTCCAGATGCGCCAGTGACGCAGAGGCACGGCTCCCAGTTCCAGTTGCTCTGGGATGACCCGCAACGCAACGGCATTGTTGAGCGGGACCAGCGCGGCATAGAAGGTGTCGAGAGCGCGTTGCTGGGGCTTGGCCGTGCGCCGCGCGGCCCGCAGCCGATGCAGCAAAAGTGCTAGCTGCGGATCGGGCTGCTGTGCCAGCCACGCATCCAGTGTGCGCTGCTCGATGCTGGTTTCGATCAGGCGCGGATGCTGCCGGGCGGTTTTGGTTAGGTCGGTGTAGCTACGGAGTTGCACCCCAAAGCCCACACTGAGCGGTTCCGGCGGGTCAACATCGGTGATGGTGGCGAGCCATGCCGCAACCGTCGGGGCCCGTTGTTCGGGATCGGGGTGCAAAGCCCAACGCATGGCATCGGCCAGCGCAGGGGCGGCGGCGGTGAGGGCGAGCCAATCGAATTGCAACGGCGCAAAGGTCGGGTCAATACCGGTGAGCAGTTCGTAGCACACGACCCCCAAGCTAAACAAGTCGGCGCGTTCGTCCATCTCGCGCCCGCCGAGTTGCTCCGGCGGGGCATAGCCGGGCGTACCAAAGCGGGGGCGGGCTTGCTGGGGCGGGTGCAGCGTGAGGGTCTGCGCCGCGCCCAGATCAATCAGCGCCAGTGTGCCATCGGTGCGGCGGATGAGATTGGCGGGCTTCAGGTCGCCACAGATCACGGGTGGGTTGAGGCTGTGCAAGTAGCGCAACATCTGGCTGATCTGGATCGCCCAATCGCGGACTACGTCGGAACTATGTGGGCTAGCAAGGCGGTGCGTGCTTTGGCTCGTCCACTCGGCGAGCGGCACACCCTCGATCACCTCCCGCGCGAGCCATGTGCGCCCACTGGCTGGATCGTGTTCAAAGCGGATCAGACGCGGCAGCGCGGGGTGCTGGATGCGCTGGAGCAGGCGGGCTTCCCAACGCAACACGCCCAACGCATCCTGATAGGCAGGGGCGGGCAGATCGGTGCGAACAACCTTGACCGCAATGCGTTCGCCGGTGCTTTGGTCAAGGGCCCGAAAGACGACGGCCTGCCCGCCCCATCCCAACAGATTGATGAGCTGAAAGCGTTGTCCGAGCAGATCGCCGGGCTGCACCCCACACGCGGGCGGTGTCGCAAGGCGGTGCGTCTGATGTGGGTTGTCTGCCACGATATACCCCTTACCTGCGCTCGCCCTCAGAGCCGACCTCAGCCTGCATGGCCAGCACGAAATCACGCGGGTTGGCGGGGCTGATGATGAGCGGCTCGGCGGGGTAACGCGCCAGTGCTACCAGCCGTTCGCGGTTGGTGGCGAGCATAAACACCCGTCCAAAGTCGGTGAGGTAAAACGGGCCTTGGTAGCCATGCACCCCCGGATTGAAGCCGAAGCGAATCCCGTGCTGGGGGATCTGGGCTAGCTGGGGCACGAAGGATACGCCGGAGATCTGCTTGAGCGGGATGCGAAGCGGCATGAACCAGCGTTGGCGGATCACCAGTTGCTCACCTTCGATGCTGTAGCGCGTCGGTTGGCTTAGGTAGGTCAGCAGCAGGAACAGGGCGATCAGCAGCGCAACGGCAGTGGGGATCAGCAAGCCGCCCCAACGATTGTTGCTCAGGTAGGCAAAGAGCAACGGCAGCAGCAAGATCCCGCCGAAATAGGCGACCCCAGTCGTGATCCGTTCGGCATAGGCATCCAGCGGGGCAGCGATAAATTGCTTTGGTTTGGGCATAGTTGCAGGTTCATCCAGTTCAGCATACAATACGGACGAGATCCGCCTCATCTATTATACCAGTGCCGTTGGGCACGAACAGGGGGAATATATGGCGAACTTTCAGCCATTGCCGGAAGAGCCGAGTATGCAGGCGTGGCGTGGGCACGCGCTTGCGACCTATACCGCAGGACAGGGTGCGCCCGTGTTGCTGGTGCATAGTATCAATGCGGCAGCATCCGCGTATGAGGTGCGCCATCCGTTCACTGATCTTCAGCGTGATTACACCACCCACGCGCTCGATCTGCCCGGCTTTGGCCTATCCGCCCGCCCGCCGCGCCTCTACCGTGCCACCGATTACATCGAGGTGCTGATGCAGATGCTCAGCAGCATCGGCAAGCCGACGATCCTGATGGCTTCGTCGCTCTCCTCAGCCTTTGCGATTGGCGCAGCCGCCCGCTTGCCGCATCTGGTGCGGGCACTGGTACTCGTTGCGCCGGTGGGTATTTCGCAGCTCTCGCAGCCGCCTACACCCGTGCAGTCCTTCACCTACGATCTGCTGCGTGGCGGCTTCGGTGATGTCGTCTTTGGCATCCTCAGCAGCCAGCCTGTCGTGCGCTACTACCTCGAACAGCAGACCTATGGTGATCCGGCGCGGCTCACGCAAGAGGTGCAAGACAACTTTCATGCGACGACCCAGTTTCCGGGTGCGAAGTATGCGCCGATCTGCTTTGTGACGGGGATGCTCAACTACGATGTGCGCCGCGAATTTGCCCGCCTGAGCATGCCGATCTTGATTCTCTGGGGGCGCAAGCTGAAGATTACGCCCGTGCGCTACGCGCAGGAGTTTCTCGATACCAACCCGCACGCCCAGCTTGTAGTGATTGAGGAGAGTGGGCTACCGATTGAGGACAGCCCGGCGGAGTTTAACACGCAGGTGCGGGCATTCTTGGCGGGGGTATAGCAGGTAGCAGGTGGAAGGTGACGGGTGGCAGGTAGCAGGTGCTGGGGCAAGCGTGCCTTTCCTACCCTTTCGTCGGGTTCAGCGTGGTTTGTGTCTTCGCTGATACCTGCCCCCTAGCACCTGCCCCTAGCACCCACCTCTAGCACCCGATGGTATAATACCTACTACGAATGCAAGGGCAACATGCCCTTGTCCAGCATAGGCAGCCGATGGAAGAATTTCGCAATAGCTACACCAAAGAGACCAACGGGATCCGGATCACGGTACGCCCGATTTACCTTGAAGCCCACTCCGATCCGATGTTTCAGCACTATGTCTTTGCCTACTTTGTCCGCATTGACAACCTGAGCCGCAAACGGGTGCAACTGCTTTCGCGCTACTGGTTCATCTACGATTCGATAGGCAGCGATGAGGAAGTCTCCGGCGACGGCGTAGTTGGCGAGCAGCCGACGCTTGTGGCCGGGGCCAAGCACGAGTATCAGAGCTTCTGCGTGCTGAAATCGCCACAGGGCTACATGGAAGGCAGCTACCGCTTCATCGCCTCGGATGATACGATCTTCGATGCTGAGATCCCGCGCTTCTATCTCGATGCGGATCTGCTCCCCGCAATCTAGCGACGCGGTGCGTAGGGGTGAGGGATCGGGGAGTACACGGACATGTGCTTGCAGCGCAGAACGGTGCTGGGGCACAATGCTGACATAGGGCCGGTTGCCCTGATCCCCTAACACCTGATCCCTAACACCTGACACCTGCATCCTCACTCACCGCGCAGCAGCAGCACGTCGGCATCGTGCGGCGGCGCATCGGGGGCGGGCGGGCTAGCCCCCGCCACAGGCAGACGGGCAAACGTAGCTGGATCATACAGCCCGATAGCCAGCCAATACGCGCCCGGATCGAGATCGGGTGGGAGCGGGAGCGGGTGCCGCCAATACTGGAAATGTCCGGTGGGCCACATACTGGTCGGGCGATCCGGACCGGCAGGCGGCACATCAATTTGGCTCACGCGGTTGCCCTGTGCATCCAGCACATGCACGAACAGGCTGAAATCCTGTGCAATTGGCGTAAGGGCTTGCCACTGCGTCGTTAGGCTGAGGGCATCGCTCATCCGCACGAGTTCCACCCCTTGCAAGCGGATCTGCCCGCCGAAGATCGCATCGGGCTGCTGGGCGAGCGGCTGCGGCAAGTGATACACGGTGGCATAGGGGATGCCGTGCAGCGTAACGGTGTAGACGGCACTGCCCTGCTGCTGGATCAAGGCGGTAGCGTTGGGCGCATTCGCCCGCTGGAGTTGGTCTATATACAGCACGGCATACTCCACCCGCCCTAGTCCAAGCGGCTCCGGCAGGCGAATCACGGGGCCACAAGCGAATGCGCTCAACACCGGATTGAACCATGTTGCGGTGGCATGCTGGCAGCCGTCGGGCAGGCTATTCAGGTACGCGGCAGCTTGCTCTAGCCCCTCGCCCCAGCCAATCGGGATCAGCCGGGCGGCAACCTGACCGCCCCCAAACAGGGGATTATAGTAGGCGAGGTAGTGCGGGTGATAGCTCAGCGTGTGCAGCGTAAGCCCGCCCACCACCAACCCCCAGCGCACCGCCGCCGGCAGCGCGTGCAGCCGTGCAGCCCACGCTGGGCGGTGCTGGGCGAGCCAACGGGCAGCCGCAATCCAGCCCGTAGCGGCAAGGATGACGAGCGCGG
>JAAUTZ010000141.1 GCA_012031225.1 Chloroflexaceae bacterium
GATACCCAACACCTAGCACCTGCCCCCTGACCCCTAGCACCTATGCTATAATCCCCCACATACGGAGCCGATCCCGATCAGCTACTGGAGCAAGCGACCGATGAGCCAACCCGCATTGACCCCCAAGAAATTTGTCGAGAAGTGGGCCAGCAATACCTTGAACGAGAAAGCTGTCGCCCAGACCCACTTCAACGAGCTGTGCGCTATGCTCGGCATCCCCGCCCCGAATGATAACCCTGCCACGCAAGCTGATTACCGCTTTGAGCAGCCGCTCGCCAAATCCGGCGGCGGTGCGGGCTTTGCGGATGTGTGGCACGCAGGCAAATTTGTGTGGGAGTATAAATCGAAGGGCAAAAACCTTGAGGACGGCTACCGCCAGCTTCTACTCTACAAAGGCGATCTCGGCAACCCGCCGATTATGGTCGTGTGTGATATTGGCCACTACCTGATCTCTATCGAGTTTACGGGCACCCGCACGCGCCGCATCAGTTTCACCAATGCTGATCTCATCAATCAGGCCACCCGCGATCTGCTACGCGATGCCCTGACCCAACCCGAACACCTACGCCCTACCGAGACCCGCGAGACGATTACCCAAGAAGCCGCCCGCACGCTGGTGCATGTTGCCCGCCTGCTTGAGCAACGCTATCCCCCCGAACAGGTCGCCCACTTCTTTATGAAGCTGCTGTTTACCTTTTTTGCCGAAGATATTCACCTCTTGCCGCAGCAACTCTTGACGGAGAATCTCCGTGCTGCAATCAGCGATCCTCCATCGTTTGTGCCACGTGTCAACGAATTGTTTAGCAAAATGCAAACGGGTGGGTTTTCCGGTAGTGCCCGCATCCCGCATTTCGACGGTGGCTTATTCGATGCGACCCCCGTGCTTGAGCTTACGGCAGATGAGATCCAGCTCCTGACCCAAGCGGCCAAGCTCGATTGGAGTGCGGTTGAGCCGAGCATCTTTGGCACCCTGTTTGAGCGTGCGCTCGATCCCGCCAAACGCTCCCAACTCGGCGCACACTACACCTCCGAAGCGGACATCCGCTTGATTGTCGAGCCGGTGCTGATGCAGCCCTTGCGCCGCGAGTGGGCGCAAGGGCAAGCCACCCTCACTGCGCTAGAAGCCGAACGCACTGCCCAAACGGGAGCCGAGCGCGATGATGTGATGCTGGAGATGCGTCGCCACCTACTGGCGTTTATGCGCCGCCTGCGCGAACTGCGCGTGCTTGATCCGGCGTGTGGCAGTGGCAACTTCCTGTATGTCGCCCTGAAACAGATGAAAGACCTTGAACAGGAAGTCGTTGCGTTTGCCGATGGTTTGGGCTTGGACCGCCCCACGCTCGGCGTGGAGCCAACCCACTTCTACGGGATCGAGCAGAACCCCTTCGCCGCCGAGCTAGCGCAGGTCGTGCTGTGGATTGGCTATTGGCAGTGGCGGCGCACGAATGGCTATTGGGATGCGCCCGAACCGATCTTGCAGCCGCTCACTACGATTGAGCAGCGCGATGCGATCCTAAGCTTTGCCACCGATGGTACGCCCACTACCCCCGCATGGCCCCCCGCCGATGTGATTATCGGCAACCCGCCCTTCTTGGGCGGCAAGATGCTACGCCGCGAATTGGATAACACCTACGTAAACACGCTCTTTCAGGTCTATGCTGGGCGTGTGCCGCACGAAGCCGATCTGGTCAGCTATTGGTTTGAGCAGGCGCGTGAGCAACTCGTCAACGGCAATGCCAAGCGGGTCGGCTTGCTCGCCACGCAATCTATCCGTGCCGGTGCGAACCGTGAGGTGCTCAAGCGGATCAAGCAAGACGGCGACATCTTTATGGCGTGGGCCGACCGCCCGTGGCTGCTAGATGGTGCGGCAGTGCGGGTCTCGATGGTTGGCTTTGATGATGGCACTGAGCAGGAGCTTACCCTGAACGGGCTGCCCGTTACTACAATTTACGCCAACCTGACCAGCACGCTCGATCTCACCGATATACACCGCTTGCCAGAAAATGCTAACGTGAGCTTTCAGGGCGATATTAAAGTCGGTGCATTTAACATCCCAAATGATATTGCTCAAATCATGTTAGCAGCGGTGAATCCCTCTGGTCGAGACAATGCCGATGTGATTGTACGTTGGATCAATGGTCTAGATGTTGTCCGCCGCCCGCGCAATATGTGGATTATTGATTTTGGTGTAGATATGTCTGAGGTTGAGGCCCAGCAATACGAATTGCCCTACGCTTATCTGCTTGAACATGTTCGTCAATTTCGTGCAGAAGCGCGTTCTGGAGACCGAATTGGGACACCGTGGTGGCTGCACCTTGCACCGCGTCCTGAGATGAGGGCTGCACTGGCTCCACTCTCGCGCTTTGTTGTTACGCCGCGTGTCGCCCGACATCGGCTGTTTGTATGGGTTACTTCACGCACATTACCAGATAACCGTGTCTACGCTTTTGCCCGTGAGGATGATTACTTCTTCGGCGTGCTGCACTCACATATTCACGAAGTCTGGGCCCTCGCCACATCGTCACGGCACGGGGTCGGCAATGATCCGACCTACAATAACACCACCTGCTTCGAGACGTTTCCCTTCCCGTACCCGCCGGGGCAGGAGCCGCCCGACGATCCGCACGTTGCCATGATTGGCGCGGCGGCGGCAGCACTGGATGCGTGGCGCGAGGCGTGGCTGAACCCGCCCGACCTGCCCCCGAAGGAGCTGGCCAAGCGCACCCTGACGAACCTGTACAACGCCCGCCCGGATGATCTGGTGGACCTGCACTCGGCCCTCGATGCGGCGGTAGCGGCGGCGTATGGCTGGAAATGGCCCCTCAGCGACGACGACATCCTGACGCGCCTGCTCGCCCTGAATGGTGAGAGGGGCTAGGTGTCAGGTGAGAGGTGTTAGGTGTCAGGTGAGAGGGGGTAGGTGTCAGGGCCGGAAGTCACACCACGAAGGGCACGAAGGGCACGAAGGATGCGAAGTGGGGTATCAGGTATCAGGTGGCGAGTGAGAGGTGGCGGGTGAGAGGTGGGAGGTGTCAGGTGCGGTGCACCGGCTACGGATGGGAAGCCGGATACATCCGGCGCGTGCCTGATACCTATCACCTATTACCTCACACCCATCCCCCCCTTCGTATTCTTCGTGGTCTGCGGCGAGGGGTCTACGGGGCGTAGTGGCGGGCGGGGCACGAAGAACGCGAAGGACACTGCATACGTGCGCGGCCTGCGCCTAATTGGTAGAAAACGTCTGGCTGCCATAGTAGGGCACAGTCGGTTGCTGGGCGAGATCATCCATGTCGAGGCAGTGCCCGCGATAGATATGGACCGACTGGAGGGCGTGGGCGGCTTGCAGCACCAACGCACAGAGCAGCTCGAAGCCTTCGAAGGAGAGGGCGAGGCCGACTGCGCCGATCCAGACATTTACGCCTTTGTTGGCTTGCACCAGCACCACGAGGATGTCGTGATAGAGTGGGTGCGGGCCTGTCTGTTGGGTGCGCCCGAGCAGGTCGGCGATCTGGGTGAATTGCTCCGGCGCAAGGCGGAACGTGCAATGCTCCCACGTCAGGTGGATCGTACCGTGTTCGCACTGACTAATCGCGTGACTGTGGTCATATTTAGCAAGCGGCGTGAACTGCGTACACATCCCGGCTCCTTGTGATTACTGTTCATCAAATCCCTTAAGTTAGTGTATACTAATACTATCTATTTGTCAATACACAATACTATCGTAAGGAGGATGTACGGTGACAATCAAAATACGCCCCGATTGGTTGCAGGATGTGCCCGAAACGCTGCTGCTTCCCCTCTACAATCGGGCCGTGGAGACGGTCCGCACGGATGCAATCATCCACGATCCACGCGCGGTTGCGCTAGTGGAACAGTTGGACTATGACTTTACGCAGTTTGGGTCGGGGCATGTTGCCCATGCGATTCGGGCGCGGGTGTTCGATGCGTGGGTGCGGGCGTTTCTGGCGCACCAGCCCGATGCGGTTGTGGTCAATCTCGGTGCAGGCTTGGATACGCAATTCGAGCGGGTGGACAATGGCCACGTGCAGTGGTATGAACTCGACGTGCCAGAGAGTATTGCGCTATGGAAACGCTTCTTTACGGAGACCGAACGCCACCGCACGCTAGCCTATTCGGCCCTTGATCCCGCGTGGATCGAGCTGATCCCCAATGATCGCCCGGTGCTGTTTCAAGCGGCTGGGCTGCTGATGTACTTTACCGAAGCGCAAGTACGCCAGCTCATTAGCCGCCTTGCGACGCGCTTTGCGGATGGATTCGTGCAGTTTGACACGATCTCGCGCTGGTTTTCAGCGCGCTCGGTGGCGGGAAAAGCAGCGATCAGTAAGGCTTATACGCTCCCTGCGATGCCGTGGGGCATCAATGTGCGTGAGATGGCGACGCTGGCAACGTGGCACCCAGCTATTGAGGTGGTGGCGATTCAGGATTATGTGCGTGGCTATCGTCACCGCTGGGGAGCCTATGGGTATGCGGTGCTATTGCCACCGATCTACAGCCGCACGATGGGGGCTATGGTGCAGCTCCGCTTTCGCCCTGCCTAGCGCGATACGCCACCCGAAACCCGCCACCCGCTGGGCGACGGGCTGGGGCGGCTACTGGGGTACAATCAGCGGTGCCTCGCCCTTGAGCAGCAGCAGCAGCATAACGACGGGCGTGATCGCCCGGATGCTATGCGGCAGGCGTGGGGGCATATGGATCCACGTCTGGCTGTGCGCCGTCACCGCCGTGTCGCCGAGCGTGATGTGGGCTTCGCCCTGCACGATATGCAGCACCGCGGCGACGGCAGCGGTATGCTCGGATAGCTCCTGCCCGGCGGCGAAGCCAAATAGCACCGCCTTGAGCTGCTCATCTTGATAGAGCGTGCGGCTGATCGTACTCTCGGCGGGAATCGCTAGGGTCGTGTCAAGCGCGTGCATAATGGTGGCATTCATAGTCGTATCCTTTCATTGGGGTTTGTGAGCAACCAGCAGAATGGCTCCGAGATGCGTGGCGTGGGTCTGAAAGGCCTTCCGCATGGCGTGCACACGCTGCCGGGCAATCGGGTTGCGGAGCAGGTTGAAGCCGATCCGCAGGGTGCGCCACAGGCCCTCATCGGCGAGCATGCGCTGTGGTTCGAGCAGGTGCATCGGCGCGTGCTGTTCATGTTGCACCACCAAGCCAGCCGTGTGCAATAGCTCGCGCCACTCAGCGGAGGTCAGCGGGCGGGCCCCAACATGGATGACCTGTGCAAGATCATGTTCAATCTGGGCCTTTGTTGCCGATGCAAGCGTATCTGGCACAAGGCTGAGTTCGTGAATTGCGTAGCGTCCGCCGGGGCGCAGCAGGCGGGCTGCTTCCTGCACGATCCGCGCCTTCTGGGTGGCCGTCTGCATGGTCAGCATGGCTTCGCCATAGACGACGCTGGCACTGGCATCGGGCAAGCCGGTATGCTCGGCGGTGCCCACGATGCAACGATCACGGGGGGGCTGCACCACACGGCTGACGTGGGCGGCGGCGGTGGCATCGCGCTCGATGCCAGTGTAGCTGGCGTGCGGCTGGGCGGTGGTGAGGCTGGCGGTGAAGCCCAAGCCGGGCGCAAACTCGACAAGGTCATCAGTGGGCTGGATGGCTAGGGCGTTGACGAGTGCGAGCGTCAGTTCGCGCCCGCCGGGGCGCAACACGCGCTTGCCGAGCTGGGCTAGCAGCCAGTGGCCGGGCATCTTGGCTGGATCAAGGTGTGCGCCGGGTGGGGCGGGTTGGGGGACATCGGGGGTATGCTGGCTCATCGTTATGCTCCTCGTAAGGGTTGGGATCGGATCATCTACTGTGATGATACGCGACTGGGTAGGCGGTGTCTTTGCGCTAGCGCAAACAACGGAGTATATTCTCATAATGGATATAAGATACTACTACGTATTCGATGTTGTAGATGTGAATATCGGTTGTGGGGTGGCGGGAGTGGCGGGTGTGAGGTGATGGGTGGTGGGTGGCAGGGGTCAGGGAACACAGACCACGAAGAACACGAAGGGGGGCAGGTGTCAGGGGTAAGGTGTGAGGTGTCAGGGCGCGAAGGGGTGTAGGTACGCCGGTGGATCAATCCACCGGCTAGGGATGGTAGCCGGATCAATCCGGCGCGTGCCCGACCCCTGACACCTCCCACCTGAAACCTATCACCCACACCCTCGCCCGCCGCCCGCGGTTCACTCCCCCGCGTCCGTCGTGCTCGCGGGCGGGTTCTCCGCGAGCCACGCCGTCAGGTCGGCGAAGGTGGTGAAGTCGAGCAGGCTCTCGGCTAATTCCAGCATCTGCTCGCTATCGAGGGCGCGGATTTGCGCCGTCACGTCCTCCGGCAACGCCCCGAATTTGCGCGTTAGCTGGTGCAGGGTGAGGTTCCCTTGCCCCTGCTCAATACCTATTTCTTCAATACTCGTAATGTACATCACGCCGCGTTGCTCCTCCTCGTTTCGCATATGCTGACGAAACAGATATGTTTGTGGTTTGGGTAGTCGCAGCAGCCAATCCATCAGGCGGAACAGCTGCTGAATGGTCGCCTCGTCAAAGCCCCGCTCATAGAGACTGGTGAAGAGCCGCTGTTTCAGTGCCAGCCGTTGCGCTGGGTCGCGCCGCGTCTGGAGCGTGTACAGATGCGCCGCCACAATCACCGCGAGCGGGTTGGTGCTGCTTTCCAGTGTAGCCAACTGTGGCAGATAGTCAAGCAACTTGATCGTCGGGAAGTCGAGCTGGATGCGGCAGCCGCCCACCTCTTCGACGAACTGATGAGGTCGCCAGTGGGGGTTGTCGTCGCCGTAGATCGCAAGCGTGAGGATCGGCACGTTCGGGAAGGCGGCGCGGATCAGGATGTGGTAGGTGGCGAGGGTGCGCTCGTAGGCGGCGCGATACTGGTTCT
>JAAUTZ010000048.1 GCA_012031225.1 Chloroflexaceae bacterium
CGGGGGCATCTGCCAGTATTATAGCATAGGGCGCAGGGCGATTCGGAGGTGCGCGGTGGCGGGTGGCAGGGCGGGGAGCGTGCCGGGCCAGCGACGACGGTCTTTGCATACGTTGGGCACAACAGCCCCCCTGCCACCTCGCACCACATCCGTTTCTATTGGGCGGGGCGGGATGGATACGAGATCACCGCCATACTGGGATCACTCAGAATTGGGATCACGCCGCCCGGCTCTCCAAGTACCACTCCTTCGATGTAGTCTGCTTGAGTCAAGCCTGCTTCCCGTGAGCAACTTGGACATGCAATCACGCGCCCGCCAGCGGCAATAAACGCTTCGATGCGCTGGTGGATGTTCAGCTCGCTGTTGCCTTCCTGTGCGGGCATGCGCCCCTGATCGGCGAGATAGACTCCCCGTACATTGAGAAAGACCACCACTGGCTCCAAGCCCTGCTCACGGGCATTCATCGCCAAGCTCAATGCCATGTTCGCACTCCACGTATCATCCGTCGCAAGATTGACCAACAGACCGGTGCGTTGCCCTAGCTCCATCGGCATCGGCTCGACAGCTGCACTGGTTGGGCTTTCCGGCATCGCCGCACTAGTTGGGCTTTCTGGCTCCATTGGCGCAGCTGCTGCTGGGGTTGGCTCGCTTGCCACCGTAGGGGCACTTGTGGGTGGCGGCAGCGGGGGAGTACCCCCACACGCCACCAGCCCTAGCACCACGAGTAGCATGCTGAGCCTGTGAACATAACGGCGTATCACAAGCATCAGATTACTCCTTGCCTGTGGCTTAGTAGGACATGACCGCAATGTACGGATTGGTCAGGAACGTAAAGATGCCACCCGGTTCACCCATCACGACCCCTTCGATATAATCTTCTTGGGTCAAGCCGGCTTCCTTCGAGCAACCCGGACACGCGATCACCTGCCCGCCCGCTGAGATGAGGGCCTGCATCTTCTCGTGGATGTTCATGTCACTGTTGCCTTCTTTCGCGGGCATGCGCCCGCTATCGGCAAGGTACACGCCACGTACATTCAGAAAGACCACCACCGGCTCCAAGCCTTGCTCACGGGCATTCATCGCCAAGCTCAAGGCCATGTTCGCACTCCACGTATCATCCGTCGTCAGATTGACCAACAAGCCATGATCACCATCGTGTGCTTGCACCACCTGCGGCTGTGAAGCCGTCACAAACATCATACTGCCCAGACCACCCAACACCATGCCGATCACCAACATCACCACCAATGGAAACGATATGCGTTTCATAGCAAAAACCTCCTTGATAGGATATGAATATTAAGGATACGATCAAATCGCTACCCTGCTTGATAGGCTAAGCTCTAGCCTAGCTCACACGGGAGCCACTGTGCCCATATTGGGCGTTGATATGCCCACAGCCGCGAGTGCTGCGGATTGCCACGCTCCACCTGCACCACGACTGGCGCAAAGCTGTGGAGTTGCTCATACGCCGCACGGGATACCTCCACGCGCTGCAAGGTTGTTGCCTGTGCAACGGGTACTCCCGGCGGGTGAAACCGATAGCCGACACGGTAGGTTTTACACGGGATGCCAAACAGTTCATAGCTAGTGCTGCGGCTGGTAAACTGTACCCAGCCCGGCGTAAGCACCAGCTCGCCCGCCGGACACTGCACCACCACCACACACGGATCATCGGGGACAGGCGCAGCCCGCGCAGACCCGGGCCCACGTACCAGCACCGCGCCAAGCCCACTCCATAGCAACATACATAGTACACACCCGCCACTCACACGGAGTAGCACACTCAGGACAAAAGCCATACTCCATATTCCTCTCTTCCGCAAGCAAGGGCAGGCGCGTGCAGGGCGCGTGCGCCTACCCTTGCTATATGGCTTAGTCCTTCAGTGTCATCAGGTACAGCACGAGGCTCTCGATCTCCTCTTCCGACATCTCCGCACCATAATTGGCGGGCATTGCCGCCGCCGACCAGCCCTCGACCTCGTAGGCCGTCGGATCAACAATTGATTGGCGGATATACTCCTCCGCCGTCAGTCCCGGCACGCGGGTAGCAGCCCGTTCGCCAATCCCCGACAGGTTCGGCCCTGCCAGATCGCCTTGGCTCGCTTTGACATAGTGGCAGTTGCCGCACCCATTCGTGCCCGCACCAATTACCGCAGAGGTGAAGATCGCCTTGCCCTGCTCTGCACTTGGTCCGGAAGCCACAGGTGCAGCTTCACTTTCTGTCTCTACCGCAGGCGCACTTGTTGCCGCCGGAGCCGGGGCCGCGCCGCCGCCACATGCTCCCACCAATACCATCAGACCCAACCCAACTGCAAACAGCGCATAGCGCAGTGTTCGTAACGACTGCATAGCCGTTCTACTCCTTACTCATTATTCAGAACAGTGTGAATAGACCACCAAACAACGAACATCAGCCTGCACTGGTCAGCCTGCCACCTGCACACGGCAGTGGCCGCAGATACCAATACAGCACAGTCAATGGTGTCGTTTAGGCGGTACGCGGGGGCGGAGTAGGCGACGCAACGTGCGCCGATGGCAGCCAACGCCGCGCAACCACGCCCGCGAGCATGAGCGGGATGAGCGGCGGTAGAATGATCGTGCCGATAGCGTCAAGCGAACGGATCGCATAGAACAGCGACGTATCCACCGTTGCCGGCACATTGGCATTTTGGTCGGTGGGGGTGTGGCAGATTGCAAGCGTGATGCCGGCAATCGTGGCCGTCGGTGGGGCCAAGAGCTTCACTAGCTCGCAATGGATAATGCAGACGAGCGGCATCAGCGTCAGCACCAGCACCACCGCCAGTAATGCACCGCGCCACACGAGGTTGCGGGCTAGGGTTTGGTGATAGGGGTGGATTTGGTTGGCAGAGACGCAGTACATCAGATCATCTCGTGCTAGCTACTGTTCGATTGCGAATGAGGTTGAGTATAGGCTGATCTGAATGAACTGTCAACTACCGTGCGTGGCTGCATCGCAAGGGCGCAGGGCGATTCGGAGGTGCGCGGTGGCGGGTGGCAGGGCGGGGAGCGTGCCGGGCCAGCGACACGGCTTTGCATACGTTGGGCCCAACTCACCCGCAGGCAGGGCGCGACGGAGCCGCAGCCACCCTACAGAATCTGGGCCAGAAAGCGTTTGGTGCGCTCCTCTTGCGGATTGGTGAAAATCTGCTCAGGCGTGCCCTGCTCGACAATCTGCCCGTGATCGAAGAACACCAGCCGATCCGCCACCTCCCGCGCAAAGCCCATCTCGTGCGTCACCACCAGCATCGTCATGCCGCTTTTCGCCAGCTCGATCATAACATCCAGCACCTCTTTGATCATCTCTGGATCAAGGGCTGAAGTCGGTTCATCAAACAGCATAATGCGTGGCTGCATCGCAAGGGCGCGGGCAATCGCCACGCGCTGCTGCTGCCCGCCCGATAGCTGGCCCGGAAACTTATGCGCCTGCGTCTCAATCCCCACCCGCTTGAGCAACTCCATCGCCGTCTGTTCAGCCTCGGCACGCGGCTTGCGGCGCACCCACTTGGGAGCTAGCGCGATGTTATCCAGCACCGTTAAGTGCGGGAACAGATTGAACTGCTGAAAGACCATCCCAACTTCGCTACGGATCGCATCAATGTTCCGCACATCGTTCGAGAGTTCGATCCCATCCACGATGATCTGCCCACTCTGATGCTCCTCTAAGCGATTGATGCAGCGAATGAAGGTAGACTTGCCAGAGCCAGAAGGCCCGAAGATCACAATCACCTCGCCACGGCGGGCAGACATACTCACATCCTTGAGGGCTTGGAATTGCCCATACCATTTGCACACATCCCGACACACAATAATATCGCCTTGAGTTTGGGGTTGCATCATGCCATCCCTTCTAGCGTTTACTCACGCCCATTTCGGCTTCCAAACGGCGGGCAATGTAGGACATCGAAAAGGCGAAGATCCAATACAGCACGCCCGCAAAGACTAACGCTTCAATAAACTTGCCCAGAAATTCTGGTTGGTTGGCAATATTGCGCGAGATGCCGAGTAGTTCCAGCATGCCCCCGCCCGCCACCACCACCAGTGCCGTATCCTTGTACAGGCTCACATATTGGCTCACATTCGAGGGGATCACAATCCGCAAGGCTTGCGGCAGAATGATCAGCACCATCGTCAAGAACGGATTCAAGCCCACCGCTTTGGCGGCCTCAAACTGGCCCTTCGGAATAGACTGCAAGCCGCCGCGCACATTCTCGGCGATGTAGGCGGCTGTAAACAGCGTGAAGCCGACAATCGCTCGAATGATGTTGTCGGTACTCTCGCTGCCCGGCACGAATAGCGGCAGCATGATCAGGAACATAAACAGCACTGTCACCAGTGGCACGCCGCGAAACACCTCAATATAGATCGTGCTGAAGATGCTCACTGCGGGCAACGAGCTACGCCGCCCTACCGCCAGCAGTACTCCGATGGGAAAGGAGAACACAATCGTCGTAATTGCCAGCACAAACGTTAGCAGCAAGCCGCCCCACGCCCGCGTCGGGATCACCGGCAGCAGCGGCTCGATGCCGCGCAGGAGCAGCAGCACCAACGGCAGCAGCAGCACCCACGCCCACGATACGCCATTGCGGAAGGTAGGCGATGCGCCATAACGCCGACCAAGCCACCACCCACCGATCAGCACCGCCGCACCGGCTGCGAGCCACAGCCGATTGGTCAGCCCGTAGAGCGGGAACGGTAGCACTGCCAGCAGCGTCAAGCCGAGCACGTAGGCGGGGCCCACATTGCCCACCACCTTCGACCACACCCCCTTACTCACACCGAGCATCGCCATGGTGAGCAGCAGGCTGAGCCACACGCGCCACACCTGATCAAGCGGATATTGACCCACCATCAGCAGCTTCAGATTGGCAACCACCACGGTCCAATCAGCTTGGGTGAATATCCAGCGCGAGGCGGGCTGGACAATGCTATAGAGCAGCACTACGGCCACAATCGTCAAGATGCTGTTTGCCCACGAGCTAAACAGGTTGTCGCGCATCCAGCGCACTGGATCAAGGCGCACTTTGGGTGGAGCGGTCTGGGTCTCTAGTGCCATTACGCTTGCCCCTTCCTATCGCTCAACAAGGCGCACGCGCTGATTGTACAAGTTCATCAGCAGCGAGGTGAACAGGCTGATCGTGAGGTAGCTTGCCATAATCAACAGAATCACCGAAACCGCCTGCCCGGTCTGATTCAAGATGGTGCGCGAGACGTTGAAGAGATCGGGGTAGCCAATCGCAATCGCAAGGCTAGAGTTTTTGGTCAGGTTCAGGTACTCATTGGTGGTGGGCGGAATGATAATCCGCAAGGCTTGGGGCAGGATCACCAGCCGCATCATCTGCCCGCGCTTCAGCCCCAGTGCCCGTGCCGCCTCACTCTGCCCCTTCGAGATGCCTTGAATGCCGGCGCGTACATGCTCGGCAATAAATGCCCCAGTGTACATCACCAGCCCTACCACTAGCGCGGTATACTCGATGCTGATGCGTAAGCCGCCCTGAAAATTGAAGCGTTGCAATTCAGGGATCGTTACGGTAAACGGATTGAGCAAGAGCACCCCCAGCCCGGCTGTGCCGATCACAATGCCCGCCCCGATCAGCAAGCCGGGAGCCTGCTGCCCAGTGCGGTCTTGGCGCAGCTTTAGCGCGTACATCACGCCACCCGCAACAAGCACACTCGCGCCCACCAGCAGCCACCACGTTCCAGCGGTGGCGTTGCCTTCCAGCCACGGGATGACCAAGCCACGACTGTTGAGGTAGATGTTGCCCGGTAGTGCAATGGACTCACGCACATTCGGCAGGGCTTGGAATACGCCAAAGTACCAGAAAAACAGTTGCAAGAGCAGCGGAATGTTCCGAAAGATAATCACATAGGTGCGGGCAAGTTGGGCCACCAACCAGTTTGGCGAAAGCTGCGCTACCCCGACGACAATGCCGAGCAGGGTCGCTAGCGCAATCCCGACAATCGCCACCACCAATGTATTCACCACGCCTACCTGAAACGCTCGCCAATAGCTATCTTGCGGCTCAAAGGGGATAATCTTCTGGCTAATCTCGAAGCCTGCGGTCGAGTTCATAAAGCTGAACCCGGCCGTCATGCCGAGCTGCGCCATGCCCTGCGTAACGTTCGCATACAGCGTTCCGGCGACGAGCGCGACAAGCAGCACAAACAGCACTTGCCCTCCGATAGTCAAGAAACGCAGATCGCGCCAGAACGGGGGCGACTGAGTTGGGAGCGTTGCAGCCTGCTGGCTCATGAGACATACTCCTCACTAGCAGATGAGCCACCTGCACCACGCAGATGGCTCATCCGAAACGACGTACGCTAGCCTAGCGGAAGGGCGGGGCGTAGAGTAGCCCACCATTCGTCCACAGATCATTGGGGCCGCGAGCGAGATCGAAGGGCGTATCGGGACCAAGGTTGCGGTCATAGATTTCGCCGTAGTTGCCGACGTTCTTGACAATGCTGTAGGCAAAATCGTTCTCTAGCCCAAAGCCAATCCCCACTTCACCTTCTACCCCCAAGAAGCGGCGAATATCGGGGTTCTCTGTGTCGAGGAACGTATCCACATTCTCAGAAGTTAGCCCGAACTCTTCGGCTTGGAAGGTGACAAATACCGACCACACCACCACATCTGTCCAGCGGCTATCGTTCTGGGCGACAGCGGGGGCCAGCGGCTCCTTCGACAGCACCGCATCGAGGATGATGTGGGCATCCGGTTCAGCGAGGGTTGTGCGGCGGGCGATCAGTTGCGAGCGATCACTGGTCACGGCATCGCACTGCTGCTCGTTGTAGGCGGTGTAGGTTGCATCAATGTCCTCGAACACGAGCGGCGTGAAGGTAATGTTGAGGGCCCGGAACTGATCGGTCAGGTTTAACTCGGTGGTGGTGCCACTCTGCACACAGATCGTCGCACCATCCAGCTCTTCCAGCGTAGCAATGCTAAGATCCGCACGCACCATCATACCTTGCCCATCGTAGAAGATGGTTGGGCCAAAGTCCATAAAGACTGACGTGTCGCGGGAAGCCGTCCATGTGGTATTCCGGAACAAAACATCCACGGTGCCGGCCTGCACTGCCGTGAAGCGTTCCTGTGCGCTGAGGGGCACAAACTCGACGGCATCGGGATCGTTGAACAGAGCCGCTGCCACCACGCGGCAGTAGTCGGCATCCAAGCCACTGTACGAGCCATCCGGCTCAAGGTTGCTGAAGCCGGCCAAGCTCCCGCTCACCCCACAGATTAGGTTGCCGCGGGCTAGCACCGTATCAAGCCGACTTTCACCAGTAGCTGGCTCAGCAGGCTGGGCTGGCTCCGGTGTAGCGGCTGGCTCAGCGGCGGGGGCTTCGGGGGCGGGCAAGGCCGCGACGGTTTCACGCACCGCTTGGGCAATCGCCGCCGGATCGGGCGCACTCACTTGGGGGGCTTCGGGGGCAGGCAAGGCCGCGACGGTTTCACGTACTGCCTGCGAGATGGCCGCAGGATCAGGGGCGGCGGCTCCACACGCGCTCAGCACGAGCAGCATGATCATAAGCGCACCACTGACACAAACTTTCTGCATCACAATTCTCCTTTTTAACACAACGATGTGTGCATGTGCGTTGCCCGACTGTAACGGTAGGCGGTGCCACCGAGCCGGACATTTGGGAAGGTTCCTTTCATCAGAAGAATCCCAACGACTTCTGATTGGCTGAGGTTTAAATAGCATTGTAGCATACAAGTAGGGCAGGTCAAGCGTGGCTCTGCACAAGAATTGCGGCTAGATAATTGGGCAATGCTACCCTTACCGTTCCTAGCGAGCGTGGACAGCATCCCACGCATCGGCACAGCGTTGCCAGAAGACGCGGATCAGGTACTCCGCGCTCAGTGCAAGCAGGAGCGTGAGTCCGACCAATAGCACCGCCTGCCATGCCCACGGCGGGGTTGGGCTGGCGAGCAGTGCCGGCCACAGGCGCAGATCGGTGGGCATGCCGGCCGCGAAGGTGGGGTAACGCCACGTCACCACATGCACCATGCCAATCAGGGTTGTGCCCAGATCAAGCAGCACACAGCCGATACCGAGCAGGGCAACAAGCGGGTGGAACTGCCCGCGCCAGAGGGTTTGCTGCCAGCGCGAAATGCCAATGTGGATCAGCCCACCGATTGGCCACGGCACGCCCAAGGCCATCAGCCCCCAGATCGTGAACAGGGCATTGGCAAACCACATGGCGTAAGCCAACAGCAGCCCGAAGCCCTCCGCGATCAGATGATCCCAGCGATTGCTGGGGTAGCGCGGCGCGGCGCGGGTTACCGTGACGGGGCGGGCTACAAGGCGCACCGTGCTGGGGCGCGGCGGCGGATCATCCGTATAGATTGGAACCGCCCCGTGTAGCTCCGGTGTGGCTCCCGCCTCTGGTGCGGCAGGCGGCGTAGCCATCGGAGCCGAGTACACAGTGCGGCGCGTGGTGGTGGTGCGCGGTGGCGTAGGGCGGACTGATGACATCGGCAATCCTCAGATACTTGCAATCGCTCAAAGCAACGAGTTGTAATACGAACGTATGTTTGATTAAAATTATAGTATACCCACGCCGCTTGTGCAAGTGGGGGGTCCGCTGATGGGACTAGCGCGTTATTGACAAACGGTAGAATTTGCGTACCCTTGATATATTAACTAAATTACTGCAAATATCAATCTATCATCAATGATGATCGTTGCAAAGGAGTCGTTCCTATGAATGCAATGACTGCATTAAAAATTGCCACCCAAACCCATCACAGCCTGCTCGAAGCAAATCCGCATATGCACAAGCTGATGAGTGATCGCCTCACGCACACCGATTACGTGTCGCTCCTCTCGCGCATGTATGGCTTCTACGTTCCGCTTGAAACTTGCCTGAGCCAGTTTGAACCGAGCTGGCAGCAGTGTGGCATAGAGTTCAACCACCGCCGCAAAGTGCCCCTGCTAGAGCAGGATTTGCTCGCAGGCGGGCTAACCCTAGACGCACTGCATCAGCTGCCGCACTGCACCAGCATTCCCCGCATGCAGTCATTCCCGCAGGCCGTAGGCGTGCTGTATGTGTTGGAAGGCGCGACGCTCGGTGGGCAGATGATCTCGCGCCAGATTGCGCTACAGCTGGGGTTGCACCTAGAGCGTGAAGTCGCTTTCTTTAGTAGCTATCGCAGCAAGACCGGAGCAATGTGGAAGCAACTCTCGGTGCAGATCAACAGCTATGCCGAAACAGCCTTCAGCCACACTGATATGGCAACCATGCTCCTGAGTGCCCAAGCCACCTTCCAAACACTGGACGACTGGCTCGGTAGCAACCGCCTGACCCGGATTGCCGTGTGAGCGTTTGTGGTGGGGCAGGCGCACAGCATGCCGCTGCCTCACCCGCTTCGCGGCGCGTTGTGGCCTAACGATTGGGGGCGCAGGGCGGTGGTTGCGTGAGCCACGGCTCAAAGTCAATATTCACCCCTACGGCATTGCCGCGCCCCTGCGGGTTACGTTCGGCGTGATAGGGGCCTGAGGCGTTGCCCCACCAGTTGTTCCGCATATCAAGCGCAATATCGCTGGCTGCGCCCCGCCCGATGCCATATTGCAGGAAGGTTGGGTCAATCGCAGGGGTATGTTCGTCAATAAAATTGTTTTCCATCTTTAGGTTGAACTCCGGCAACTGCGGCGTATTTGTCCGCAAGCTAAAGCCGAGCGTATCGCCAATGAAGGCATTGCACGCAATCACCCCATCAAGCGGCCCGGCGGTGAAGATCAGCAGGTTGGCAACACTGCCGCCGCGGATCATGTTGCCTTGAATATCCAATGCTAGCCCCAAGAAGGTGTTGTTGCTGCGGATCTGCACGCCCGGCGTAGCGCGGGCTTGGCGGTTGCCGCCAATCCGGTTGTTGATCAGCGTTACCGTGTTGCCGAAGAAGTAATCCAGATTCAGCGCACCACCGTAGATCAAGTCGTTGCCGCTGATCTCCGTATCGCGGATTTCGACCCGGCTGTCAGTCACTTGCACTGTGCCGCCATTGTTGAAAATACGCGAACGCCGCATCACCAACTCGCCCTCTTTACTGTATAACACGGTGCCCGTCTGCCCACCGCCACTGATCTCAACCGATTCAAAGATGAGGGTGCTTTGGTCATTGGCATAGATGCCGTTCCAGCGATCCCGGCTCGTGCCCGTAAAGCGGATTGGTTGCTCTGGCGTGCCGAGCGCGAGGATCTGCCCGCCATTGATGGTGATCGATTTGCCCGGCGCAAGGCGCACCTCTACGCCCGGCTCAATCGCCAGTAAGCCATCGCGGGTAACTTCCACATCGCGCTCGATCAAGATGGGGCTTTCGCCTTGCGTCCATGTGCGGTCGCCGGCAATCACCTCAACCGCCGGTGTCGGCGGCACGGTGGGCCGCGACGGGAAGGGCGGGAACGGTGGGCTGGCGGGAATTGTGCCAATCGGTGGGATGGTTGGGAACCCAATCGGGCTAGTTGGCTCGGTATCAGGAATATCTGGCGGCTCCACTGGGAAGGTTGGGATCTGTGGCGGCGGCGGATCAGTCGCCAGTGCTACAGGCGGATCGGTCGGCGGCACGAAGGGCGTATCGGTTGGCGCGGGCGGCGGCGGCTGGGGCTGCGGGTAGGCTGGCGGTACAAAGGGTGTGTCCGTCGGTGGCACAAAAGGCGGCAGGGTTGGGAAGGGCAGCGGCGAGGCAATCGGCACGGGCGGCGAGCCAACCGGCGGCGGGGGGTAGCCTCCCGCAATGTTGGTCTCATTGGGGCTAGGGTAGCCCCCGATAGGTGGAGCCGGATCGGTAGGGAAGATCGGCGGCAGGGTGCTGGTTGGTGGCTCAAACACATCGAGCGGCGTAGGTGAGGCTGGTTGCGGCTCTGGCAGGCCGGGCGGCACAGTCGGGCGCAGCCCATCGCCGTTGCCCCCTAGCGCGGTGGGGGTGGGCAATTGTCCAATGCCGGGCGGCGGGGGTGTTTGCGCTGTTTGCTGCCCACTGAAGAACCAATATGAGAGCGCACCGCACAGCAGCAGCAGGGCGAACAATCCCACTGCCGCGCTAACCGGAATCAGGCAGCCGCGTTGTTTTGGGTCATCATCATCTGGGTTGAGTGATGCCAGCGAGGTGTAGGGATCGTTCGGGGGCGGCGGCGGCGATGCGGCTGGGGCGGGTGGATAGTAGGGTGGGGAGAACGGGAGCGGTACGTTGCCGCCAGTGCTATCTGGGTATGCCGTCATTGGGTCAAACGGTGTGCTCCCAGTCGGGTCGGGGTAGGCAGTGGCGGCGGGTGGGCTTGCCGCGCCTGCCGCCGGATCGGGTGCGTCGTTGGGGTCGGGGTAGGCGGTGGCATCCGGTGGACTTGCCGCGCCTGCCGCCGGATCGGGTTTGGGGTCGGGGTAGGCGGTAGCGGCGGGCGGTATTCCGGCAGTCTCCGGCGGGTTGGTCTGTTCTGGTTGTTGCTCGTCAGGTGGTGCTTGCACCAAACGCCCCTAGCCGACAGACAACGCACTATCATACGCACGGATCAGCGCGTGTCTGCTCATCTCACGGAGTCGGTTCCTATTGGTAAGAACGCCCTAATTACGGATTCAGTTCCTCATTGATGTTCACGGTGAGGTAGATCACCCGTCCCGCAATGTTCGTCGAGCGGTCAGCAATCCGCTCAAGCGCATGCACCACATCCAGCATACCGAGAATGCTTTCGAGCCGTTCCGGTTGGTCTCGCGCCATCTGGATCAGCTCGCTGCTGATCTGATCTTCCAGCTCATCGGCTAGCTCCTCATCGGCACGCAAGCCATAGGCAAGCTCAAGGTCTTGGCGCAGAAAGGACTCGATACTCGTATTGAGCATCTTCTTCGCTAGCTGGGCTAGCTCGCGCATGGCTTCGGGCGGGGCGGCAATCGCTGGTTGGCGGGCGATCCGTTCGGTGCGGCGAGCCACACTCACGGCATAGTCGCCAATGCGCTCAAGCTCGCCTGCAATCGCAAACGCCGAAGCGAGCAGGCGCGGGTCTTGCTCATTGAAGATCTGCGCCGAGATCAAGCGGATCACCTGCGTCTCAACCAGCTTGCGGTTCGCATCTATCGCGGCATCGTTGCGGCGGATCTCTTGGGCCGCAACAATATCAAGCGTCTCAAATGCGTGCAGCGCGTGGATCAGGGCATACTCAACCATGCTCCCCAGCCGCAGCAAATCTTCTCGGAGGGTATCAAGTTGACGTATATACGTTGTTCGGAGCATGCCGCCGTTCCTTTCAGGAGTGTGTACTGGTATGGTATGATACCAATACTATGTCTATGCATTATAGCATACGCTATTCGCAAATTAGCTTGCTGTTGTGTTGCATCCTATGTGTCGCGTGTACGGCGGCTCCTGTGGTGCCACCCACCCCCACCCCATCGGTGTTGTTGCAGCAAGAGCTAGATGCCATCCGTGCCGCCGACCAGATTGGCGACTACGCGGCGGCAAGTAGCCGCGCCTTCGCGTTGATTGATCGCCATGCGGCTAGCCCCGAAGCAGCGATAGCCCGCTACTACCTCGCCGAGAGCTTCACCCAGCGCGGGCGCAATGCCTCCGCACTGGCGGCGTGGGCGGCATTTCTAGCCCAGCCGCCCGCCGCCGCACCGGAGCTGGTGGTGCGGGGACGCTTCCGCCACGCCCAAGCATTGGTGGCAACGGGCGATCTGGTCCAAGCGATTGACCGCTACGGCGATTTGCAGGCATTGGCTAGCCCGCTTGCGCCGTATGCGCTGCTGTTCCAAGCCGAACTCCTTGCCCAACAAGGGCAACTCGCCGCGGCGCGCGCAGCCTATCTGCAAGCTGCCCGTAGCGATATTGCCCGTGCCGAACGGGCGGCAGCCTATGAGCAGGCGATCCAACTGATGTTGCAACAGGGCGACCTAAGGCAAGCCCGCGACCTCTACCGCGAACTGCTCGACCTTGCCTCGCTGCCCGCCTACCGCGCCAGCGTGCTGGATGCAGCCGCAGCACTGGCTGAGCAGGCAGGCGATGCCGCACAGGCGCAGGCGTGGCGCACCGAGATCGTCACGGCTAGCCCGCAAGCCGCCGAAGCCGCGCCAGCAGTGCGTGCGCTCCTCGCCACCGATAGCATTACGCCGAGCCTCGCGGCAGATATTCTGAGTGGGGCGGGTGCATTCGCTGAGGCGATTCCGCAGTATGCACGCGCCATCAGCCAAACGCGCAGCATCAGCGAAGGCTTTGAGCTAGCCCGTCGCCAAGCCTTGGCGGTGCGGGCAACCGGCGATTTCGCTACGGCCCAAGCTGAGCTAGAGCGCAGCATCAGCACCACCCGCACGCTCTCCCCAACCATACCGGCGTATGCCCAAGCGCAGCTCGACTTGATCCAGACGCTGGGACAGGCGGGCGATACCGATGCTGCGCTGGCTGGCTATGCTCGTTTCGCGGTGGACAACCGCACGGGCCCGCTTGCCCCCGTTGCACTGGATCGGGTTGCCCAACTTCAGCTGCGGGCGGGCAATGTCATCACGGCGGCGCAGGTCTGGCTTGATCTGGCGCAGAGCTACCCGCAGAGCGAGCTAGCCTCAGCCGCACTGGTGCAGGCGGGCAACAGCCTGACCCAAGCGCAGCAGACCGACGCAGCACAGGCGGTGTGGGCCCGCCTTGTGCAGCAGGGCGATGCCCCCCAGCAAAGCCTCGCCGCGTATCGGCTAGGGCAGCAGGCGCGAGCGCAGGGCGACTTGACGCAGGCGCGGGAGTGGTTCCAGCAAGCCTACCGGAGCCACCGCGATAGCTACATCGGCTGGCTGGCGGTGCAGGCGGGCGGGCTTGCGCCGGGGGGCACGTCCGCCCTTGATGCGCCCATCTCGGCCGAGGCGTGGCAGGCGGCGGCGGCGTGGGTGGACCAGCACGCCGATCCAGAGCCGCGCCCCACCCCAGCCGATCTGGATCAGCTTGAGGCGAGCCTGCGCCAGAGTGCCGCCGTGCGCCGCGCTACAGAGTTGGCAGCGATTGGGGCGGGGGTGCAAGCCCGCCGCGAGTGGGACGAAGCCCGCCGCACGGGAGCAGGCGCGAGTGCCACCGCGCCACCCGCTCCATCCCCAGACCCGCTGGTGACGCTGGCTGTGGCCCGCTTGGCAGCCGAGGCGGGTAACACCCGGGCCGCCCTTGATCTTGCCGATGAACTGGTGGCTCTTGCGCCGCCGGGCACGATCACACCCTACGCGCTGGATCGGCTGCGCTTCCCCGCACCCCACCCCGCGTTAGTGGATCAGGAAGCCCGCACGCACGGCGTTGATCCGCGCCTGCTGCTGGCTTTGATGCGCCAAGAGAGCCGCTTTGATCCGCAAGCAACATCGGGTGTAGGCGCACGCGGCCTTGCCCAGATTATGCCCGCCACTGGCGGCGATATTGCGGCCAACTTGGGCCTCAGCGATTACACCCCCGCTGAGCTGTATCACCCGTTTCGCAGTGTGCAGTTTGGGGCCTACTATCTAGGGCAACGCATACAAGATATGGGCGGCAGTGCCGCAGGCGCACTCGCCGCCTACAATGCTGGGCTAGGCAATGCCTTGCGCTGGTCGGGCGGCGTACCACTCACCGATGTGAGTGAGACGGAAGCGTTTGTGGCTCGCATGGATTTCCCCGAAACCTTCAACTACGTGCAGGTGGTGCTTGCCAACTACGCCGCCTATCAGCGCATCTACGCCGCCGAGCCTACCCGTTAGCAAGGGCCTGCATCGTCGCCAGCTCAGTCTCGCTGACTGGCTCCCACCTCGTAATTGCGAGCCGCTCCATCAAGGCTTTGCCCGTCGGATCGTTGGGCATCTCCCGCAGCGCGGCACGGAGTGCATCAGCCTGCGCCGCTAGCGCAGGCCCAACCAGTATGCTATGGAAGGCAACCTGCTCATCAGTTGTCGCCAGCAGCTTGACCATGCCCTTGCTCTGCTCGGATAGCCCATTGTAGGTGTCTTTATAGACAATTCCGTACTGGCACTCGCCGCGCCAGATGCAGCCAATCACCGCTTGCCACAAATCAACATTGTGCAATTCCGATGGGGCAATGCCCTGCTTGCCAAGCATCTGCAAGGCGATCTTGGTGGGCATGAGCGACACAACGGTAGCCAGCGGCTTGCCATTGATTCCGGCCAATACCGCTTCCTGTTCGGTATTGCACACCAGCACGGCTTCGTCAAAACGTCCGGCGGGACGAGCCAGCACCGTGAACTGATGGTTGTTCACGAGATCGAGCGTATCGCTGGGATTGGCATACACTAAGCCAGACCGACCGAGATTATCTTGAAAATCAGGGAAATCAATCGAGATGTCAAATGTTAGCTCTGTACCCGTTGCGGCGTTGAGGTACATCGCCAATTCAGTCCACCGTTCTGGTTCACGGATCGTGTCATGAGGACACACCTTCATCATCACCGATGACATATCATCTCCTCTTTTGCAACAAGAGCATCATTACTCTGATCGGACTCCGATACTTTACCTCAGTATAACTGCTTATCACAACTGCAATTAGAAAGGATTGTTTCCAGTAGATAGAAGTTTGTTCATTGCTATAGGGCCTACCCCCCGCATATGGTACAATCTCGCCTGAGGCAATAGGTGTTGCGAACGAGCAACGATTGAAACAATTGATAAGATGGGCATAGGATGTGACATGACGACTAATTTCAGAGGGATCTACCCCCCGATCCCTACCCCATTTACAACAGATGAGCAACTCGCGCTAGATCAACTGGCGGCGAATGTGCAACGTTGGCTAGCCCAACCGCTTGATGGGTTAGTTACGCCCGGCTCGAACAGCGAAGCGGCATTCCTCACGCCCGCTGAGAAGCTGGCGATTTGGAACCAATGCGGCACCCTGCTCCGGGGCACGGGCAAGCATTTGATTGCGGGCACTGGCGCAGAGACGACGGCCGAAACCATTGCCCTGACGCAGGCGGCGGCAGCAGCAGGCGCAACTGCCGCGCTCGTGATTACCCCGTCCTTCTTCAAGGCAGCCATGACCCACAGCGCACTGGTCGCGCATTTTCAGCAGGTGGCGGATGCCGCGCCAATCCCGATCCTCGTCTACAACGTGCCCGCCTTTACCGGCATTGATCTGACCCCCGCGACGATCCTTGCGCTGGCTGAACACCCGCGTATCGTGGGCATGAAGGACAGTAGCGCGAATGTTAGCAAGGTTGCCCAAGTGCTTGCGGCCCAACCCCAGTTTCAGGTGCTCTCCGGTTCCGGCAGTGCGCTGCTGCCGTTTCTCAGCATCGGCGCAGTCGGCGGCATTATGGCCTTGGCAAATATCGCGGCTGGGCCCTTGCGGCACCTGCTGGATGCGTTTGCCGCAGGCGATCTAGCACTTGCCCGCCGGGTGCAGCTAGCATTAGTTGAACTGAATACGGCCATTACGGCCCGCTATGGCGTGCCCGGCTTGAAGTACGCCCTCGATCAGCTGGGCTGGTATGGTGGCCCCAGCCGTCGCCCGTTGCAGCCCTTGAGCGATGCTGCCCGCGCCGATCTGGATCGGCTGCTGCACGATCTGCACACCCTGACCGACGCGGCATGAGCATTGCCTACCGCGCTGTGGTACAATAGCGTGTGAGCCGGGATGGCGTAATGGCAGCCGCAGTGGACTTAAAATCCATTGGGAGTAATCCCGTGCGGGTTCGAGTCCCGCTCCCGGCACGGATGCTTTTGCACCGCCTGCCCCAATTGACGGAACTGCCCCTGCTTGGTATAGTACCCAGTATTCTTACCCCACCACGATGGTACACAAAGGGACAGCGTGTTAAACCCGATCTACATCCAGACCTTTCTGGCCGTGGTGGAGTCTGGCAATTACACCGCCGCCGCCGAGCAGCTGCACATGTCGCAGCCTGCCGTGAGCCAGCATATCCGTGCGCTGGAAGAGCAGCTCGACAATGTGCGCTTGTTTCGGCGCAATGGGCAACGGATGATCCCCACCCACGCAGGCGAGCAATTGCTGATTGCAGCCCGCGAGCTAGTCGAGCTAGTTGAGCGCACCGAGCAGAATATCCGCTCGCTACGCGGGCAGACGGTGGGGCGCGTGCGGCTTGGCTGTGTGCCCGAAGGCGAACACCTACTCCCTGCATTGCTAGCCCAGCTGCACATCCAGCACCCCGCCATCCATTGTATCGTGCGGGTTGCAACAAGCGATGTGCTGTTCGCGGCACTGGCCCTGCACGAGCTTGACCTGCTCTGGCTGAATGAGCAGCACCGTCGGCGCACCTACGATCTGACTGCACTCGGCGGTGAGGCTCTGCACCTGCTTGCCCCCGCCCAACACCCGCTACTGGAACATGCCGAAGTCCCCTGCGGCAGCCTGCGTGAATATCCCCTGCTGCTGCCCCCCGCCGATACGCCCCTGCGCCGCACGCTGGAAGATGGGCTACGCAAGCGGGGCTTGCCTACCAGCGAGCTACAGATCGGGCTGGAGTGTGATAGTATCGGGGTGCTTGTTGCGTGTGTGCAGCGTAATCTCGGCTTGGCTTTTGTGCCCGCCGCCCTGATCCCGGCTACGGGTGTAGGGCGAGTTGCATTAGCGGGGCAGCCGATGATCCAACAGTGGTGGTTGCTCCGCGAACGGGCCCAGCCGACAAGCCGTGCATTAGAAGAGGTGCAGGCATTCTTGCATAGCAGCCCAGCCCAAGAGGTGCTCGCGCAGCAGGGGGTTCACGCTGGAAGCGAACGTGCCTAGCCCATCCTAGCCCCTAGCCTACCCTAGCCCACCATCACGCAGTTGCGCCCAGCTTGTTTGGCGGCATACAGGGCCGTGTCGGCCCGCTTGATGAGTGCATCGAGGTGGGTGATGGTCGTGTCGGGCAGGCAGGCTAGCCCCACACTCGTTGTGATGCTGAGTACGCCCGCACTAGCCGTAAACGCATGGGTGGCTATCCGCAGGCGAATACGTTCGGCAACTACCTGCGCCTGTTCTACGCCGGTGTGGGGTAGCAGCAAGATCAACTCCTCACCACCGTATCGCCCGCACATATCTTCGGCACGAACCAGTTGCTCAATCAAGGTGGCAATCTGCTGCAACACCTGATCGCCCACCTGATGCCCATACTGATCATTGACGAGCTTGAAATGGTCAATGTCGATCATGAGGATCGCAAGCGGCGTGTGCTGTTGTTGCGCTTGGATGTAGATGCGTTCGGCCAGCAGTAAGAAATGCCGCCGATTGTAGATGTCCATCAGCGTATCGGTGGTGGCAAGGCGTTGCACTTCCGCAAAGAGAAACGCATTTGCAATGCTCGTTGCTGCTTGGCGCACAAACATATGCAGCAAGCCCAACTCACCGGAGCGGATCATTATTCGCTCTGCCTTGAAGCCAAGCGTCAAAATGCCGTGTAGTTGCTCATTGTGGATGAGTGGAAAGCAGATCAGCGTTGTCCTCTGATCCTTGTCATGATCGGGTTGCTGCACGAGATACGGTTCACGGGTGCGATGCAATTCGCACAACTCAGCCGGGCTGAGCAGATCGTGCAAGCCGGTGTAGGCTGCCCCCATGTTGATCTGGCTGTTAAGCTGAAAGGTCTGCTGCACGCTATTGTACAGGCTGATTTCGCCGTTAGTGGCGTGCATCAGGTCGGCGGCGTGGCGCAGGATCGTCGGCAGCAGATCCTCCAGTTCGAGCTTGTCGGCAATGTCGTTCATCGCCATTCGCAGGGCATTTAGCTCACGCAGGCGTTGGCGCAAGTTTTGCTCGGTCTCAACCTGTTCGGTAACATCCAGCATCACCGCAAGAAACGAGGACACGTTGCCGTGCTGATCGCGCATTGTGGTTAGGGCGAGCGACACCCACAGGCTACTCCCATCGTGGCGGCGTAGGCGTTGCGACAGTTGGACTGAGCCACTCCTGCTGCGGTGGGCAAGGGCAGCAAGATCTACCCACTGGATCCCATGCGGGCTTGGATCAAAAACAGTGCGGATGTTTGCCCCATGCAGGCTCTCGTGGGGCACGCGCAGGAGCGTTGCCCAGTAGCGGTTGTAGGCGATGTAGTAGCCCTGCGGATCGAGCTGAACAATGCTGGTAATGAGTGTATCAAAGATCGGCAGAATGGCTATCGGCAACGATGGTGTGGATGGCATCACTAGTTCAGACGACTCCGTTGCTAATCTGGTAAACAGCTCTTGTGCTTCAGCAAACATAGAACCTCTTTGTTTAGATGCTTTGATCCGGATTTTACCATGATTATGCCACAGACTCGTGCGCGATGCTAGTTGAGATTAGTCAAGCTAGGGTAGAGAATTTTTTACTCAAAAGGATTGGCTACAACGTATACTGTTGGGTTATCGGCACAACGATCTGATCGAGCAGACTTGCAAGCATAGCCCAACCTAGTTGACGATGTGGGGCAAGGTGGTGGGCAAAAACCATGCTGTACTCCAATGTGGGCACTGCGCCGCGGGTGCGCTTGAAGCGGGCTGCGCCTGCGCTGGCGTGCAGGATACAGCCCCGCTCAGCGGCGATCTCACTCAGGCGCAAGGTGATGAGGCGGTACAGTCCGGCGGCTTGGGGCACACGCCGATCATAGCCAACAAGCGGTGCGGTGAGGATGCCGTTGCGCTCGATGTAGCCAAGTAGCCCATCAAGGCGGCTGTGCTGAGCTAGTGCCGCAAGAGTTGCCCAATTGTACTGGAGCGCGGAGCTGAAAAAGCGCAGCGTGAACTGCGGATTGTGGTGCGAGTATTTGCGGAGGTAGAGATCATCGTACAACGCTCGCAGGCGCGGCATATCGTGCTGGCGCAGGTCGGCGTGGGTGCGCCAGTGGTAGGGTGTGTGGCGGGCAAGTTGGAGGTCGTTCTTGACATCGGTGCGGCGGCGATAGGCGTGATCACGCGGATCGAGGAGATAGACTTGGCGGCTGAAGAGGGCGACGTACCCGCGTCGGCGTAGCTCGGCCAATAGCTCGGCGTGGAGTTCGACATTCAGCGAACGAAAGACGATGCTGTGCTGCGGAAAGGCTTGCACGAGGGCGGCGTGCAGGGGGGTGATGATCTCCGGCGTGAGCGGCGGGTAGAGATTGGTCGAGAAGAGCCAGTTATTCACATAGACGCACTGGTCTGCCCGCCCGATGTGCAGGAGGGGGCGCAGACCTTCGAGCAGGTGCGGGGCAATCTGGCGCAGGTGCGGCTGCTGCTGAAGTTCCAACTCGATCTCGCGCTGGGCATAATCAACGTAGTGCGTTAGCATCGAGGTGACGTAGGCTTGCCCACTGCGGCGCGTGCGCGGTGCAGCTACGATCATGAGGGGCAAGACGAGATCGCCTACGTGGGCAAGTTGCACCTGCGCTTGCACATTCGCCACGAATGCCTGCGTGCCCTGCGCCATCATGGGCAGTAGCACGCGCCGTGCGTAGTCGCCATCGGGGGTATCGGGGAGCAATGCGGCGGCCGTGGCGGCATCCCGGCTGAGCGTGACCGGGCGTGGGGGGGTTACAGCCCGTTCCATTCGATTTCGTCGGTGGTGGCTTGGAGGATGCTCAGATTGAACTGCTGCGCCCGCCGCGCAAAGCGTCGCCACACGAGTAGTTGCATCAGGGCGGGGCGGCGATCTGTGCGGCTGTAGATTATATCGGGTACGCGCCGGGCCTCTGCCAACGTGTGCCATGCCGCGTGCCACCCGCGTGGGCGCAGCAGGTTGCGGCGCAAGTAGCCCAAGCCCCCTAGGATGACCAACGGTGCAAGCTGAGCCTGCTGTCCGGCTGGCTCAATCCATGCCGCTTGGTGCGGATTGAGCAGCCCGCCCACCAGATAGTGCGGGGCGATCAGGTGTAGCCCACTGGTGGCTCGCGGGTTGCACTCCAGCAGCAGCAGCTTCCCCTCGGCTGTGCGGATGTAGTCAAACGAGAGCTGCCCCGTGAACTGGATCGCCGCCCCTAGCTTTTGCACAATCGCAAAGGTCTCTTCGCCATCCACACTGACAAACGCCGTGCCCGATGAGCTATTGCCGTAACGGTGCGGGATGGCATACGCGCAGTGCGCCGTGATCCGCCCATCGTAGAGCGTGCTATAGCTACAGAGCGATTCGCCACTGACATATTCTTGCAGGATCCATGGATCCTGCACGGATGGTTGGCACGCGGCGAGGGCTTCGCTGGTGCGCTGTGGCACGGCATTGGTGATGATGCGTGTGCCGAAGCGGGAGTAGACGGGCTTGAGCAGGTAGTGCGGGAAGTCGGGCAGGGATGCTTCCAGATCGGCGCGGCTGTGCAGCAGCACGCTGCGTGGCGTAGGTAGCCCTAGCGTTGCAGCGCGGCGTTGGAAGAAGGCTTTGTGATGCCAGCCATTGAGGATGTGCAAGGGTTCGCTGTAGACGTAGGTGGCTGCGCCGAGTAGCTCGTGGTAGCGGGCGATGTAGAAAATCTCCTCGCTCGTTGGGATCAGCATCTCGATCTGGTGGCTACGAATAATCCGCAACAGGGCGGCGGCAAAAGCGGCGGGGGCATAGCGTGGCGGTGGTGTGGTGTAGTGTCGCTTGAGATAGCGCGAATGACTACCGAGCGTTGAGGTGAACGTGTCGGTGGCATAGACGGTATGCCCCGCTTGGGCGAGCACCCGAATCAGGTGCAGCGTCACAGGGGCGCGTGAGCTGGTCAGCAGAATTCGCATACCCTCTATGATACCATTTTCTGGCGCGGGTGGGGCGGGTTGCGCTTGCCCGCTCCGAAGCCACCAGCGTGCAGGGGGCGTGGTTCACGCTGACGGTGCAACTAGCGGAAGATGCGGCAATCGGGCAGACGGGTACGCTCGCCCTTGCCGATGCACGCCTGCACGATGGGGCCGGACGCGACTTCGCCACCTCTGCCTTGCAGCGCAGCCTGAGCCGCACCGCCGCCACTGTCACGATTGCCTCCGCCCAACGCCGGATGCTGGTGCATCTGCCGTTGGTGGTGCGGCGGTAAGGAACAGCACGGCCAGAGCCGGGTCTAGCGATACGGCTCTGCGCTACCCACCCTTTGGCAATTATGCGTCTGGCGTGCGCCTTACTGCGCCACTGCCACCGCAGCAGGCACTGGCGTAAGCCATGCGCTATACTCTGGTAGCTGCCCCGTAATCACTGCCTTGAACCGCTCTTGCAGCGTCGTGGTGATTGAACCCGGAAAGCTACGGCCCACCTCACGCCGATCTACTTGGCTGATCGGGGAGATCTGCACGCCCGTGCCGCAAAAGAATAGCTCATCGGCAATATAGAGTTCGGTGCGGTCTATTTCACGGATTTCGAGCGGGATGCCCAGATCTGCCGCGAGCTTGATAATGGTGCGCCGCGTGATCCCTTCGAGGATGCTGGCTGTCACTGGCGTAGTCAGCAATACGCCGTCCCGCACGATGAACAGATTCGAGGCACTGCCCTCACTGACTTTGCCGCGTGAGTCGAGCATAATCGCCTCATCAAAGCCATACGTCTTGGCTTCGTCGTTGGCGAGGCTTGAATTGATGTAGCTCCCCGATACCTTGCCGCGTGAGGGGATCGCCGTATCGTTCAGGCGTTGCCACGTCGAAACCATCACCGATAGCCCATTGGGGGCACTGTAGTAATCCTCAAGGCGCACCATATACAGCGCAAACTGATCGGCAATGCCAGAGAGCGTCGGGGCAAGGTTTAGTCCGCTTTTGTAGGCATACGGGCGAAAGTAGACGTTGCTATCGGCGGCGTTGCGGCGCGTCAACTCCATCGCAATGTCGCCCAGATCATCAATGCCATAGGGCAGATTGATGCGGATCATACGGGCTGATTGCAACAGGCGGCGGAAGTGATCGTGCATACGGAACAGGTTGATCACGCTGCCATCGGCGGAGAGGTAGCCGCGCATGCCCCCGAAGACACCCGTGCCGTATTGCAGGGCGTGGGTGGCGACACTCACCCGTGCATCCTCGAAGGGTACATATTCGCCTTCAAAAAAGGCGTAGGGCAAAAACTGCACACTCATTGCGTTCTAAGCTCCTTTCAAGCTCATAGATCTGGACAAATTATGCTGGGGGGAATGTACCCCGTTTATTCCAATTCGATCAGCAACCCTTCGTTGGGGCGCAGCACCAGCCGTGCGAGGTGAACCGTACCGCTCGTATCCATCGCTGTCGAACAATGCACCACACCATTTGTGGCCAGTGCCGATAGGTCGAGCTGCTGCGGGGTATCCGTGAAGTTTAGCACGACTAGCACGCGCTGATCGTCGTTTGCCCGCAAGTAGGCAAACACGGCTTCGCGGTTGCCGTCGTCGCTATCGAGGCTAATCGCTCGGTAGCCCCCGTTCAGCAATGCCGACAAGCTGCGCCGCAGTTGCATCAGGCGGCGCGTCAGGCTCAGCATGGATGTCGGGTCATCGCGCTGCACGGCAACGTTGCGGGTGGCATAGCCTTCTGCAAGCGGTAGCCACGCTGGGGCAGGCGAGAAGCCGGCGTAGGGGCTGTCATCCCACTGCATCGGGGTCCGCACTGGATCGCGCCCGCGCTGGCCCGTCCGCAGGGCTTCAGGGTCCACAATGGATTCGGGTGGGATGTCGCCCTCGATCATGCCGATCTCCTCACCGTAGTAGCAGGTGGGCGTGCCGCGCAAGGTCAGCAGCAGGAGCTGCGCGATGCGGGCTTGGGCGGGCCCAACTTTGCTGGCAATGCGCGGGCGATCATGGTTGCCTAGCACCCAGTTGGGCGTGGCTTCTTCGGGTAGGGCCGCTTCGTAGCTATTCACGATCTCGCGCACGGCGGGAGCCGTCCACGTCTGGTTGTTGACGAGGGCAAAGTTGAACGGCAGATGGACTTCGTTCAAGCTCGGCCCATAGTAGCGCATGAGTTGCGCGTAGGGCAGGTAGATTTCGCCAATCATCACGCGCTCGTCGTATTCATCAAATACTGCCCGCATCTCTTGCAGCAGCTCGTGGATACCCGGCTGATCTTCAGTGTAGATGCGGAGTTGGCGCGTGTAGTAGGGATCGCCCGGCTGATAGTCGGGGTTAGGCGGGTTATCGCGCCACTGCTCATCTTTGTAGAGCATCCAGATCACGTCTATCCGGAAGCCATCCACCCCGCGATCCAGCCAGAAGCGGATGTTGGCAAACATAGCCGCTTTCACATCTGGGTTGCGCCAGTTCAGGTCGGGCTGCTTCGGGTCAAATAGGTGCAGGTAGTATTGCCCAGTGCGGCTATCGAACGTCCACGCCGAGCCACCAAAGAAGCTCTCCCAGTTGTTGGGCGGGCCGCCGTGCGGAGCCGGATCGCGCCAGATGTACCAATCGCGCTTGGGGTTGGTACGGCTACTGCGCGATTCGATAAACCACGCATGTTCATCGGAGCTATGGTTGGGCACAAAATCGAGCAGCACGCGCAGATTGCGTTGGTGGGCATCTGCGAGCAGGTGGTCGAAATCGGCAAGCGTGCCGAAGGTTGGCTCAACATCGGTGTAGTTGGCGACATCGTAGCCAAAATCGGCCATGGGCGAGGGGTAGATCGGCGAAATCCAGATTGCATCTACGCCGAGCCACTCCAGATAGGCGAGGCGGCTGCGGATGCCGGGCAGATCGCCGATCCCGTCGGCGTTGCTGTCTTGGAAGCTGCGCGGGTAAATCTGGTATACAACACCTGTCTGCCACCACAGCGAAGAATTAGTCATACAGTATTTCCTTGTGCGTTGATTGTGATTCACATGTGTTCTTGCGATGCGGGGACGGCAGGAGCCACTGCGTGAAGTTCAGCGCGGAGCTTGAGCCACTCCAGACACCACGCATAGATTGCCCCTGCGTGGCGTTCGGGGTGGTGCAGGTCGGGATGGGCTTGCACCTGTAGCAGGGCGGTATGCAGCGTGGGCGGCAAGTCGGGGGGGAGGTCTAATGCGGGCGCAGGTGGCGCAGGGTCGTTGGTGGCAGCGACAACCGCATGCAGGCGAGCTAGCTCTGTGGTGAGGGTGGCGAGTTGCGCGAGCAGCAATTCGCTCGCTTGCAGGTACAGCCGCCGTTGCTCATCCAGTACTGCCGTCCGAATTTCGGGCGGAACCGGTTGCAGCAGGGCGTGCTCGAAGGGCGGCGTAAGCGCGTCTGGATCAGGGATGCGGCGGTAGGCGGCGGCAAGCTCGGCGGCGGTGGCATCCAGCAGATGGATCAATGTGCGGCTCTCATTCAGATTGAGCCGCTTGCGTTCCGCGAGCCGCTCACGCAGTTGTTCAGCAGTCAGGTCACTCATACAACACTCCCCTTGCGCTTGTGCGGTGCCTTATCGTTCCAGCACATAAAAAACTGGCGTGGATGTAGTTGACATTCGCTGTGCTTATCCTATACTACATCATTATACCGTGAATAAGCGATGCCGGTAACGGCTGCCTATTCTCATTGTGGAGATTGCCCAATGCCTGACCCAAGCGTGCCCCCGGCTGAACCGCCAACGTACAGCCCCACGCCCGCCAGCGAGCTACTCCCCCTGCGTACCAAAGTTGCCTATGGCATCGGCGATGCCGCCCCAGCGATGGCATCCATCTCGAAATCGTTTTTTCAGTTGTTCTTCTTGACCAGCGTGGCAGGCTTAAGCCCGATTGCGGCAGGCACGATCTTGTTGCTTGCGCGTATTGTAGATGGCATCACCGATCCGCTGATGGGCATGCTCAGTGACCGCACGCGCTCGCGCTTTGGGCGGCGGCGATTCTGGTTGCTAGTTGGCTCGGTGCCGTTTGGGGTGCTGTTTGCGGCGCAGTGGCTCACCCTCCCGGTTGATCCGAGCCTGCGCTGGTGGTATTTCCTCGCTGTCATTACCCTGTTCAGCTTGGCATTCACGCTCGTGCATATCCCCTACACGGCACTTACGCCCGAACTCACCCGCGACTACAACGAGCGTACTAGCCTCAACTCCTACCGGTTCACCTTCAGCATTCTCGGTAGCCTCACGGCGGGCGTGAGCTTCCCGATCATCGTGGGGCAATTTGCCACGCCGCAGCAGGGCTATATGGTGGCCGGATTGGTGTTTGGCGTATTGATGATGTTCCCGATGTTAGTGACCTTCGCAGGCGTGCGCGAACGCCACGATCCCGCCTCCGACGCACCGCCGCAGTCCTTGCCGGATCTGCTGCGTGGGGTGGTAGGCAATCGCCCGTACCTGTACGTCGTTGGCATTTACCTCTGCTCGTGGATGGCAATCCAGATCACGTCGGCGGTGTTGCCCTTCTATATCACCTTCTGGTTGCAGCGGCCGGATCTGTTCTCGGTGATGATCTTGGCCATTCAAGGCACAGCCCTAGTCTTTCTATTTGTCTGGGGCTGGCTCAGTAAACGGATCGGCAAGAAGGGTGTGTACCTGCTGGGCATGCTGATCTGGATCAGTGTGCAGGGCGCACTCTTTTTTGTCGCCCCCGATCAGATTGGGCTGGCGATTGGGCTGGCGGTGCTAGCGGGGGTAGGGGTTGCCACCGGCTACCTGATGCCGTGGAGTATGCTGCCGGATGTGATGGAGTATGATGAACTGCAATCGGGGCAACGCCGCGAGGGGATTTTCTACGGCTTGATGATCTTTGTGCAGAAGTTTGGGATTGCGCTCGGCATTTTCCTCGTGGGGGTATTCCTCGAAACGCAAGGCTTCAATGGCGATCTGCTGCCCAGCCAGCAGCCGGACTCGGCCCTCTTCGCTATTCGGGCGATGGTGGGGCCGGTGCCGTCGCTCTTCCTCGTTGGTGGGATCCTGCTGACTATCGGCTATCCGATCACGCGCCGCAAGCACGCCGAGATTATGGCCCAGCTGGCCGCACGCCGCACCGCGAGCGGGCTACCGCTGCCATAATAAGCGGGGCCGCGCACCTTAAGCCCACCCATAGCGGAGAGCCGTGCCAGTGGCGTGGCACGGCCTCATGCAGCGCAAGTTAGCCCGGCACGATCTCGATATTCAAGCCAAAGGCTTTGCGGAACAGCCCCCCGCGCTGGTTGGCGTTCCAAATCTCGGCCGTGCCGTCGCCTTCGAGGTAGGTATGCACAATGATCGTGCCCCCCACAAATTCGAGGCGCAGCTCCTTGACCACCTGCAACTTGCCGCGCTCAAGGTATTCGGCAAGGCGCAGCAGCGCACTCAGCTGCATCACCCGGGCCTCGTCACTCAGGTCAAGCACTGCCCGAAACTCACTCGTGCTCACATCGCCTTTGCGGTGGCTCCGCACCAAGATCGTGAGTAAGGCTAGCTCGCGGTGATTGAAGCCGGGCAGCCCCGAATTCAGCACAAGGTAAGCTGAGTGCTTGTGGTGATCGTAGTAGCCCACCTGCAAGCCAATGTCGTGCAGGATCGCCGCGTGGCCAAGTAGCTCACGCTCCCACGCGCCGAAGCTGTGCAGGTGTTGCAGTTGGTCAAACAGCGATAGGGTAATCTCACGCACCTTTTCGGAGTGGCGCACATCGTAGTTGTACAGGCTGGCCAGATTGCGTACCGAGAAGTCGCGCACATCTGCAAACAGGGGGTGTTCTTGATGGCTGAGAAAATGCTCGTAGAATAGCCCCTCGCGCAGGGCTTGCCCACCTACCACAACCTGCCCGAAGCCGCCCCGCCGCATAACGTGGCGCAGGATCAGCGCACCCGGCAACAGCACATCGGCGCGGTCACGATTCATGCCCGGCACTGCGGCACGTTCTTCGCTCGTCAGGCGGCGCAGGGTACTGATCGTGCGCTCTAGCCCCTCCAGCGAGAGTTGGTAGCCATGTACCCGTTCTAGCGGATACTTGCCGCGCTTCTGATCAATGCGGGCAAGGTTGCGCACGGTGCCGCCCACGCCAACGAGGGTCGGCGCATCGGTGGCGTGCAGCCAATCAGCATCGGCAAAGGCTTCGTCTAGCCCGCGTTCGAGGGCATTGAAATCAACTTTGCTGATCGGATCGGAGTGAATGTAACGATCTCGGTAGCGCACCACGCCAACCGGCAGCGATACGCCGCGCTGGAATGCACGCCCCTGCACATGGGTTAGCTCGGTGCTCCCCCCGCCAATATCAACGATATAGCCATCGGTGATGGGCATGGAGTTCACGACCCCAAGGTAGCCGTAGTAGGCTTCTTCCTCACCGCTCAACACGCGCAGCACCAGCCCCGTGCGCTGGCGCACCTGCGCCAGAAACTCTTGCTGATTGGCGGCATCACGCACGGCACTCGTGGCAACCGCGATCACTTCGCTGGTATCGGTGGCATGGCACAGCGAGGCGAACATATGCAGGGCATCAATCGCCCGTTCAATCGCCATTGGTTGGAGCATACGATCCTCGCGCATGCCCTCGATCAAGCGCACCGCCTCGCGCATCTCGTCCACCAAACGAAAGCAGCGTTGCGGGGCGTATTCCATCACAATCAGGCGCGTTGTATTCGAGCCGAGATCAATTACTCCAATGCGTTGCATAACTTCACTTTCAGCTAGCGGTAGATCGCGGTGGTGGGGTGTGACTGGTGACAGGTGATTCTGAGTAAGCACGCTCATTATCCTCTCTATTATATCAGGGCTACGCCGGATTGGGTACCAGATTGGGTACAATCTTGTTAGCCAGATCAACGTAGCTAGAGGGAGAAATCCCCTGCACAATGGGAGAAACTTCCATATTGGAGAGCTTGACAGGTATGCTATACTCTGTTTTGGTTGATTGGAAAAAGAGCCGAAGGAGGCCGAGCGTGACGACTCAAGATTTGCTAACGATTATTGAAGAAGGTGTCGAAAACGGGCGGATCACGCCGTATCTTGCAGCATACATTGCATCGGAAGTGCTAGGGGTGGATGCCTACGAAACGGGCTACGATGATCGGGTGCGGCTCGATGAGCCAGAGCGCGAGCCATTCGTATTGACTGCATAATGCGTCTATGCCGGTGTTCCGGCAATTCTTGGTTACGCTCACGACAATCTTGATAACGGGGTGTTCAATGGTGAACACCCCATTGCTGCGTCCTAGCGCATTAGCCCTGCGGTGGGGGCGTAGCGAGCGCACGGGCCACGGTCACCTGCCCATATCGCCAACGCACCCAGCCTATCGTGAGGGCGCAGCCCAACAGGATCGCCAGCAGGCCAAGCAGCCCCGCCTCAGGCCCAAATTCGCCCCCCGTCCATAGCGCAGGGCCACCCTGCTCAATGGCAATTAGGCTGGTGCGGATCGGTAGCCCACTCACCGGAAAGCCGAACACGTTGCCTTGAAAGAAGTTCCACGTAATATGCAGCCCAATCGGGATCGCCAGTTCACCGGTCAGTACGTAGCCTAGCCCTAGAAACAAGCCCGCGAGCAGAAGCATCAGCGTGCTGGTCAGGGTGGTGTTTGGATTGAGGGCGTGCAGCACACCGAAGATGGCCGACGATAGCACCCACGCCAGCACAATTCCGCGCCGCGCATGCGTGCCGCCAAACCACTCGGCCATATTTTTGATCAGGTAGCCCCGACTGATGAGTTCTTCGTAGATGCCGACGCTGATGAAGGTGAGCAGGGCTAGCCCCCACGCTGGCCCAAAGCTCATACTAGCCGTGCCTGCGGCGGCAAAGCCGGTGATTGTAATCCAGCCCAAACTCAGCTGGATCAAGAAGATCAGCAGCATCAGCCCTGCGCCGAGTGCCAAGCCAAAGCTGAGATCGAGCCACCACGCCGGATTGAAGCGTAGCCCGTACTCCGCAATCGGGCGACGATCAAGGAAGCGTGCCCCAAGCAGCAGCGCAATCACGGTTGCCACCAACACGCCGAGCGCATTGGCGGTGATGACCAGTGGTGCATCTGGTAGCGTTCCGGCAGTTAGGTCAGCAAACGAAAGATCCGGTGTGAGCACAATGGCGAGAGGCACGGTGAAGAACGAGATCAACAGGGCGAGGATCATGAGAATACCGGTGAAGCTGATGATCCGGACATACGCCCGTAGGCGGCGTTCCGGGCCATTCCAGAACGGATTCGAGCGGCGGGTGGGTTTGGTCGGTGCGGTGGTAGGTGGTGTTTCAAGTGTCATGCAGTGGCTCCTCTGGGTGGTTGGTGATGAGACTATCCAAAGCCTGTGCGACACGCGGCACAAGCTGTGTATCGTGCGGCTGAATGCCCAATTCGGCAAGGGCTTGGGCTGCCGTTTGGAGTAACCGATCCGCGCGGAGGCTCCGCGCCGCAGCCACAGGCGGGGGTGGTGCTGGAGGGGCGGGTGCGGCGGGCGGTGGCCAGCGATAGGGGGGG
>JAAUTZ010000049.1:0-5642 GCA_012031225.1 Chloroflexaceae bacterium
GGAACCAAGAAGGAGACCCCCATGCCCATACGCCTGATCTACGAAGCCGATGTCAACGACCTCATCACGATGCACGATGCCATGCTCGCCGTCGAGTCCGCCATGCACGCGCAAGGCAGCGGGCGGGCCGTGAACACCCCCCGCCAGCGTGTGCATCAGCCTGATGGCGTGCTGCACATGATGGGCGGCGCAATGCTGGAACAACGCTACTGGGGCTACAAAGCCTACACCACCACCAAACACGGCGCACGCTTTATGGTGGCTCTCTATGATAGCGAAAGCGGCGCACCACTCGCCCTGATCGAAGCCAACCGCTTGGGCCAACTCCGCACCGGCGCAGCCAGCGGCGTGGCTACCCAATACCTCGCCCGCCACAACTCGCGGGTGCTGGCGCTCTTCGGCACGGGCTTCCAAGCTGAAACCCAACTGACGGCGATGGCAATGGCCATGCCCCTCCGCGAGGTACGGGTGTATGGGCGCAATGAGCAACGCCGCACGGCCTTCGTGGAACGCATGCAGCCGTTCGTCAAGGTTCCCTTGCGGGCCGTAGACTCGCCCGCCGCCGCGCTCGATGGAGCCGATATTATCAATACGGCCACCGCTGCCCGCGAGCCACTCTTCGATGCCAACCTGCTGCCATATGGCGTGCATATCAATGCCGTCGGCTCCAACTCAGCCGCCAAAGCCGAACTGGATCCAGCCGTAATCCGCCAATGCACCCAAATCTTCACCGATGATGTGGAGCAAGCCCGGATCGAAAGTGGCGACCTGATCCTTGCCTACGAACGCAATATGCTCAATTGGGCGAATGTGCGCCCGCTCTCAGAGGTGGTCGCACAAAAGATGCTCGGACGCACCCGGGGCGATGACGTGAGCCTGTTTGCCTCGCACGGCGTAGCGATCTGGGACATTGCCCTCGCGGGGATCGTGTATGAGCGGGCTACCACGCAGAACTTGGGTACGCTGATCGAGTTCGGCGGATAACTGCCCGCTCAAGTGAGCAGCGTGACCGATTATGCCTCCTATCGCCCGCCAATCCATTGCATTTGTTTATCAGGCTTATTCCTGCTTGACAGAGAACTCACTGGAGAGTATGATAAGGAAAGCCATAGAACCGCCTAGCGAAAGCATTCGGTTGCACCGAACACGGTGTTTCGGGCAGCGTATGTTATGCGAACGGTGTACCTTAACAACTGCATAGGAGGCGAACGTGTCCGATTACCTCTGGATCGTACCCGTGCTGCTGCTAGGATTAGGTGGGGGAGCCACTGCCGGTTGGGCAGTAGGCTTTCGCCGCGCCGCCCAAGCCGCAACTGCACGCATTCAGCAGCAAGAAGCCGAAGCCGCTTTGCTACTTGAAAAGGTACGGTCTGAACAGAAAGAGATATTGCTGCAAGCCAAAGATGAGGCCCTCCGCATACGCACAGAGGCGGAGGCGGAACTCCGTGAAAGCCGCAGTGGGTTGCAGAAACAAGAAGAGCGTTTGCAGCGCAAAGATGAAAACTTGGAGCGCAAGCAGGACGCACTCGAACGACGCGAACGACAGACCCAGCAGCGTGAACGCCAAATCGAACAACGCTATCAAGAAGCGGAACACCTGCGTGATCAACAAGCTACCGAACTAGAGCGAGTGGCTGCCATGAATGCGGAAGAAGCCCGCCAGTTCGTGATCCAGCGCGTCGAAGATGAGACCCGCGACGACCTCTCGCGCCGTGTGCGTGAGCTAGAGCGTGCCACCTACGAAGAAGCGGACAAAACCGCACGCAAGATTATCGGCATGGCCATCCAACGCTGTGCCCCCGATTATGTCGCGGAGATCACGGTTACTACGGTCAATCTGCCCGGTGAGGAGCTGAAAGGGCGCATCATTGGGCGTGAAGGACGCAATATTCGGGCATTCGAGCAGATTACCGGGGTTGACATCATTGTGGATGACACGCCGGATGCTGTGACCCTCTCGTGTCATGATCCGGTACGGCGCGAAATCGCCCGCGTCGCCCTGATCAAGTTGCTGAAGGATGGGCGTATCCACCCGACACGAATTGAGGAAGTGGTGCAGAAAACCCAGCACGAGATCGAACAGATCATGCGCGAAGAAGGCGAACAAGTCGCCTATGAAGCGAATGTGCAGGGCCTCCACCCAGAGCTGATTAAGCTCTTGGGGCGACTCAAGTATCGCACCAGCTATGGGCAAAATGTACTCCGCCACTCCCTTGAATGCTCTATGCTCTGCGCGTATATGGCAGCAGAATTAGGCGCAAATGTAAACACTGCCAAGACAGCAGGGCTACTCCACGACATCGGCAAAGCAGTGGACCACGAAGTCCAAGGACCCCATGCTTTGATCGGTGCTGACATTGTCCGTCGGTTAGGACGATCAGCGGCGATTGTTCATGCGATTGCAGCCCACCACAATGACGAAGAACCACAGACGGTTGAGGCGTTTCTGGTGCAAGCTGCGGATGCTATTTCAGGCGGACGACCCGGCGCACGCCGGGAAACATTGGACCTCTACATCAAGCGGTTAGAGGCTCTGGAAACCATTGCCACCTCATTTGGGGGCGTACAACGGGCGTTTGCGGTGCAAGCCGGGCGCGAAGTGCGCGTGATGGTACAGCCAGATACGATAGATGACCTCAGCAGCATTCACCTCGCTCGTGATGTTGCCCGCAAAATAGAGGATAGTTTGCAGTACCCCGGTCAGATCAAAGTGACGATCATCCGCGAAACCCGTGCCATAGATTACGCACGCTAGGGGCTGCATATCGCCTATTGGACAGTAGGTGTGCTGGCATCTTTGCCGTTGCAAAGCCTGTATGTGTCATCAATTCAACCTACTGCGAGGAACCATTGGATCAGAGCCGATTCAATCAGACACAGTCGAATATGGATTTAAAACCAAAGCCTTGGAGGTATGCTATGAATCCCGCCCAGTTGCACACCAACGCTACCCACGCTTTCGGAGACACCCCCGATGCGCTGACTCCTGTGGTAGCTTCAACAAATGGTAATGGAGTTGGTCACGAGACCGAAGTCTTAAAGGTATCTACGCGCTCGCGCCCAAGCGCAGTTGCCGGAGCGATAGCCGGTGTAATCCGCGAAAGCGGTATTGCGGAAGTTCAATCCATTGGGGCTGGTGCGACAAACCAAGCCATCAAAGCGGTTGCAATTGCCCGTAGTTATCTCAGTGAAGAAGACATAGACATTGTCTGTGTCCCCTCGTTTATAGATGTTTCGATTGATGAAGAAGAGCGCACCGCAATTCGGATGTTGATTGAACGTCGCTAGTCCGGATCGTCTCCGTATTTTCCAAAGCGCAGTGCATCCCACTGCGCTTTTTGCTAACTGTAACCGCCGCTGCTATAGTAGCTTTATGGTAGCCCGCCTTGCTCGGATGGGCCCGGTGCGGCAGCTATCACCCATAATCGCATACTTGCTTAGATAGAGAGGGTGTTGTGGTGTTATGGCAATAGAAGAAGTTGCCCGTTTTCTGCGTGAAACGCCCCCGTTTAGCCTGCTCCCCGATGCTGCCCTCGCCGCCGTCTCGCGCAAAATCCAGATCGAATATTTCCCTGCCGCGCATAATGTGTTGATCCGCGAAGGCGCACCCGCCCAATTCCTCTATGTCATTTGTCGGGGGAGTGTGGATGTGGTGCGTGAGTACGAGGGCACACCCGTCGTGCTAGATACGCTCGATGCGGGTGACGTGTTCGGCGAGGTGTCGCTGATTTACGAACAGCCCCCGATTGCGACGGTGCGTACTCGTGAAGAAATGCTGGCGTACCTGCTGCCTGCCGCCGAGTTCTACCGCCTGCGCCGCGAGCAGCTTGCCTTCAGCCACTACTTCACCGCCTCCAAGATCGAACGCCTGAACCTTGCGCTGAAAAGCCATCAACAGCACGATGCCGCCCAAGATCTGTTCCAACTTCGCCTGCGTGATATTGTGGGGCGTGGGATCATCACCGTGCCCCACACCGCCACGATCCGTGAAGTGGCCGCGATCATGGCTGAGCATAATGTCTCCAGCGTGATTATCACCAGCAACCCAGAGGGCATTGTCTCTGACCGCGACCTCCGCAATCGGGTGGTGGCAAAAGGCTTGGATTACAACCAGCCCATCACCACGATTATGACTTCACCGGTGCTATCGTTGCCGGATGATAGCCTGCTGTTTGAAGCCCTCTCGTTTATGCTAGAACGGCATATCCACCATATGCCCGTCACGGTGCAGGGCAAGATTGCGGGCATGGTCACGGATACCGACATTCTGCGCCAGCAGAGCAACAGCCCAATGCTGCTGCCGCGCCAGCTTGAGCGAGCCCATACCAGCGGCGATCTGCGAAGCTACACCGATCAGGTGGAAGTGGCCACCATCCACCTGCTCAAATCAGGGGCCCGCGTGCGCGATATTGGGCGCGTGGTGGCCCTCGCGCACGGGGCCTTGCTGCGCCGCCTCATTACCAATGCCGAAGCAGAACTCGGTGCGCCGCCCTGCCCCTATGCATGGGTTGTCGTGGGTAGCGAAGGCCGTTACGAGCAGACCTTGCGAACGGATCAGGATAACGGCTTGATCTACGCCGATCATGCCCCCGCCGACGCTGATCGCTACTTTGCGGCACTGGCAACGCAGGTTGTTGATCAATTGGTGCAATGTGGCTTCCCCCTCTGCACCGGCAATATCATGGCAATCAACCCGCAGTGGCGGCAACCGCTATCCGTCTGGCGCGGCTACTTCCACGATTGGCTGCACAACCCTAACGAAGAAGCCCTGCTGCAAGCGGCAATCTTCTTTGATCTGCGGAAGACCTACGGAACCCTAGAGATTGAGCCGGTGCTCCGCCCAGTGATCGAGAATGCCCGCCAGCAGAAGATCTTTCTGGCGCGGTTGGCGCGAACCTCGCTGCGCCAGACCCCACCGCTCGGCTTCTTCCGCAACTTCGTGGTCGAGCGCGACGGAGCCGAGCGGGACTTGATCGACCTGAAGGAGCGCGGCACGGCACTGGTCGTTGAGATGGCGCGGATCTATGCGCTTGCGAGTGGTGTGCCCGCCACCAACACCTTCGCCCGCTTGGAAATGGCCGCCCTCGAAGGGAGCATCAGCACCGGCCTCGCTGAGGAGTTGGCAGCGGCGTATGAGTTAATCAGCCTGCTCCGCCTTGAGCATCAGGTTGCGCTATGCGAACGCAGCGAACAGCCCAACAACCGCGTGCCGATTTCGGCCCTCACCACGCTCCAACAGCGCGATCTGAAAGAAGCCTTCCGCACTGTCCGCAAAGCCCAGAAAGCCCTTGAGTTTACCTTCCAGACGAGTATGCTAGGGTGAGCCGCCGGTGACTTACGCCGATACGATCTGTGCGATTGCCACCCCATCTGGCGAGGGGGGCATCGGTATTATTCGGCTCAGTGGGGCGCAGGCCTTGCCCATCGCCACGCGCATCTTTCAGCCCCACCGAGCGGGAGCCGTGCGTTCGCATCGGGTGCGCTACGGGCGCATCGTTGATCCAGATAGCGGCGCAGTAGTGGATGAAGCCCTGCTCACCTACATGCGTGCGCCGCATAGCTTCACCTGCGAGGACGTGATCGAGCTATCGTGCCACGGCGGGGCGATGCCGGTGCAGCGCACGCTGGCACTGGCACTGGCC
>JAAUTZ010000049.1:5742-30140 GCA_012031225.1 Chloroflexaceae bacterium
AGTAGTGGATGAAGCCCTGCTCACCTACATGCGTGCGCCGCATAGCTTCACCTGCGAGGACGTGATCGAGCTATCGTGCCACGGCGGGGCGATGCCGGTGCAGCGCACGCTGGCACTGGCACTGGCCGGTGGGGCCCGCCTTGCCGAGCCGGGCGAGTTCACCCTCCGGGCCTTCCTCAATGGGCGCATTGACCTAAGCCAAGCTGAGGCGACGCTCGATGTGATCCGGGCCCAGACGAGCACGAGCCTTGCCCTTGCCCAAGCCCAACTCGGCGGCTGGCTGGCGCAGACGATCCGCACGATCCGCGCCGATCTCCTCAACAGCCTTGCCTATCTGACCGCCACGCTAGATTTCCCTGAAGATGAGATCGAAGTCGCCGATATTACCCCAGATCTAGAGCGTAGCCTTGCCGCCGTGCAGCAGTTGCTCGCTACTGCCGATCAAGGCCAAATCTATCGGCAGGGCGCACGAGCCGCCCTCGTAGGCCGCCCGAACGCGGGCAAATCGAGCCTGCTCAATGCGCTGCTACGCCACGAGCGAGCGATTGTTACGCCAATAGCCGGAACCACCCGCGACACGCTGGAGGAGACCGCCAACATCGGCGGCATCCCAGTCGTGCTGATTGACACCGCCGGCATCACCGCGAGCGATGATCCGGTGGAGCAGATCGGCGTGGCTCGCAGTCACGCCGCGCTCGCTGCCGCCGATCTAGTGCTACTGGTGCTGGACAGCACGCAGCCGGTATCGCCCGAAGCCGCCGCAATTGCACCCTGAGCGTTGCCAAGCCGACGCTGCTGGTGTGGAGCAAAGCCGATCTGCGTGGGGCTGCACCGCTGCCCGATGTACCCTTCGCCCACCCCCAGCTGCTGGCTACAGTGGAAACATCGGTGGTGGCGGCTCCGGGCTTAGCTGCCCTCAATGCGGCGATCACGCGGGCCCTGCTAGGCGGTGCGCCAGCCGTCGCGGGCGGCAACCTCTATCTTGTCACCAACCCGCGCCACCGCGACGCGCTCGCCAGAGCCAGCGCACGGCTCACGGCAGCGGTGCAGCAATGGGCCACCCTACCGCCCGATATGATTGCGGGCGATCTGACGGCTGCGCTGAATGCGTTGGGCGAAGTAACCGGCGATGTCGTTGGCGATGACCTGCTCGATGCGATCTTCAGCCGCTTCTGTATTGGCAAGTAAACCACGTCTGCACCGCAGTTGTCACCGCATCGGCTGCCTCAATCTGGGTCATATGCCCAATCTCCGGCAGCAACACCAATTCGCTCTGGGCAAGGTTGGCGTGGAGAAAGTGGCTATACTTGGGCGGCGTGGTGGTATCCTGCTCGCCGCAGATCACCAGCGTCGGCACATTGATCGCACCAAGCTGCTCGCGCACATCGAACGCATCACACGCTAGCAGATCGGTGCGGAAAATCTGGGGGTCGGTGTGGTAGAACGCCTGATTGCCCGCCTCGCGCAGTGCAGCCGGAGCCTGCGGCGCATACACCATCGTGCCAATCTGGGCCAGCGTCGCCTGCGAATCATCGGCTAAACCAGTGAGCAGCGACGGCATCACCCGCAAGCGTGCGCCCGTGCCCACCAGCACCAAGCCCGCCACCCGTTGCGGTGCGTGAATTGCAACCCACTGGGCGATAGCTCCGCCCATCGAGTGCCCCACCAGTACCGCATGTTCCAGTTCCAGTGCGGCCAGCACCGCCAGCACCACCCCGCCGTAATCGTCAATCCGGTGGCGGCTAGGGTCCGGGCTACGTCCGTGACCGGGCAGATCGAGCAGCAGCGTGCGCGTTAGGTGGCTCCACGCCTTGAGTTGGAAGCCCCAATGCTGGTGGTTGCCACCGGCTCCGTGAATGCAGAGCAGGGGCGGTTGACCGTCGCCCCGTTCGGCAACAAACACCTGCCCCTGCTCTGTCGTGAGGTAGGCCATCTAGATCATCAATTCATCCATTTGCGCGGCGAGGTCAAAATCCTTCTCCGTCAAGCCACCAGCATCGTGCGTACTCAGCGCAACAGTCAGCTTATTGTAGCGAATATCCAGATCGGGGTGGTGGTTGGCGGCTTCTGCCAGAAAGCCGACGTGCGTCACAAACGCAATCACGCCCGGAAACGAGGACTGCACAAACGTCTTGCGGAGCGTATCACCATCCAGTGTCCAACCGCTCAAGGCTTCCAATCTGCTCTGGGCTTCTTCGGGGGTCAGCTTTGCCATCGGGTTTTGTTGCTCCTCTGTCAATTCTGTAGCTACGTCTCACTACTGTCTTGGATCGATTCTCTATGCTCTACATACATGATACACCATATTGGCCGCGCGGCAAGGAAGGCCGCAAGCCGTGCCGGGAATGCCCGTAAGCCTGCCCCGCGCCGCACGCAAGCCCGGCGACGGGAACGGGGCAGTTGCCAGATTGCGCGATTGCCAGAAAGATTCCGAAATTGCCCAAATTGCGTTGATTCGGCGGGAACCTTTTGGCGAATCGTTACGTCTACCTAGTGAGTGGTCAAGAGTCGTTCCCCCCGACAATGATCACTTTGTTCCCGGACAACCCTGTTTTCAACCTCCATCCTTTCTCACCCCCTAGGGGGCAGTGCTTCACAACCCGGCACTGCCCCTCCCCTCTTTACCCCACCAGCGCACTAGGGCTACATGGGCACGATGATCCGCGCTGCACCCGGCACAATGGTTGCCGTAAAGGGTGTATCATCCCACAGCTCACCATCGGCTTGCACGGCGACGGGCTGTTCAGTCGCCACCATCACCTCGCGCACTTGCCAGTGCTGCACCATCTCTTTGGCAATGGCTGCCGCCGGATTTGCGAGGTATGCGAGAAAGCCCGTTGATTTCAGCACCACCACATCCAGCAGCCCATCGCTCACACTAATGTCGGCGAGCATGGGCAAGCCCGGCAGCCCGATGTTGCCCGCATTCGTCACCATCATCGAGAAGCCTTCAGCTTGGACTGGCGTGCCGTCCAGTGTCAGGTTGTAGCTCGTCATCGTCATCGGGCTACTCAGCATCGCCTGCCAATAGGCAAAGCGGCCCCAGCGTGATTTGGCATCCCGCGAGGTATTCTTCACCATGTCGGCTTCCAAGCCCGCACTTACCCGCAAGATGAAATACTTGTCGCCGACGCGCCCCAAATCCACACTCCGCACGCGGCTCGCGTCGCTGATGATGATGTTGGCGGCTTGGGTAATATCATAGGGGATGCCCAGCTCAACCGACATAATGTTGCCGGTGCCACCCGGAATGATCCCGAGCGGCACATTCGAGCCGCTCAACGCAGCGGACGCTTCCATCACGCTGCCATCGCCACCGTAGATCACCACCGCATCCACCCCATCGGCCACAGCTTGCTGGGCATACCGCTCAAAGTCGCCGGCCTGCTGCGTAATCACCACATCCCACTCAATCCCAGCCGGGCGAAAGACGTTGTTCAGGGGGCGCAGAATAGGCCGCTCCAAGCCCGCCGCCGGATTGACAATCACCTGCACCCGCTCAATCTTATGCTCCATCGGCTTGAGCAGTTCTGCCGCCTCGATCTCAAGTTCTGCCACCCGCTCGCGCAGCAGGGTTTCGTTCTCATCCGAGAGGCTCGTCTTGAGCAGCGTGCCCTGCGCCACCCAAAACGCGAGTTCATCAAGGGCCCGCTCCGCATCATTGGCTTTGCCCAACACAAACACGGCAGAGGAGGAAGGCGGCAGGCTCTCACGCACCTGTTGGATAAACTCGCCGCTCAAGTTCTCGTTGGTGAGTTTGCTCCACACCCGCCCACCGACCCCACCCAGCATGCCGCCCAAGAAGGGCACCCCCACTAGCGTCCCCACCAGAATCCCCAGCACCGAGAACGATCCCGTCTTGCGGATCTCGGTAATGATGTTGCCGATACTCTGCGGCGTGCTAAGGTTGCCCGCTTGGTCTTTCACCACGACGGCAATATCTTCGAGCTTGATCACTTCGTCTTTGTGCAGCCGCCGAAGTGCGCCAAGCATCTCCTCAGCGCGGTAGGTGTCGGGAAAAGACACGACGATTAGGCTACTCATTGGGGTTCCTCTGGCTTTCTTTGCTAACGGATATTATACAGATTGCGTGTCATGCTGCATTGCATTGTAGCACAGCTGCCGCTACGGTGAAGCAAACTCAGCGACGGGCGACAGTGGCTCACTTGGCGCGGCAGCATTCCCGCGCTTGCGTTGAAACTGCGAGCCAATCGCCTGATGCGCTGTGCCAATCACCGCAAACGCCTGCGGATCAGCATGCACGAGAATTCGTTTGAGGTCGCTCATCTGCGAGCGAAAAATGGTACAGAACAGCATGGTGCGCGGCTGGCCCGTGTAGCTGCCGACAATCTCCCAGCGGCTCACGCCCTTGTTCAGCCCTTCCATCAATGCTTGCGCCACCTGATCGGGATAGTCGGTGACAATCGTTGCCGTGCGGACTTTGCTCGGCCCTTCCAGCACATAATCCGATGCGCCCCCACCGAGAAACAGGGTGAGCATCGCTAGCAGCGCAATCTCCCAGCCAAAGATCAGCCCACCCGTCAGCACAATCACGCCATCCGTGTAGAGGTAGATTTGGCTCAGCGGCGCACCCGTATACTTCTGGATCACGCGGGCTACAATCGCTGTGCCGCCCGGATTGGCTCCCGCCCGATACACCAAGCCGTAGCCAATGCCCGTGACAATGGCCGCGTAGATCGCCGCGAGCAGGGCATCGTCGGTGATCGTGGGCGCACCAATCAGGGTTGGCAGCAGGGCCGTTGTCAGATCGGTGGTAATCGAAAATACCAGCACAGAGAGGATGGTCAAGGTGACAAACCGCCACCGTCCGAGCTGGAAGAAGCCGAGTATCATAAGCGGAATATTCAGCACAAACAGCGTCGCACCTTCCGGTAAGCCGGTGTAGTAGCCGATGAAGATGCTGATACTGCCCACGCCGCCCGCCGCCAGATTGAACGGGATTTGAAAGATGCTGTAGCCCAGTGCGGCAATGATCGAGCCGATGATGACTAAGCCGATTTGTCCGAGTGTTGCCAGCCAGCCGCGTTGCCACTGGAATGGCCTACGTGCAACTGGAGCACGGTTATCGGGAGAAGCAGGTCGTTCCGTATGCATTGGTTCCTCAGTTTGGTTAGGGTTTAACATCCACCGTTATGAGTATACGCGGGCTAGTTTCACGATCCCAATGATCGCCGCGTGAGAAGCGGTGTATACTACAGAGAGCCAAACTATCTGCGCTTGTGCGCCTATGAAAGCGAATGGTATGCCTGCTGCCAATGTTCGGGCCCACCCGTCTGCACCACCCGCCGCCCATGATCCGGCGATCCTGCTGGCCCATACCGCCCACCGCCCATATCCGTTGCCGCACGGGGCGTGGCTGATGTATCAGTCGTGGCACGATCTGCTGTTCATCCACTGGCGCGTCGCTGCCGCCCAGCTTGCCGCGCATATCCCCCCGAGCCTGCGCCTCGATACCTTTGCGGGGCAGGCGTGGGTTGCCGTTGTGCCCTTCTGGATGAGCAGCGTGCGCCCGCGCTGGCTGCCCGCCGTGCCGCCGATGAGCCGCTTTCTGGAGCTGAATGTGCGGACGTATGTCACCACCCACACGGGCGACAAGCCGGGCGTGTTCTTCTTCAGCCTCGAAGCTAGCAACCCGCTCGCGGTGCAGATCGCCCGCAACCTGTTTCACCTGCCGTATATGGATGCACGCATGACGTGGGATGGCATACACTACACGAGCCAGCGCACGCATCAGGGCGCACCGCCAGCCCACTTCCGCGCCCGCTATGCCCCCACTGGCCCAGCCACCACCACAGCCGCTGGCACGCTAGCGCATTGGCTCACCGAACGCTACTGCCTCTACACGACAGATCGGCAGGGCACGCTGCTGCGCGGCAATATTCACCACTTGGCATGGCTCCTCCAGCCCGCCCAGCTTGCGCTAGAAGAGAACAGCATGCTTGCGCCGTATAGCATCCGCGTACCCGATGAAGCCCCGCTGCTGCACTTTGCACGTCGCCTTGATGTGCTGGTGTGGGCACTGGAGCCGGTAGGTGCGGAGGGGTAAGCCGGCTGGGTGGCAGGGGCGGGCCTTCGCGGGCTAGTGGGTGCGCCGTGCCTGCCGTGCCCGCCGTGCCGCTCCTGCGGCGCGGGACTCTTGGCTCAGGCGGTAAGCACTGGTGGTGGCACTGGTCAGGGCGGCATTGAAGCTATTCTGCTGCTCAACGATGGGGTTGATGAGCCAGCGCAGATAGAGCCGGATGAGGCGTTGGGTGTAGGCGGCAAGCTGTTCAAGCGGACTTGCCCCGACAATCAGCCAGTGCGCGTTGACGTTCTGCTGAAGGGCAAGCTGCGCCACGCGAGGTGCAATTGCCAATTCGGTGAAGTGGGCGGGCGGCTCGCTGCGCCCCTGCTGCTCAACGTAGCGTTGCAAGGTGGGCTGATCGTCGCTACTCGGTGCGGGTGGGGCGGCGGGCAGGGGTGGCGAACTCTTGCCGCCATTGCCTAGCTCGGCCAGTTCGCGGCGTAGCTCGCTATGCGCTTCGATCAGCAGGCGCAAGGTGCGTGTCGCCGTTTCGTTGAACGCATTCTGCTGCTCCACAATCGGATTGATGTACCAGCGCAAGCCACGCCGCACAACTTTGTGGATGAAGAATACACCACGCTGGATCAGGTTGGTACTTTCGAGGGGCCAGTGGGCACTCACGACGCGGGTGATCTCGAGCTGCTCTGCACACTGCTGCAACTGCTGCTCAAGGCTGGTCAGGGTGCTATGCGTGGCATCGTGCGCGGCAAGCGTAGCCCGGCGGGCGGCGATCTCTTCGCGCAGCGCGTGCAGGATCGCCGCAACCTCATCAGCCGTATGGGTGGGTAGTTCGGGCTTGTGGCTCATCCTGTTCCTTGCTCGCTCCGCACCACCTGCCACCTAATCCTGTATTGCCCCGCGCAAGCCCAGCTGTTCGCTGCGTGTGCCCATCTGCGAGCGCAAGAGGGCCGCTTGCTCCAGCATAACGTGATCCATGCCGCCTTCGACCCGCTTGTCAATCCAGCCCATCATTGCGGAAAGGATCAACTCCTTCAGGTAGGCATAGGAGAAGCTGTGCGTAGCGCGGGCTACCTGTGCCAAGCCCTCATCGGAGAGGCGCAGGTCATCTTGCAGGCGGGCATTCCACATGGCAAGGTAGGCGCGCCGCTGAGCCGTGCCGGGCAGGTTGAAGTGATACTTGCGATCAAAGCGGCTCGGCCGATCCATAATCGCCGGATCAAGCTCGTTGGGGTGATTGGTGGTGGCGATGATCATGATCCCATCGTTACTAGCGAAGCCGTCGAGTTCATTCAGGAAGAAAGCGCGGTTGTCGTCATTCACCAGCGTATCGAGGTCCTCGAGGACAAGCAGGCACGGTGCAACCGCCCGCGCCCGCTCGAACACGGCGCGGATGCTGGCTTGCTCGGTATCGTAGCGCGATTTGAAGCTCTTGACGTAGAGGCACGGCTGTTGCAGTTGGTTGATGAGAGCTTTGACCATATGCGTCTTGCCGTTGCCGGGTGGCCCAATGAAGATAATCCCCCGTTTCCACGGCACACCGTAGTGGCGGTAGGTATCCTGCGACTTGAGGAAATGCGCTAGATCGGCGGTGATCTCCTCTTTGAGCGTGCCTTCTAAGATCAGGTTTTCGAGGGTGGCATCCTTGATTGACTCAAACAACTCCTCGTTTTTACTCCAATAGCCTTCCTCAAAGACCAACACCTCGCCGTGGATTTCCATATCGTGGCGCGTAACCGCTTCGATAAACTGATCGGCAATCGTTTCAGTTTCCGCAACCAGCCAACGGGCGGAATAGGATGAGCCGTGATTCTCCCAACTCATCTGCAAGATCAGCAGCTCGTGTTCTTGCCAGCACACCCCTAGCCAGCCATTCAGCATAGTACGGTCTATCCCCTGCTGGAACATCCATTCAGTGGACCGCTGGGCATAGGCAGCATCCAACACAGTCAGGGTACATTGGTCATCATCGGCAAAGCGTTCTAGCTCAAAGCGGTTGGACTTCATCACAATCCCACAATCGGGGTAGTGTGCGGCAAGCTGCTGCCCAACATAGTAGGCGATCAGGTTCTCGGACTGGGCGAGTGCAGTGTGAATAAAATCAGGATCAGGAATTGGCGTTCGCATCACGTCGTATCTACTCCGACAATGCCGAACAGGGGCAACCAAGCGGCAGTGCAGCGTTGGTCAGCCCCTGTTGGCGCAGGCGCGGTTAGGCATCCAGTGGTTCGGCCGGATGCTTGCTTTCGAGTTCGAGTACCCCAGACGGCTGGAAGATCAGCTGCCCATCTTCCACATCCACCATCACGGTGCTGCCCGCTCGGATCTCGCCGCGCAGCAACGCCCGCGAGAGGGGCGTTTCAACCATGCGCTGGATTGCACGACGCAAGGGACGCGCCCCATACACGGGGCTGTAGCCTTCTGTCACCAGCAATTGGCGGGCAGTATCGGAGAGGTGCAGCGTCACCTGCTGCTCGTGCAGGCGGGCGGTGAGTTCGTTCACCTGCAAATCCACGATGCGGGTCAGGTCTGCCATCGTGAGCGGGTGGAACAGGATGATGTCATCAATGCGGTTGAGGAACTCCGGGCGGAAGGCTTGCTTCAGGGCTTCATCCACCTTCTGCCGCGCTTCTTTCAGATCGAAGTGATCTTCCTGCACGAGGCCCCGCCCGCCGCGTGTGGCAAAGCCGATGGGTGCCGCGCGGAGGTACTCCGTACCCGCGTTGCTCGTCATAATGATGATCGTGTTGCGGAAGTCCACCGAACGCCCCTGCCCATCGGTGAGGCGGCCATCATCGAGCACCTGTAGCAGGGCATTGAACACATCCGGGTGAGCTTTCTCGATCTCATCGAACAGCACCACCTGATACGGGCGGCGGCGGATGCTCTCGGTGAGTTGCCCGCCTTCGTCATAGCCGACATAGCCCGGCGGCGCACCGATCAAGCGGCTGACGGTGTGGCGTTCCTGAAACTCGCTCATATCCACGCGGGTCATGGCTTCGTCGCTATCAAACATAAACTCGGCCAAGGCTTTGGCAAGCTCCGTTTTGCCAACCCCCGTAGGGCCAACGAAGATGAAGCTCCCGATGGGGCGGCGCGGATCGCGCAAGCCACTGCGGGCGCGGCGGATAGCATCCGAGAGGGCAACAATCGCCGCTTCCTGCCCGATCACGCGGTCGTGCAGGCGTTCTTCCATATTGACGAGCTTCTCGCGCTCAGTCTCTAGCATGCGGCTAACCGGAATGCCCGTCCAGCTGGAGACGATGAAGGCGACATCTTCTTCGTCCACCACCTCATCGAGATTGCTGCTCTTGAGCCATGCCTGCTTTTCGCGGTCAAACTCGGATTGCAGCGCGAGGTAGCGGCTCCGCAAAATCGCGGCCCGTTCATAATCGCGGCGTGCGCCTGCGTCCTCTTCCTGCTCTTGCAGCGTGCTGAGTTCCTGCTCCTGTTCGCGCAGCTCTTTAGGCATGGCGTAAATATCAATGCGGAGCTTGGCACTCGCTTCGTCAATCAAGTCAATTGCCTTATCGGGCAAGAAGCGATCACTGATGTAGCGGTGCGAGAGTTGGGCCGCGGCAAGCAGGGCATTGTCGCTGATGGTGAGGGCGTGGTGCTCTTCATAGCGTTTGCGTAGCCCGCGCAGCATCTCAACCGCCGTTTCGACATCTGGCTCCTCGACGAACACGGGATTGAAGCGACGTTCGAGGGCGGCATCCTTCTCGATGTGCTTGCGATACTCGTCAATCGTGGTGGCGCCGAGCACCTGTATCTCACCCCGACTGAGGGACGGCTTGAGCATATTACTGGCATCAATACTGCCCGCTGCTGCGCCGGCCCCTACAACCGTGTGTAGCTCGTCAATGAAGAGGATGATCTTGCCTTTGTTGGCGCGGAGTTCTTCGATCACGGCTTTGAGCCGCTCCTCGAATTCGCCGCGAAACTTGCTGCCCGCCACCATGCCCGCCAGATCGAGCGAGAGCAACCGTCGTCCGCGCAACGGCGGGGGCACATCGCCCGAAGCAATGCGCTGCGCTAGCCCTTCGGCGATGGCTGTCTTGCCTACGCCTGTCTCGCCTACCAGCACCGGGTTGTTCTTGGTGCGGCGCGAGAGGATCCGCACGATCCGCTCAATTTCAGCCTCACGCCCAATCACCGGATCAAGCTGATCCGCGCTCGCCAGATCGGTCAGGTCTATACTATACTTAGAGAGGATTTCGTAACGACCTTCCGCGTTGGGGTCATCCGAGCGTTGGCTGCCGCGCATCTCCACGAGCATACGCTGGAGGCGTTCGGGGTCAATATTCATGCTATTAAGGATGCGGGCTGAAGCTCCTTCGCGCTCGTTGGCAACTGCAATCAAGAGGTGATCCACACCCACGAATTGGTCATTGAGGCGGTTGGCTTCTTCTTCAGCCCGCTTCACCAAGCGTTGGGTGCGCGGGGTGACATAGACTTGGTTGCCATAGCCATATTGCCCATAGACTTTGGGCGACTTCTCTAATTCGCGCTCTACGCGCTGAACAATTGCCTCAGTATCCACATTCAGGCGAGCCAGTGCCCGCCCGGTTAAGCCTTCGCGCTGACGCAGCATCGCCAAGAAGATGTGTTCCACATCGAGCTGAGTGTGGTGCTGCTCCTGCATAATCTCTTGGGCCTCTTGAAAGGCTTCTTGTGCTTTCTCGGTAAATCGGTCAAGCCGCATGGGTATCTTCCTAGCGTGTATCTATAGTTATGATATGGTTGAGAGGGTACTTGAGCTTGGAACGTATCGTAAATTTATGTCCCTATAGTATAGCACGCTTTCCTGTTACTCGCCGTATCCAAGCCGCTGCGCCCCGCTAGGCGCGGGGCCTAGCGGCAAACCGGATCGGAACCCAGATCGCCACTGCTGCCGCAACAACATGCATGAGCGGTGCGCTAGTTTCAGTTTACCACTGAACTATCGGCGATTGCCCCACCCAAAAGGATGGTTGTGCGCGGTGGCGCTAGGCTGTCAGGGCGGCGTGGAGCAGCACACTGCCCAACACGAGCAGCAGCAGATGCACCGCCCGCACAAACTGCTCACGCGGCAGGGCCCGGTTGAGCCTGCGCCCCAGCCCCACCGCCAGCGGCAGCAGCGGTAGCCCCGCGATGTAGAGCAGCCCAACCTGCACCGTCCACAATCCGCTTTGGCTGTGGGCTAGCAACACCAAAACGCCATTGACTAGAAAGACACTTTGCAGCGTCGCCGGAAACTGTTCTGGTGTCCAGCGGCGCAACATGCCATACACGACGAGCGGTGGCCCGGATGTGTTGTAGGCTCCGCCGAGCATGCCCGCCAGTGCGCCAAAGCCAAACGCAAGCGATTGCTGGTGCAGGTGCGGGAGTTGCAAGTGCGCGAGATTGTAGAGCGCGAATACGATCAGCATCAGCCCTAGACCGCCGACAATCACCGGTTCAGGGAGGCGCGTGAGGAACAACACCCCAAGCGGCACACCGATAGCCGAGCCGACAATCAGCCGCCACGCCTCACGCAGGTTGACTTGCTGGCGTTGTCCGGCGAGGATCAGCAGCGTGGCACTGAAGCCAGCCACAGCCACGAGGGCTGAGGCGGTGCGGACATCGGTGAGCAGCGTGACCAGTGGCATCGCAATCAGGGCTTGCCCAAAGCCGAGCGCGGATTGGAGCAGGGCGGCGATCCAGATCACGGCAACTACAAGGGCGAGCACCCACAGCGGCTCGAAAGGCAGGCTCATAGGCTTGGCTCAGGGGCGGCGGGGGCGGCAGCTGGCGGGGTGGGCCAGCCGTGCGTGGCGAGAAAGGCCCGATCCGCTGGCGTGAGCAAGCCTGCCGCTGCCGCGTGGGTGAGCATATCGGGGCGACGCTGGAGCGTGCGGAGCAGGCGTTGCTGCCGCCGCCAAATGGCAACCTCACCGTGATGCCCAGATAGCAGGATCGGGGGGACTGCCTGCCCCTCCCACACGGCGGGGCGGGTATAGTGCGGGTATTCGAGTAAGCCATCGGTGTGGCTCTCTTCGTGGATTGACGCGGCATCGAGGACACCCGCCACCAGCCGCGCTACCGCATCTACCACCACCATTGCCGCGAGTTCACCGCCCGTCAGCACATAGTCACCAATGCTAAGTTCGTGGCTAATCAGCGTCTCGCGCACCCGTTCGTCTACGCCTTCGTAGTGCCCACACACCAGCACCAGCGCAGGCAGCTGGGCCAGCTGGGCGGCGTGCGCTTGGGTGAATTGTTGCCCATCCGGGCTGAGCAGAAGCACCGGCGGCGGGGTGGTGTATTGGGCCAGCACATGGCCAATGCTCGCCGCCAGTGGCACGGGCTTCATCACCATGCCCGCGCCACCACCATAGGGCGCATCATCGGTGGTGCGGTGGCGATCTGGGGCAAAGTCGCGGATGTTGTGCAGGGCAATCTCGATCACGCCTGCCTGCTGGGCCCGCTTGAGAATGCTTTCGGTGAGCGGGCCGGTGAACATGTCGGGAAACAGCGTAAGAATATCAAAGCGCATGCTGACCTACTGAGGCAGGCAACGGCTATTGCCGCCGCAAGAATACGCCCGCCTGATTGTTGTCGCGTGTTGTCTCCCGCGAGGCAGTCGCAACGGAAGCGATTACCTGTATCAGTTCCGGCATCGGCTCCTGATTGACCCGGGCCGTTACCCGTAGGATGACCTGATCGCGGGGATACAGGATCGGGATACTCACCCGCACCCGATTGTCATTGACGAGCAGGGTGCCCCATGTCGTTGTCGCCTGTTCCACATCAAGAAATGCCGGTAGCTCAATAAAGATCACCACCTGCTTGGCATGGGCCCGTCCGTCAATATGGGTGGTCGTGATGGTGAATGTTGTTAGCATCTCTGGCTGCAACAGATCGGCACTCACACTCTGCTTGATTTGCAGATCGAGCGTCTGCCCACCACTACTCGGCTGTGCCGGAAGCGGTGTGCGTGGTGGGGGTGGTACGCGGGTTGCAGTCGGCGTGGGTGGCACGCGGGTTGCGGTAGGCAGGGCGGTGGGTAGCTCGGTTGCGGTGGGGGTCGGCTCATCCGTTGCCGTCGGCGTTGGCGTTTCGGTCGGTGTTTCCGTTGGGGTCGTGGTTGGTGTTGCCGTTGGCGTAGGCGTATCACTCGGTGTAGCCGTTGGGGGGGTGCGGGTCGGGCGCGGTGGCAGTTCAGTCTGTTCTAAATCAATCCCATCACGTTCGCCATACCCAGCCTCAAAGCCTTGCGTGGGTGCGGTCAGAAAGATTGCCAGCAGCATTACGCTCAAACTAGCGAGGAAGACATAGGGTACGCGCACAGGATCGCCTTTCTCTGCACATGCAGCACGAGAGTTGGATAGCTTGGTTGAGCGGTTGGCGCAGCCCCGTTAGGAACGCCCCGCAGGTTCCAAGACAAGATCGCCGGGCGTGGGGTTGTTGAACAAGGACTTAAATGGAATCCACGCTCGGATCAGGCTCAACGTCCGTTCGATAATTTCTGGATCAAGCCAATAAATCACCCCGATGCTGACAATAGTTGCCAGTACCACTGCCAGAAGAGAGAACACCCACCGGGGCACTCGCAGGCTGCGCTTGGGTGGGAAGGCGGGCACGGCTTCGGGTTGTAGGGCTGAGGCGAAGTGTTCTTGATATTCTGTCACCGCTTCGTTGGCATTCAAGCCGAGATAGGTGGCATAGCTACGGATCATCTGCACCACGGCTGGACCACGCGGCAGGAGCGTGAATTGCTCTTCTTCCATTGCCTGCAAATACCACATACGAATATGCAGATCGTTCTCAACCTGTACGAGTGTCAGGCGGCGGCGTTGGCGTTCGGCCCACATACGCCGCCCTAGTGAGGCATCGTCCGACACAACGGCAGCAGCAGCGGGTTGTTCGGGGACGGGAGTTCGCAGCAGGGCTAGCTCCTCGTGATCGGACATAAACACCTGTTCCTCCTGCTTGCGCCGAGCGGCTGATGGCGGAGCCACCTCTGCCGCCGGAGCAGATGCAGTGTAGGGCAAGATGGGTGGTGTAGCGTATGCCTCAGATGGCGCGGCGGTCAGCTCGCCGAGATCATCCACAAATGCTGGCGCGGCGGTCAGCTCGCCGAGATCATCCACAAACGCTGGCGGGGTGTGCCCGTTGCTATTACGGTTGCCGTGTGGGGCGGCTGGGCGTACTTCCGCTCGCCGCAAGCGGGCTTGCAGGCGGGCGAGCAGTTCGCCAGAGCGGTAGGGCTTGGCAAGGTATTCGACTGCGCCGAGTTCAAAGCCCCGCACGACATCTTCCTCGCGCCCTTCGGAACTCAGCACAAAGACGGGCACCCGCGGCGCAAATTCGGCAAGGAGATCCCAGCCTGCACCGCGCCCCGTCTTGACTTCGAGCAGCACCAGATCCGGGCCCATCTCGCTAAGGAGGTGGTGCGCGGGGGCGGCTTCGCTTGTCTTTACCACACGATAGCCAGCCTCAGTTAATTGGCTATCGAGGCGGGCAAGCAGTGCCACATCGTTATCTATGAGAAGCAGTGTCGTCATTCCTCTGTCCGCTCTCTATCTACTCCCTTTTGACAGGCTTCCTGCGGATAGCTATTATATCATGGCATACACAAAGCACCAAATGATGGGCCGTGCCCCAGACTCAGGATGACGCTGATGACACATACTGTAAACGCACTTGAGCCTTCAATTAGCAACTATGACGTAATTGTGGTCGGTGCAGGACATGCTGGCTGCGAAGCCGCCCACGCCGCCGCCCAGATGGGCTGCCGCACGCTGCTGCTCACAATAGACCTCGACAAGATCGCACACATGTCGTGCAACCCCAGCATCGGCGGGCCGGCGAAGAGCCATCTCGTGCGCGAGATAGATGCGATGGGCGGCTTGATTGGGCGCATCACCGATGCGAGCTTTATCCAGATTCGCATGCTCAACGAGAGCAAGGGGCCTGCGGTACAGGCGGTGCGGGCGCAGGCCGATAAACGGCTCTATGCCCGCTTGATGAAAGAGCGGCTCGAAGCCACCCCCAAGCTGCACATTCGGCAGGCAATGGTCGAGCGGATTGTGCCCCTGCACGATGCCCGCACGCGCCCACCGGATATGCCGCACCTGCCAGAGCAGGGCTTTCTGGTGGTGACACACACGGGATGGACGTATCTAGCGCGGGCACTGGTGCTGACGACGGGCACGTTTCTGCGCGGGCGGCTGATTACGGGGGCGAGTACGTGGGCCGGCGGGCGGGCCGGCGAAGGTGCGGCGGTGGCACTTGGCGAGGATCTCTCGGCCCTCGGCTTCCCGTTGGTGCGGCTCAAGACCGGCACACCGCCCCGCATCAACGCGCACAGCATTGATTTCACCGCCACGACGGTGCAGCATGGCACGCGCACGCCACTCTACTTCGGGCACTACTACCCCGATCTGGATAGCAGTACGCCCCCGCCCGATCCGTTCCATGCCGCGCCCAATCCGGTCTATCCTTTACCCATGCGCGATAGCTGGCACGCGCAGCTGCCGTGTTATTTGGTCTACACCACGCCGCGCTTTCACGAGCTGATCCGCGCCAATCTGGATCGTGCGCCCATGTTCAGTGGCGTGATCGAGGGCGTAGGCCCACGCTACTGCCCTAGCATCGAGGACAAGATTGTGCGCTTTGCGGATAAGGAACGGCACGGCATGTTTCTGGAGCCGGAAGGCTGGGAGACCGCCGAGGTGTATGTGCAAGGCTGCAACACCTCGCTGCCGGAGGATGTGCAGTGGCAGATGTTGCGGAGCATCCCCGCCCTGCGCCACGCCGAACTGATGCGGGTCGGCTATGCGATTGAGTATGATGCGATTGCGACAGGCGAGCTACGCGCCGATATGCAGGCCCGGCGCGTGGCGGGGCTGTTCCTTGCGGGGCAGATCAACGGCACGACGGGCTACGAAGAAGCTGCGGCGCAGGGCTTGCTGGCGGGCATCAATGCAGCCCGGCTGGTACACGGCCAGCCCGCGCTGATCTTGCGCCGCGACGAAGCCTACATTGGCGTGCTGATTGACGATCTGGTGACGAAGGAGATCCACGAGCCATACCGCATGTTCACGAGCCGCGCCGAACATCGCCTGTTGCTGCGCGGCGATAATGCCGATCTGCGGCTCACGCCACTGGCCTATACGCTGGGGCTAGTGACGCAGGCCCGCCTCGCGGCAGTCGAGACGCACCGGGAGCAGGTGACGCTGGCGCAGAGCCGGCTTGCCGAGCGGCGCATCTTCCCAACCACAGCCACCAATGCCGCGCTCGATGCCGCCGGCTTGCCCCCGCTCTCGCAGCCCGTGACAGCGGGCGAGCTGCTCTGCCGCCACGAGTTCACCTATCGCCAACTCCAAACGGCACTCGGCGATCTGCCGGATCTCCCTGATAGGGTCATCGAGCAGGTCCAGATCGAAGCCCGCTACGGCGGCTACATCGCCCGCGAGCAGCAGCTTGCCGAACGCATCCGCAAGATGGAGACCCGCCGCATCCCGCCCGATTTTGGGTATGCGGAGGTGCAAGGGCTACGCAATGAGGCTCGCGCCGTGCTGGAACGCCACCAGCCCGCCACACTGGGGCAAGCGGGGCGGCTGGCGGGAGTCAACCCATCCGATCTGTCGCTGGTAATGTTTGCGCTGGAACGCCGCCGCCGCCGCGAAGACGTGGGCGATGTGGCCGTGGCCGGGTAGGCACCCCAGCCTGCGCTAGAAACGCGGCTCGCCCGTGCGGGCAAGGTAGATCAACGCGCCGAGTGTGGCACACAGCAGCAGCAAGATCAGCACTGCGCCGAGCGTAGCCACTGCCCCCCAAAACTGCATGCGCCGTCGTTCGGCAGCACTCAGCGCAGCAACCGGATGCGGCTGGGCGGGTGTTGATTGTTCAGGTTGTTGAGCTGGTTCAGGCATTTCTAGTCGGGCACTATGCACGGGATAGCTTGCTCGCGCTCCTGCCGCGCAGAGCCAGCCACGCCGTAGAGCTGTAGCGCCAATGATACCCGCGCACAGGCGATCTGACAACTAGCCCCACGCCCGCTGGCTCCCTTGCCTGTTCGTCCTATCTGCATCTGCATGGCGTAGACGTGCTATAATAACGAAAAACTAAGCAATCTTACCATCCTACCATCCTACCATCACCACGAAGACTTCAGCCTGTGTGAGGATACATCTGTATGGATGAACGCCAACCTGATTGGGAGCAGGAACAATCGCCTAGTACGGAACCGATCCGCCGCCGCCCCCGCCGTAGCCGTCGCCAGATACCGGTGTTGCCGCAGATTCTGGCGGGCACATCAACAACGACGCTCCTGATCGGGCTAGGCATTGTTATGGCAAGCATCATTTTGCTGGTCATTGTCGGAGCGTTGTTTGGCGGCTCCGATGCCCGCACCGCTGCGGAGGCAACCGCCACCCCGCTTGCCCTTACCGCCCCCCCCGCCGACTTCGATCCCGCCTTCCCGTTGCAACTTGAACGCCCGATTGTGGCGTGGTTTGCACCGGCGGGCGATGTGTTCGATGCGCTGCCAACAGGCACGCGCTACCGTGCGATTGCCCACTACGGTGCGGAGTGGGTGCAGATTGAGCTAGCCGACGAACAAGGTCCTTTCTGGGTACGCTCCGGTGATATTCCGCCGTTGCCCCTCGATAGTCTGCCGGACTTGATGCCGCCTGCGAGTAGCTATCAGATGTATCTGCCGGAGGCGGGCGAGACCGTGTATGCGGTGGCGGAGCGCGGTGGTAGCGAGCCAGCCCTGCTCAAGCTGTACAACAACCTCAACAGCGTGCAGGTTGGCAACCGCCCTTTGATCGTGCCGCAAGTTGCTGGGCGGGGCAGCACCCTCCCCGCTACCGTCATTGCGCCCAACGCAGGCAACCCTAGCCGCCCGTATGTTGCGCTCACGATTGACCTAGAGGCTGGGGATGAGCGGGTAACCCAGCTCCTCGATACGTTCCGCGAGCAGCAGGTGCGTGTGACCTTCTTTGTGCTAGGGCGGTGGGTTGAACAGCACCCCCAGCTCCTGCGCCAGATCATCGCGGATGGGCACGAGCTAGCCAACCACTCCTACAGCCACCCCGATTTCCGCTCGCTTTCGGATGCCCAGATTGCCGCTGAGCTGAACCGCACCGAAGCCCTTGTGCAAGAGCTAGGCGGCACGACGCGGCCCTATTTCCGCCCCCCCTACGGGGCATCCAATCAGCGTGTCATTGAGGCGGTGGCGGCGCAGGGCTACCTTTCGGTGATGTGGAATGTGGATAGCCAAGATACCGTCGGAAGCCCCAAAACACCCGAATTCCTGCTCAACAGTATGACCGCCACGCTGCCGCCCGAAGCCTTGCCGGGCGCAATCATCCTGACCCACTGCTGCAATACCCACCATCCCCTGCCGGATGCGCTTTTCGCTACGTTGCACCGTTTCCGCGAATTGGGGCTTGAAGTCCGTACCTTGAGCGAGGTCCTCGAACCCTAACCCACCCAATACGTATATCCTGACGATCTAAGGAGAGAACGACGCTATGTTGCCTTGTCCCCCTTTGCGCTGGCTTGCTCTTGTGTGGCTCCTGTGCCTGTTGCCGCTTGCCCCGCTGGCCGTACTTGCCGTGCCAGTCGCGGCGGAGTCGCGCCAATCTGCGCCCGCTGCGCCCGCCGATGCCGACCCGGAGTTTGTCTATGTGCCCCGCGTTGGGATCCAAGTCGGGCACTGGAATCAAGATCAGCTACCCTCCGAGCAAGCCCGCATCCGCCGTGATACCGGAGCCTACCGCGAAGGGGTGAGCGAGTGGGAGCTAAACTACATGGTTGCCGAACAGGCCAAGCCGATCCTTGAGGCGGCTGGCGTGCAGGTGGATCTTCTCCCTGCGACAATCCCCCCCGGCTACCGCGCCGATGCGTTTGTCTCGCTCCACTTCGATGGCGTAGACCCGCCCATTGCCGATCTGCGGCGCGGCTGGAAAGTGACCACGCCCTACCTCGCATCGCCCAAATCGCTGCTGCTAGAGCAAGCGTTCCGCGAGGTGTACCCCACCGTCACGGGGCTGCCCTACGATGAGAAGCACGGCTCGTTGGCAAATATGCGGGCCAACTACACCTTCGCGTGGTATCGCTTTGAGCACGCGATTGCACCCGAAACCCCCGCCGCCTTGATCGAGTTGGCCTTCTCGACGAACCCCGCCGATTGGGCCCTGATTACCGAGCAGCCGGAGTTGCTTGCTGAAGGGCTAGCCCAAAGCATCCTGCGCTACCTTGAGCAGTTCGATCCCTACCAGACACTCAACCGCCGCCCGCCCTACTACCCACTCTACACGCCGCGTGAGCCGATGTCGCTCTACGACTGGCCCAACTACCAATCGGCGGGGATTGAGCAGATCACGCCGGACAATCGCCTGCTGGTGATGCGCGAGCAGGATGGCTGGTATTTGGTCTTTGTGCGCGGCACATGGGATCTCGGCTGGATTCCGGCTGAAGCCCTCCAACGCATACCCAACTATCACCGCAACCGCTAACGCCTGACGCAGTGGGCATTGACGTTCTCGCTGCTTGTGCGTATAATAGCAAACTAACTTCTCAAGGTTTGCAATGCATACCAACAATCCTCTCTCCGGAGAGATCGCAGCGTTGCTAATGCTTCAATAAAGCAGGGGCGGGAATTGTGCAACCCCTGTACCCATCCGATGCTTGATTGCACCTGCCAATGCATGGCATCGCCTTGTCGAAGTAGTGTTTATCCTAACGATATTTAAGATGAGGTGAAACTCAATGAAACGCTCACAGATTCCCCTGCAACGCGCCCTGCCCCTCTGGGCCCTGTTGCTGGTGGTAACGCTCATGGTTGCGGCGTGTGGTGGAGCCACCCCCGCGCCTGCACCTGCGCCCACCGAGGCTCCCGCCGCTGAAGCCCCCACTGAGGCTCCCGCCGCTGAAGCCCCCGCCGCCGATACCAGCAGCTTTCTCGTCTTCGGCAACTCCGGCGAGCCGGACACGGTCGACTCAATGGATACAACGACGGGAACTGCGCTGTATGTCACCCAGCAGATGCTGGAAAACTTGATTGACTTTGAGCCGGGCACCCTTGAACTTGCGCCAGCTCTGGCAACGGCGTGGGAAGCCAATGAGGACTCAACCGAGTGGACAATCACCTTGCGCGACGATGTGACGTTCCACGATGGAACCCCCTTCAATGCCGATGCCGTTGTCTTCAACTTCCGCCGCCTTGCCGAAGAGGATTTCGAGTTCGGCTTCCGCGCCGAAGGCAAAACCTACGCCATCTTCCCCGACATCTTCGGCGGCTATGCGGGTAGCCCCGATACCATCTGGGAAGGTGTCGAAGCCGTAGATGACACCACCGTCGTCTTCACGCTGGGCCAACCAACCCCACTCTTCCCGAACTTCCTTGCCGCCGCGTATTTCGGTATCTCTAGCCCCACCGCCGTGCAGGAACTCGGTGCAGACTATGGCACCCCCAACGGTGGCGCAGTTGGCACTGGGCCTTTCACGTTCCTCGAATGGCGGCCCGGCGAGAGCATCTCGCTGGTACGCAACGAGGAATACTGGGGTGAGCCAGCCAAAATGCCGGGCGTAACCGTGCGCTTCATTGGCGATGCTGCCCAGCGTCTCGCCGAACTGCAAGCGGGTGCAGTAGACTTTACGATCAACCTTGCCCCCGATGCCCGCGCCACCATTGCCAATGATGCCAACCTCGCCTCGCCCCCGCTCGAACCATTCAACATCGCCTACCTCTCGCTGAATATCAACAACCCGCCCTTTGACAACCTGCTCGTGCGCCAAGCTGTCGCCCATGCGATTGACAAAGAGGAGATCCTTGAAGGCTTGTACGGCGGCGTGGGCGATGTCGCCGAAGACTTCTTGCCCGACGCGCTCGCGTGGGCACGCCCCACCGAGCTTGATCCCTACCCCTTCGACCCAGAGCGGGCCAAAGAGCTGCTCACTGAAGCGGGCTTCCCCGATGGCTTCAGCACTATGACCTTGCCCGACGGCACGGAGTCACCGGTGATCCTGTGGTACATGCCTGTCTCGCGGCCCTACTTCCCCACCCCGCAGCCCGTCGCCGAACTGTTTGCCGCCCAGCTTGCCGATGTTGGCATTCAGGTTGAACTCCAGACTGAAGACTGGGGCGTGTATCTGGATAACTGGGATGCAGGCACGAAGTATGGTCTCGTGATGCTCGGCTGGACCGGCGACTACGCCGACCCGAACAACTTCTTGCGGACCCACTTTGGGCCCGGCACCGTGCGCGAAGCCGGCTATGACAACCCAGAAGTCTTCAGCCTGCTCGACGAAGCGGGCACGGCTGACACCCAAGAAGCCGCCGCCACATTCTTCCAGCAAGCGGGAACCTTGATCAACGCTGACCTGCCGCGTGTACCGATTGTCCATGCGCCGCCAGTCTATGGGCAGAATGCCGCCCTAGAGGGCTGGATCCCTAGCCCCAGTGGTGGCGAGTCGTTTGCCAATCTGTCCATCAGTCGCTAAGATCACCCACTAAGGACCCATAGGGTGCGCCTGCTGTTCCCGCTCGTTGCACAGCCGCAGGCGCACCCGCGCATACCCTTCCGCGCACAGCCCATCGCACCCGCTGTGCCAATCTGACCAACGGAACCTGCCATGGCTCAATATATCCTCCGCCGCTTGCTCGGCTTAATCCCAGTGTTACTCGGCATTGCCTTTCTCGTCTTTATGATGCTGCGCCTGATCCCCGGTGATCCCGCCACGATTATGCTCGGCGAACGCTCGACAGACGAGCAGCGCATCAATCTGCGGGCCCAGCTCGGCTTGGATCGCCCGCTCTTCTTCAACACGACGGGCGAGGGCAATCTCTTTGATTCGCAATACTTCAGCTTTATGGGGCGCACATTACAGGGCGATCTCGGCACTTCGATCATGCGCCGCACGAGTGTTGCCGAAGAACTGAAGACGTTCTTTCCGGCAACGCTCGAACTCACGATTGCCGCCATGCTGATTGCCACTACCGTTGGCATCATCACGGGCGTACTCTCAGCCACGCGGCGCGGCTCGCTGTTCGATGCGGGCAGCATGACCTTCGCGCTCGTCGGCGTATCCATGCCGATCTTCTGGCTGGGCTTGATGCTGCAATACCTGTTTGCCGTCAATCTGGGCTGGTTGCCGATCAGCCAACGCCTCTCACCGGATCTCTCACGCGGCTTTCAAGGCATTACTGGGCTGTATACAATAGATGGGCTGCTCCGTGGCCGCCCAGAGATTACGCTGGATGCCCTGCACCACCTGCTGCTCCCTGCCGTGACCCTCGCCACCGTGCCGATGGCGATCATTGCGCGGATGACCCGCTCGGCAATGCTGGAGGTGCTAGGGCAAGATTATATGCGGACGGCCCGGGCGAAAGGCTTACGCGATCAGGTGGTGGTAGTCCGCCACGCGCTGAAGAACGCCCTGCTGCCCGTCGTCACCGTGATCGGCTTGCAACTGGGGCTGTTGCTGTCGGGCGCAATCCTCACCGAGACCGTCTTCTCGTGGCCCGGCATCGGCACATGGATCCTGAACGGCATTCTCGCCCGCGATTATCCGATTGTACAGGGCGGCATCTTGTTTGTGGCCACCGTGTTTGTGTTGGTCAATCTGCTGGTAGATCTCTCCTATGCGTGGCTCGATCCGCGCATCCGCTATTAGAAAGGCTTACGCCCCATGACTACCACGACCAGCACCGCTGGAGCCGTACCCACTGCGCCACGCCGCCCACAGAATTTGTGGGTGGAGGCGGGGCAACGCTTGCTTGGCAATGCCGCCGGACGGATCGGGCTGACGATTACGCTCGCCCTCCTCGCGCTTGCCCTATTCATACCCATCGTCATGCCGTACAACCCAGCAACGGATCGCAACCTGCGCCTGCGGCTTGTGGCTCCCGCGTGGACGCTCTCGGCAGACGAGCGCGAGCAGCGCACCCTGAGCCGCACCGATATACCCTTCGGCACCGATGATCTGGGGCGTGATATTTTCACCCGCGTGCTGCACGGCACACGCATCTCGCTCACGGCGGGCGTGCTTGCGGTCAGCCTTGCGGTGATCGTGGGATCGTTGCTGGGCTTGGTGGCGGGCTTTGTGGGCGGCTGGTTCGATACCGTCGCCGTGTGGATTATGGATCTGATGCTGGCCTTCCCTAGCATCCTGCTGGCGATTGTGATTGTTTCCGTCGCGGGGCCCAGTTTATTCAATGCGCTCCTCGCCGTGAGCATTGTTGAGATCCCGATCTTCGGGCGGATTGCTCGCTCCACCGTCCTCTCCATCCGCGAACAGGAGTACATCACGGCGGCGCGGGCGGTGGGTGTGCCAAGCCACAGCATCCTGTTCCGCCATGTCCTACCCAACAGCCTCGCCCCGATGATGGTTCAGGCGACGCTCTCGATAGCCACAGCGATCATCAATATTGCCGCACTTGGCTTCTTGGGCTTGGGCGCACAGCCGCCGCAGCCGGAGTGGGGTTCGATGCTCGCTCAAGCCCGCAACTTCGTGGGGCAAGGCATGTGGTGGTATAGCACCTTCCCCGGCTTGGCGATTATGATCACGGTGTTGGGCTTCAATCTGCTTGGCGATGGCTTGCGCGATGCACTCGACCCGCGCCTGAAGCGGTAAGGATTCGGGGCCTGCGGCGGCGGCGTTTCTCTATCGGAGCGATCAGCAGATGTGCGGGGGCGGGGGATTGCACATGGGCTGCGCGGCCCTCGTGCTGGCTTGTTCGCATTGAGTGACTGTGCTACAATAGAAAAGGTTGGAATCGTTTCAGCATAGCGTTGCCGTGCGCTCAGTACCCATCTTGCACCGCAACAGTAGCGTAACCATATGAGCCATATCTCCCTATGCAGATGGAACAATGCAGATGACGGCGAGCAGTGAGCAGCCGTGGGTTGCCGTCATGATTGACGGCGAGAATATCGCGGCAACCCTGCTCCCGACGATTATGAGTACGGCAAAGCAGTACGGTGATCTGCGTATACGGCGCGTGTATGGTGCAATGGGGGCTGGCTCAAATCTGCAAGCGTGGGAGAAGGATGCTCCGCGTTATGGGCTACAGCTCTGCCACGTTCCGCATACGGCCAACAAAAAGAATGGTACAGATATTGCCCTTGTGGTAGATACCATGCTGCTGCTCGCCGCAGAAGCCTTCGATATACTCTGTCTTGTCGCCAATGATAGCGACTATATCCCGCTGATCCAAGCTGTCCATGCAAGCAACCGACCCGTGGTGGGGATGAGCGCACATCCGAATGCCGACATCGTGCGGCACGCCTGTACTAAATACCATCCGCTCACTGACACCGCACCGAAACCCCCCTGCCGCCGCGCCTGCCGCCGCCGCACCCGCCGCGCCGAAGCC
>JAAUTZ010000142.1 GCA_012031225.1 Chloroflexaceae bacterium
GGCGGGTGTCAGGTGGCGGGTGCTAGGGGGTGGGGCAGGTGGATCAATCCACCGGCTACAGATGGAAGCCGGATCAATCCGGCTCGTGTAGGGGTGATGGAGTGCGGGCAGCCCGCTTCAGCGGGCTTGGGCGGGTAGCCGGGAAGCTCTAGCTCGCGGCGGCGGGTGGAGGGGGGGCAATGTACGGGGCAAGCAGCAGACAGGTACATACCGTTGTGCTACCATCGGGTGTATGATAGCATAGGCCCAAGTGCATATCCAAGACGCACTCCAGTGAACAATACGTGGTGGAACAGGACTGCGATGCCAACTCGCATCAAAACATTTCCATGTGGTCACAAAGGCAGGGGGCAATATTGCCACCGCTGCCAGCAGGAACAGCAGCAGCAGCAGGAGCAGCAACAGCAGCAAGAGTCCGAACGGGCGACACAACGGGCGTGGGCGGCCTCGTTTGCGGGTCGCCAAAGAAACCTGAAAGATCGTCACGGACTCCGTGCCGGGCATCCCCCCCTCAACCACAGCGACGACTCGTTCCCGTAAATCGGTTTAATATGCCATAGCGACAAGTATACGATAGGCTCGCTATGCATGCAAATTGCTCTAGACATGCTCCAGCCCTCGCTCGCCCCACGCTAGCGTAGCCCCGCACCGCCCGATAATCGGCTATACTACTTATGCTATCTATCTATGATTCGTATACGATTATGATCTAAACAGTGGGAGGAGTGGCCATGAAGACCCGCACAAAACCGAAAACGATAGGCTTGATTGGCGCAGGCATGGTTGGTTCGTCGTTTGCATATGCGCTGATGCAGCGTGGCATCGTAGGCGAGTTGGTGGTGCTGGATGCGAACCACGCCCGTGCCGTCGGCGAGGTGATGGACTTGAATCACGGGATCTCCTTTGCCAGTGCAATGACGATCCGCGCTGGTGATTACGCGGACTTGCGCGATGCGGACGTGGTGGTGATTACGGCAGGCACCAACCAGAAGCCGGGCGAAACGCGCCTTGATCTGTTGCAGCGCAATACGGTGATTATGCAGGATGTGATGGGCAAGCTGCTCGCCGTCAACACCCATGCGATTGTGGTGATTGCGGCCAATCCGGTAGACATTATGACGGAGGTTGCTGTGCGCTACGCCCCGACCCTCCCACACGGGCAGATCTTCGGCTCCGGCACGATCCTTGATACGGCTCGCTTCCGCTACCTGCTGGGGCAGCACTATGCCGTCAGTGCGAATAGCGTGCATGCCTACATCATCGGCGAGCACGGCGATAGCGAGGTAGCCGTGTGGAGCCGGGCCAACATTGCTGGGGTCGGCTTGGATGAGTTTGTGGGCCCCAATGGGCAAGCCTACGATCAGGCTGCGCTACATCGGATCTATGAGCAGACCCGCGATGCCGCTTATGAAATTATCGAGCGCAAAGGCTCAACTTACTATGCGATTGGGCTTGGGCTGCTGCATATTGTCGAGGCGATTGTACGCGAGCAGAACAAGATTATGACGGTGTGTGCCCCAATGGACGGGCACTATGGCATTACCGATATGTGCGTGAGTGTACCGATGGTGGTAGGCATGGATGGGGTCGAGAAGATCCTCGACATCCACCTCGCCGATGATGAACTCGCCGCGCTGCACCACTCTGCCGATACGCTGAAGCTGGCTCTCACGGACGTGCGCCTGTAGCAAATATACGGGAAGGGGGCGGGATAGAGCCGTGCTGATAGGCACGGCTTTTTGGTGTGTGCGCTCACATCAGTATGTGATACAATAGCCTCATTGTGGCAACCGCTTTGATAGGACATCAGGTGTCGAAGGAACACACACAATGGACACGATCCAGCAGCAATTGACTCAACTCGGCTTTACTCAGACCCACACAGTGCGTGGCAAGGCCCGCATTGATGCGCTGTTTCCCGAAAAGAAGCGGTGCGGGATTTACGTGCTGCACTTCCCCGACCAGACCTACTACGTCGGGCAGGCGAAAGATGTGTGCAAACGCTACGTGCAACACCACAGCAAAGCCTTCCCCGATATAGAGCAGATCAGCTTCAAGTCTGTCGCGCAGGCAAAACTTGATGCAGAGGAAGAATACATCATTAAATGGCTAGAGGCTAACGGCGTGCGGCTCCGCAACATTACCCATACTAGCATTCCCGCCACCTCATCCGAGCTTGATCTGTTGATCGCCCCCACCAAGCAAGAACGCTGGCTGCACGACCTGAGCCTCGCCGATGCGGGCGATGCGCGTGCTGATATTCCCGCCGCGCAATACGACAAGACCAACGCCAAGTATCGCCAGTTCGAGCAGGACATCCCACGCGCACGCAAGACTGAGGCCCTCCAACTGCTGCGCTACTACATCCATCAGTGCGTCCCCGCCTACCGGCGCACCGAATACGATTACTGGTCGCTGAGCTGTATGCCGGTGACAAATGGGAAACGCCTTGCCACGCTGAACATGAGCAAGATGGAGATGCTCGTCATCTTCCCAAATGGACACCTCTTTGTGATTGTTGCGTTCTCAGAGATCCACAAAGCCTATCCCACCAACGCCGATTTTCACCGCACCTACCAGCACGCCTACCTGACCTTCAGTCGTTACGAAGATGCCGGCGTTGATCAGTGCCACATCAGAATTGGTAGCTTTGCGGAGGCGTGGCGCGTCTTGGCTGATCCAGCCGTGCAACGGGGCATCCGCCTGATCAATCTGTATCGTATGCGGAAGCGCGGCTCGTTCTACAAGCAATCTCACTGCCCCGCTTTAGTAGATGCGATTTACGCTGTGCCTGTGCCCGATGTGCAGCAGCACGCCAAACCGCCCCGCCCCGCAGAGGACCAAACGCTGGAGGTAGCACAGACACACCTGCACTATGGGCAGCAGTTCATAGAGTACAAACAGCTCATCAATTTTGGGGACTATGAATCGGCCCAGATAGTGCTGGAACGGGCCCTCAATATTTTTCAGAAGCACATCCCCAGTTCTGAGGCACTGGTAGCAGAAACTGCTTTTCATTTGGGTAGGGTACATCAAGATTTGCATGACTACCCCCGTGCCATCGAATACTACACCCAAGCCACCCAGCTGTCCCCAAATGAAGCTGCTCCTTACAACAATCGTGGGAATGCCTACTCCGATCAAGGCGACTACACCCGCGCCATTCAGGACTACACCCACGCTATCCAACTTGAGCCACACAATACCGCTGCCTACACCAATCGTGGGCATACCTACGCTGGGCAAGGCGACTACGCCCGTGCGATTGAGGACTACAACAAGGCCATCGCACTTGACCCCGACGATTCCCGCGCCTACCTTATACGCGGGCATACCTACGCTGAGCAGGGCGACTACGCCCGCGCTATCCAAGACTACGACCAAGCGATAGTGCTTGACCCCAACGATGCCATCGTCCACAACACTCGCGGGCTTGCCTACTACACACAAGGTGACTACGCCCGCGCCATTGCCGACTACACCCGTGCTATCGAACTTGATCCACACAATACCGCTGCCTACACCAATCGTGGGAATGTTTATTACGCACAGGGCCAATACACTCGCGCCGTGCAAGACTTCGACCGCGCCATCCAACTTGATCCGCAGAATGCCGCTGCCTACAACAATCGAGGAAATTGCTACGATAAGCAAGGCAATTATGCCCGTGCCATTGCTGACTTCGACCGTGCTATGCAAATCCATTCAGATGCAAGTTACTACCGCAATCGCGGTATTTCTTATTATGATCAGGGCGACTACGACCGCGCCTTCCAAGACTTTGGCCACGCTATCCAAATTGATCCAACCGATGTTGATTCCTACTATAACCGTGGGCTTGTCTACTACCGACAGGGAGAGTATGCCCGCTCCGTGCAAGACTTGAACCGCGTCATCGCGCTTGACCCTGAGTATATCAACGCCTACATTGTGCGTGGAGCTGCCTACCACAAGCAAGGCGACTACGCCCATGCCATTCAGGACTTCGACCAAGCCATCGCACTCGACCCCAACTCCAGCGGCTCATATAATAATCGTGGGGTCACCTATACCGAGCAAGGTGACTACGCCCGTGCCATTGCAGATTGCACCCAAGCCATCGCGCTTGACCCCAACCAGTCTGAAGCCTACCACAGCCGGGGCTTTGCTTATGCCGCACACGGCAACACCCCCGAAGCGATTGCCGATCTCGAACGCTTCATTGGCATGAGTGATGACGCGGAACTCATCGCCGAAGCACAGGAGAAGCTGGGTGAGCTACGCCCGTAGCCCCGCCCGCCGTGCGGTGTGGTATACTTTGCCTATTCGCACAAGATACCACTGGAGAGGCAAGGATAACCGTATGGTGCTAGAGATGTTGACCCCCGCGCAGACTACGCCGGGCCGCTTCGGGCCCTATGGCGGCTGCTACGTGCCCGAAACGCTGATGCCGGCCATCCTCGATCTGGAGGCGGCCTACGCCGACATTGCCCACGACCCCGCCTTCTGGGCTGAGCTGGAACAGCTCCAGCACACCTACACTGGGCGACCAACCCCGCTCACCTATGCGGCGCGGCTCTCGGCGGCGGGTGGCGGCGCACAGATTTACCTCAAGCGCGAGGACTTGGCCCACACGGGCGCACACAAGATCAACAATGCGCTGGGGCAAGGCCTGCTCGCCAAACGCATGGGCAAACAGCGCATCATTGCCGAAACCGGCGCAGGGCAGCACGGCGTAGCCACCGCTACCGTCTGCGCCCTACTCGGCATGCAGTGCGTTGTCTATATGGGCGTAGATGATATTGCCCGCCAGAAGCCGAATGTCTTTCGCATGCGCCTGCTTGGGGCAGAGGTGCGCGGCGTAAGCACCGGCAGCCGCACCCTGAAAGATGCAATCAACGAGGCCATGCGCGATTGGGTGACGCACCCCGATAGCTACTACCTGCTCGGCTCGGCCCTCGGCCCGCACCCCTACCCAACAATGGTGCGCGACTTCCAGCGCGTGATCGGGGTGGAAGCCCGCCAGCAGATGCTCGACGCAACCGGCCGCCTGCCCGATCTTGTGCTGGCCTGTGTCGGCGGCGGCTCGAATGCCATCGGCATCTTTCACGCCTTCCTCGATGATGCGAGCGTCGGCTTGTGCGGCGTAGAGGCGGGCGGGAGCGGGGCTACGCTCGGCGCACACGCGGCTCGTTTCAGCCTGCACGGCGCACGGCCGGGCGTGTTACAAGGCACGTACTCCTATGTGTTGCAGGACGAAGACGGGCAGATCGCCTTGACCCACAGTGTCTCGGCCGGGCTAGATTACGCCAGCGTTGGACCTGAACACGCATGGCTGCACGACACTGGGCGGGCGTGTTACACCACCTGCGATGATTCCACCGCATTGGCGGCATTCCAGCAACTCGCCGAAATGGAAGGGATCATCCCCGCGCTCGAAACCGCCCACGCCGTCGCGGAAGCGATCCGCATTGCCCCCACGCTGCGCCCCGATCAGCAGATCCTCGTCAACATCTCTGGGCGTGGCGATAAGGATATTTTCATCGTCGCCGATGCGCTCGGCGTAGAAGTATAAACCGCGTGTCGCCGCGCCGCTGCATCATCCTCAATCCGCGCAGTGGGCGCGGGCGGGCGGCCACGCTCCGCCCCGTGCTTGAGCGTGAGCTGCACGCGGCGGGCCTCGCCTGTGACATTGTGCCCACCACCGCGCCGGGCGATGCGGTGCGCCTTGCACGGCTGCTCTGTCAGCAGGGCTACGATCAACTGTATGTGATGGGCGGCGACGGCACAATCAATGAGGTGCTGACGGGCATCTTCAGTGCGGCTGGCGATCTTGACCACAGCCCACTTCCAGAGCCGCCCGCCGCGCTCGGCTTCATCCCCATTGGCACTGGCAACGATTTCGTCCGCTCGCTGTCGGGTGTACGCGCCAACCACATCGCTAGTGCCGTGCAGCGCATGCACACCGCCGCCCCCCGGCGCATTGATGTCGGGCGGGTGCGGGTCACGAGCGACACCGCCAGCGGCCCCAGCACCCAGACCTACCTATTCCTGAATAACCTTGCGCTTGGCATTGATGCGATTGTTGCCGATAAGGTCGGCACGCTGCACCTGCTCGACGGGCTGCCGGCCTATCTGGCGGCCTCGCTGTTGGCTCTGCTCGACTTCACGCCGCACTCGCTCCGCCTGCACGCCGATGCGGTGCAGCTCGAACGCCCGCTGCTACTAGCGAGCGTCACCAATGGGCAGTATCAAGGCGGCGGCTTCCGGCTCACGCCCGCTGCCGTGCTGGATGACGGCCTACTCGATCTGTGCCTCGTCGAGCCGATGCGGACCGATCAGGCCTTGCGTGCGCTGCCGCATGCCGTGCGCGGCACGCACTCCCGCCTACCCCAAGTGCAGCTGCTCCAAGCCCACCAAATCCATGTGAGCTTCAGCGTTCCGCACACTGTTGTCACCGATGGCGAAGTCATCAGCCGTACCGCCGTGCAGGTTCACGCCGAGAACATGGCTAGTGCGCTGCGGATCATTGGGTAGGCTCAAAACTTCCTACCCAATGATGCTTATGTCAACTATCGGCGGTGGGGCATACATCGCTGCCTTCGCCAGTAGCCCACGCCCACCATCAATGCGAATGGCGCAAACAGCACGAAGCCGAGACAGGGAACGTTAGCCGTATTTGTTCCACCCTCACTCGCACTCGCACCCTCAGCTTCGGCAGGCGGGGGCGGCTCCTCGACGGGCGGGGGCGGCGGCTCCTCGACGGGCGGCGGCGGCTCCT
>JAAUTZ010000143.1 GCA_012031225.1 Chloroflexaceae bacterium
CGTTGCACCACCTCAAATGTGTCGTCTCGGTTCAGCAATGAGTGTTGCCCCTCATCCACGCCCACCTTCTGCCGAATGATGCGGGCCAGTTCGGGTTTGATTTCGATGCCGATGCTGTTGCGGTGCAGTTCGCGGGCTACCCGCATAGTTGTGCCACTGCCCGCAAACGGATCCAGCACGGTATCGCCTGCATACGAAAACAGGGTGATGATGCGGCGGGGCAGCTCTTCAGGGAATGCTGCGATGTTCTTTTCGAGCGGCGCATTGGGCAGCACGTTGGTCATCTCCCATAACGAGAGGAACCACTTCTTCTGCTGATACTCCTGCGTATCTATCTGCGAGCGGGCCTTGCGTTCAGGGTCAGCCGATTTGTAATCAAACTTGCCCTTCTGAAACAGCAGAATGCTTTCGAGTAAGTTATCGGGGTAGAAGTACATTGGGTAGGGGTGTTGCAGCAATACGCCACTGCGCCGACTGATGCGGATGTAGCCTTCGGGCTTCTTCCACACAATCCGATCCCGATACCGAAAGCCAGCATCCATCGCCATGCGGGTTGCATCAGCGACAATCGGGTACTTCATCCCATCTACCAGCATGTCATCAATATTCAGGGCAAAGATGCGCCCGGGCTGCAACACGCGGTACACCTCGCCGATCATCGCTTGCAGCATCACCAGAAAGGTCGGGTAGTCGGGATAGAGGTTTTCATAATCAAAGGGCGCATTGAAGTAGGGCGGCGACGTAACCACGAGCTGCACCGACTCGTCGGCAAGCTCCGGCATTGCGGTGCTACTGCCAATAATCAGGCGGTGGTGGGTGGGGGGGGAGATTGGCTCCGGTTCAGCCTGCATAGTCCTCCTCATCAGCAACGCGGCGCATCCGCACTAGCAATTGATAGCGCCGCACGGTAGCGCACTGCGCGGGCGTGAGCGCGGGGGCCTGCCACACGGTCCCAGTGGCTAAGGTTGGGCCCGCCTCCGCAAATAGCCCAATCGTGCCGCGCTCCAGATCGAGCCGCACCGCCGCACCCTCGTGCAGCGCGGCCACTGCATCGGCCTGTACAAGCACAGGTAAGCCTAGCTCTGCCGCCTGTGTGGCCCACCACGCGGGCACATCGCCACAAATGATTGCCGCACAGCCCATCGCTTGCAGCGCAAAGACGGCATGCTCGCTGTGGCTCTGCGCGGCGGGGTGCAAGCTGGCGGTAATTGCCGGTAGCACCAAGATGTCGCCCTCGTGCGTGCGCTCGGCCAAGTGGGCATCTACTGTCGCGCAGCACTGCATGGCGAGCACGGCTGGGTCGCCGAGCGCGGCCACGTCCGGCGCGATGATCTGCTCAGGCGTGATGGCCACCGCAAGGCGGCGCACGTAGCCCGTCAAGATCATTGCAGCGAGCCTTCCTTGCGGGCCGTGAGGATGACCCAGTAGTGTTGGCTGGGGCTATTCGGATCGTAGTAGTAGCCAATGCCATAATCGGTTTGGGCTATCCAGAACGGCCCATCGCCGATCAGGTGCAGGCGGTGCGAATCGGAGTTCATCCACAGTGGCCACATCTGCTCTAGGGTTCCGCCGCGCCCGATGGACTGGATATTGTTGGCCGTGATGGTCGGGTCGTAGCCGCTCGTGAGCGGGTAGCCGCCGCGCCGCACCAGCTCATTCGGCCCGATCCCATCTGGGTTGACGTGGTTGAAGAAATCCCGCACGGACATATCCTGTGCCATCTCGCGGGCGATCCGCTCCAGCGTCGGATCGCACACCAAGAAGGGGCGTTTCTGATCGGGGTGAGTTTGCATGCGGGCGGCTAGCTCGGCTTCTTCCGGCACGGGAGCGCAAGCGGGGGCGGGTGGCTCTGCCCGCACAATCAAGGGTAGATACTGGGTGCGGTTATCGGCTGCGGGCGGCTCATCGGCCTGTACCACATTCCCGACACTCAACACGATTAGCATAAGCAATACAAGGCTCTGCGTATAGACACGCATGATTCTGGCCTCTCTCTAGCGGCTTGCTCACAAGACAACTGCGGCTTGTTGAGCAATGCGCTCCATATGTTCATCCAATACCCGACGCACTGCATCTGCTTCTGGTGGCAACTCTATCGGTGGGTTGGCGTAGGTGCTTGTGACCTGTGCCAGCGTGCCTTCATGGTACTCTACCTTGAAGCGGCTGAACTTCAGCCCGTGTGCCGTCGAGACGATGATCACACGATCATCCTTCTGGATAATATTACGATCAATCAGCTTGATGGTTGCAGCAATCGCCACGCCCGTGTGTGGGCAGCAGTAGGCTCCCGTGCGATCAGCGCGGGCGGCAGCATCCGCGAGTTCCTGCTCGCTCGCTTGCTCCACAAGCCCATCAAAGCGTTTGAGCATGCGGACCGCCCGATCATAGCTCACGGGGTTGCCAATCTGGATCGCGCTTGCGGCGGTGGTCTGGGCCTTGATCGGCTCCAGTCGCTCAAAGCCGTTTAGGTAAGCCCGGTAGAGCGGGTTGGCGTGTTCGGCTTGGGCACACACGATGCGCGGCAGGCGGTCAATCAAGCCCAATTCGTAGAGCATCAGCAAGCCTTTGCCGAGCGCGGCGGTGTTGCCCAGATTGCCGCCCGGAATGACAATCCAATCGGGGACGTGCCAATCGAACTGTTGCACAATCTCGATCCCGACTGTCTTTTGCCCCTCGATGCGGAGCGAGTTGAGCGAATTGGCAAGGTAGATGCCCTGATCGGCCGTGACCTCGCGCACGATCCGCATGCAGCCGTCGAAGTCGGTATCGAGGGCCAGCACGAGTGCGCCGTGGGCTATCGGCTGGACGAGCTGGGCTACGCTGATTTTGCCCTTGGGCAGGAACACAATCGTAGGGATGCCCGCCGCCGCGCCATAGGCCGCAAGGGCGGCTGAGGTATCGCCGGTGCTCGCGCAGGCAACTGCGCGGATCGGCTTGCCATTGGCAATCATCTGCTTGACAATGCTCACCAACACCGTCATCCCCAGATCCTTGAAGCTGCCGGTATGCGAGTTGCCGCACAGCTTGATCCACATATCGGGCACGCCGAGTTCGGCCCCGAGCCGTTCGGCCCAGAACAGGTTCGAGCCGCCCTCAAACATGCTGACGATGTTATCATTCATGAGGATCGGGCAGACCCACTCCTTTTTGCCCCACACACCGCTGCCATAGGGCCACTCGGTTCGCATCCAGCGTCGCTCAAAGAGGTGCTTCCACTCTTCCGCCGAGCGTTGGCGTAGGGCATCCAGATCGTGTTCGACTTCGAGCAAGCCGCCTGATTTGCTGTAGTAGATCACTTCCGTCAGTGGGTAGCGTTCGGTCGGATCATCGGCGGCAACAAACCATGCATTGAATTCTTTCATGGGGCGGTTCCTTCTTACGCTGATCAATATCCGGCGCAGGCATGGCGCATTCATCATGATTATAGCACGCGCCGCGCCCGCACAGGCGGGAGCGACGCGGGTAGCCTAGGGGAGCTGCCCCTGCACCTGTGCTGTCACGGCGACACACCGCGCCGCATTGATGCGCCCATCCATACGGAGCCGCACTGTGCCCGCCTGCACAAAGCGGGCGGGGCTAGGCACGGCTACGCGCCCGGTGCCGTCGTCTTCGATCTGCCGCCATGCCTGTGCGGCCCAATCGTACAGTTCGATGCTTACGCCGGCGGCGGGAATGCGTTGCTCGCCTTCCAGTAAAAGCGTGAGCGTTGTAGCCTGCAAGCGGCTCAGTTCCGGCGGCAGGCGCAGGGTGGCTTGGGCGGGCACGCTCTGCACCTGCACGCCCCGCTCACCTCGTACTGGGCAGAGTTGGTTGGCAGGGTCGTTAGGGTCAAGCTGGAGCCAGCCAGTTGGTAGGGCGATTGGGCCCTGCGCCACCAGCTGTGGGCGCACCGCCAGCACCGTGACGCTCCGGTAGACGGGCGATGGGGGGACAAGGTGCAGGCTAGCGGGTGGTGTGTCAAGGCGGGCAAAGAGCCACGCGCCGTCATCGGGAGCCAGCGTGCCGCGCCCGATTGCGGCTTGGATTAGCCCAATCGCAGTCTGTTCAGCGGGTGCAAGCTGGGCAAACGCATCGAAGCTATCCCCGATCAGGGCGTTGATGACCGTGCTCCCATCTGGGGGCGGGGCCGGTTCGCGCTGCCCGTAGCGGTAGGGCCACATTGCACTCACGGTGCCGCCGGGTGCAATGGTTGCAAAGCGCACCACTTGCCCGCCATAGGCTACAAGCACATCCCGCAGCGGCTGATCGAGCGGATTGGACACATGCGCGGTGATCGTATCGCCCACGATCTCGATGCGGGCGGGCACGGCCGGCAGGTCTAGCATCCACTGGGCTATGCCGCCACTGATCTGGGTACTCCCCACCTGCACCGTCAATGGGCCATCTTGCGCTAGCTCGCCCGCAAAGCCGTGTATGGGGATGTTGGCGGCGGTGATGCTAGGGCGGTGGGGCTGGAACAGGGTGGGTGGCGTGATGTGCAGCGTGTGCGTGCTGGTCGTCGGCACCGCCATACTCAGCGCACTCGTCTGAATGGCAACGTCGGGGGCGATCTGCTCAATCAGGTGGGCTGTGCTGAGCAGGCGCAGGTCGGGGCGCAGCAGCCACGCTAGCCCACTGCCCAGCAGTGCAACCAGCAGAGCCAGCAGGAGCAGCCCGCGCCACACCAGCGCAATCCGGTTCTGGCGCATCAGGTAGCTGGTGAGCAGGGCCACCGCCAGCAGGTAGAGCAGCAATACGGCCCACAGCAGCGTAGGGGTTGCTAGGGTTGGTGGGGGCAGGGTGGTGCTGGTTGCGGTGAGTTGCTGTTGGCGCGACTCGCGCACGCCGCTGCGCTGGGCCGCCGTCGGCACAAGCAGGCTGGCCCATAGATAAGGCGCACCTTGCCACGCATTCAGGGCGGCGTGCGTTGGATCGAACGCAAGCTGGGTCAGGGCACCCTGTCCAATGGGGGTACTCACCCAAAGCGGAGCCGCCGCATCGCCTGCGCTTGCGCTAGCCGGCGCGGGGTGCAGCCGCACCCCAGTAAGGCGCGGCGGGGGCGGCAGGGCGGCTGTGCTGAGGTATGCGGTGGGCAGGGTGGTGGTTGGGCCGATCTGGGCTTGCGGCAGGCTAGCGGGCAGCCACGCCACATTCTCAGCGGCGGCATCGCCCCCCCCAAGCACAAGCTGCCCGCCTTGCCACAGCCAGCCGAGCAGGGCCGCTTGTTGGGCCTCGCTCAGGGCGGCGGGTAGCTCGGCAATCAGCAGCACGGCTAGGTTGGCGAGTCCGTCGGGGTGCGCGGGCAGGGTGGCGGGCGTGAGCGGCACGGCGATCAGGGGGCAAGTGGATCGGTGGGGCTGGGCAGGGCGAGCGGCGGCAGTTGCGCTTCGGTGGCTAGCACACCGATCAAGCCTTCCAGTGGGATCACGGGCACAAGTTGCTCGGCGAGTAGTGCGCCCTCGTGTTCAGCCCGCACCTGTATGATGTCCACTGGATGGGTGGGGTAGAGATACAGCGTGACGGTGCGGGCTTCACCGACGGCAAGACTGACGCGATGCGTGAAGCGGGTTGGGCTATCCGGCTCGCTAGCGATCAGGGTCACGTCGCGGGCGATACTGCTCTGCACCGTGATCCGCACCGGAATGGCGGCGGCGGGCTGGTAGTAGCCCTGCAAGCCCGCCTCGGCCAGCAGCGTCAGGGTGGTTTGGGCGGTGGTGCTGGGCGCGGGGCGGCCCCACGTTAGCGTGCCTCCCAGCACAAGGAGCAGCAGCAGACGGTAGAGGCTACGGGATCGCTTCAACATACAGGCTTTCAGGGGCGCGTTGGGGCAGATCAATCGCCAGCCCAGCCCGCTGTGATACGCCGAATTGCTGGCGACACACGCGCCGGAAGCCGGCCTGCTGCAACACATACGCGAGGGTCTCATAATCATAGGCGAATTTGTGCTCGTGCCCCTGCCGAAACACAGCGTTGATTAGCTCCATGCGCGTGTGGTGGGGCGTGTTCAGGTAGGGATCGTAGTTATCATTGCCCATCGAGCGCAGGCGGCGCAACGGCTCCCAGCGGCCTTGGGTGTAGGCGTGCAGGTAACGCTCGGTGTCGGGCACAATCAGGCGCAGCACGCCGTGCGGCTGCAACACGCGGCGACACTCGCTGAGAAAGATGGGCACTTCTTCGGTGTAATCGAGATGCTCAAAGAAGTGTTCGCAGAAGATCGCGGCGGCACTCTGCGTAGGGAAAGGCAGGTGGCGGCGGCAATCATAGACGCAGTTGATGCCCGGCAGAGGCGCAATGTCTACATTGATCCAGCCCGCGTGGCCTTTGTCGCCGGCCCCTAGATTGAGCCACAGATCGCGGGCGTGGCGGTAGCGGCGTGGCGTGCCGCGTGTACGCAGGCGCAGCAGGGTGAGCTGGAGTTCGAGCCACAAGGGGAACCCGACGTGGCGCGGCAGCAGCCAGAAGAGCAGCCGCTTGATGCCCCGCGCCCGGGCGACATAGCGACCGTGAAAGGGGTACGTAGCGTGCGCGATCACGGTTGGTGGCGGGTGCTTGGGTGGCTTGGGCATAGGTGTGGCTCTCCTCTGTATGGTGCTATTGCTGTGGGCAGTATAGCACGGGAAACACTACGCCGCCCCTGCAAGAGGAGCGGCGTGATGGAGAGGGAACTGAAACCGACGCTGCGGAAAATCCTACTGGTTGAAGCCGTTGTAGGTGGTTAGG
>JAAUTZ010000144.1 GCA_012031225.1 Chloroflexaceae bacterium
CTTGCCCCCTACTACCCGCCCCCTGCTCCCCCTTCGCGCCCTGCGTGGTCTGCCTTCCCTGTCCCCCGACACCTGATACCTCTTGCTCCCCTTCGTGTTCTTCGTGCCCTTCGTGTTCTTCGTGGTCTGCCTTCTTGCCCTGAAACCTGACACCTATCACCTGCCCCCTGAAACCTGAAACCTGAAACCTACCCCACCCCGCCCCTGTCAAGCATTCTCAGATTCGCCCCCCTCGCGCCAATCATTTGACACCTGCCGCACTGCCGGATTCCGCACTGCACGCGGCGGGGTGTAAAGTGTTTCGGGGCTGGGCGGGGTGCGGCGCGGGTGGGTACGGAGCGGATGTGGGACATACTTGCGACCTATGTTGCACTTGCATCCGCCCAATCCTTGACACTTGCGGGGGGCAGGTGGCGGGTGATCGGCGGCAGGGGCATCCTCACTTCCCCCACGCCAGCAATAGCCCATTCATCACACCGAAGCCACTGCCCGTACTGCCAAAATAGAGGTGAATCAGTCGCTGGAACTGCTCTGGGTGAACATCTGCCTTGTGTGCCGCCTTATTGCGGGTATCGCTCATCTCCTTGACCATATCCACCCACACCGATAGGCTGAGTGTTTGGGATGGTGCTACCTGCTCGTTCCAGTAGCCTCGTGCAACAATATCCTCCTCTAAGATCTTCCAGTTTGCGCCGCCGTGCCCTTTGCTATGACCCAACGTGCCCAGCGTTTTTCCGAGCGGCTGACGGGTAACGGCATGGCACAAGGGCCGACAATGTTTATACAGCGTATTGCAGGATACTTCTTCCAGCACCCCCGTAAAGAGCAGGGTTGGCGCGGCGAAGTTGGTGGCCTTAATATGCTCGATCTGCTCCCAGAGAAACCGCGCTAGGGCCAATGTGTCCCGCTGGGCATCGCTGAGTAGCGGCGTGGTGTCAAACAGAACGTTAATGTCGAGCTTGTTGCGGATCCATTCGCGGTAACGAGCGATGTCCGGTTGCACCAGATCGGCGTAGCGTTGCACCACGATCTGCACCTGCTGCGTAGCGACCGCAATCCGCGCATCTGCGTCAGCCTCCGGTTGCGCCGCGTGAGTCGCTTCGATCACATCAATGATGGTGGTGAGACGGCGTGGTTTCTGCACCCCCGCCTGCCCGACAATGTGGCACACATGGGCGTTCGTGCAGCAATCGTGCTGGAGGCTCACCAGATCCACCCGCCCCGCACTGACGTGGGGCTTGGGGCACAGCAGGAGGTCATCGAGCGCGAGCGGCTGGGTTCCATCCCTGCGCTGCGTATCGGCCGGGTCAATCAATCGCCCGTGTGCGGTTGCACTCAACCGGTCGAGAAACACGCCGCGGCAGCGTAGCTCCACCCGCTCTTTCAGCGCGGCGTGGATGTGGTCGAGCAGGGCCTGCAAGGTCTGCGCCGTCTGCTGCCCCCCGTCGGTGATCGCTGGCTGCACGCGCCAGATGCCGATCCGCACATCGGGCGTTGTCGTTTGCTGCCCGATGGCGTTGGGCGTAACCTCGTAGAGTGGGGCGGCGACCTGTTGTATGGCATCCACATCCGGCGCGGTGGTGTCCGCCTGCGCGGCTGCACCGGCTGCGGGTGCTTCCGGTTGGCCTTGAAAGGCAAACAGCAGCGCGCCGTGCCGCTCACCCGTCAGGTGCAGGTCGGCAATCACGCGCTTGACGGGATTACCCGGCGCGGCGGATGAGGCGTGGGGGCGGTAGTATTTGGCATCCAGCACATAGCCCGGCTCGCGCCAGATCAGGGTGCTCCCGGCCCGCACCTCCTGCCGATCCGCCCGCACGATGTACAGGTCAGGGCGCACGCCGGGGGCATTGTTCCAGTGGTGGGCTATCCCTTGATCGTGCTGGAGCTGGTAGGTTCGTTGGTCGTTGCCACTGCCCCATGTAAAGGTGATCTGCATCGTGCGAACGCTCCACTCCTGCACGCGGTTGGCTTGCTGGAGCAGGTCGGCGAGTTCGTAGAAGAGCCACAGTTGGTAGAGATAGTTGTCGCGGGCCGGGTCGCTGCCGAGCATGGGCAGTTCTGCGCTGCGGGTACGGTCGAGCAATTGGAGTTCGGTGAACTTGCGCCGCCACGCGAGCAGTTCATCGTAGGCACTGGTGCGGCCCGGCAACAGGTTGGCGGCGACTGCCGCGACGAGTTCTGCGACGGTCTGGGGGCCATGCCCACTGATGATGGCGGTGCTCGCCTGCACCAATCCGGCAAAGGCCGGGAAGGCTAGCTCGCGGGTGCAGCCGGTGACGATCTCGTGCAGCGGGTGGCGCAGGGCCTGTATCCGGTTGAGCAGCAGCTCGTTCTCCAGCAGGCGTTGCACGGCGGTGCGGTATTCGAGCAGGGTGACCACCGTGAGCAGGTTTTCGGGGGTGGTGAAGTGCCGCCGCCGCTGGCGGGTGGTGACGGTGAGCGGCGGTTCGCCGGGGCGCTCGCGCAGCCCATCCGCGCTGGTGCGGGCCCAGTCAATCCGCCCGCGGGGGGGGAGGTGTTCGGTCTGCATCTCGCGGGGGGCGGCCACACTCAGGCGGCGTTTGATGCGCGGCAGAATGGACGCGAACAGTTCGTCGCGCAGGTACATCAGCACAGCTAGTTCGCGGTAGTGCCGGAGCCGTTCGTCGGTGGCCATGGCCGACTGCCGCTCGCCAAAGATGTGCCCAAAGCGCGGGAGATCGTGGCGCAGCAGCAGTTCGACCATGCGCCCCTGTAGCCACAGGAAGGCGGCCTGCTCTTCCGGCGTGTAGGCTGTTGCCCGGCGTGTTGGAGCCGAAGACGGTGTGCTCATAGGTAGTCCTCGCAGTTACAAGCCGCGCTCGCCGATTAGGTCGCGCAGGCGGCTAAGGAATGCGCCGGCGGGCGGAAGCTGCAACGGCTCGCCCAGTGCAAACACCCGCGCAAGCTGCGCTGGCTCCGGTGCGGTGGAACTGTTCACTTCGATGTCGCTGCTGCCGTTGCGCTGCTGGTCGGCTGCACGCAGGGCGTACAGGAAGGTGACCCGCCGGCCCGACGGTAGCTCTGCGAAGATCGCGGTGATGGCCGCGCTGAACTGGTCAGCGTGGGCGGCGTGTTCCACGTAGGCATCAAGGGTGCGCTGTTCGTCGCGGGTCAATACCTGCAACTGGTCGGCGAGGGCATCGGCGAGGGCCGTATCGAGGGCTTCCGCCCACGTCATGCCCAGCACGTAGCCGGTGAATAGGTTGATGTACACCGCGACGGCTTGGGCCGTGCCTAGCTGCCGGAAGATGCGGATGGCCCGAAAGATCTGCCAAAAGGATGCGAGGGTCGCGTGCAGCTCGGCGTTATCGCTGTGCCATGTGTAGCGGATGCGCCCCTGTACATCGCCGGGGCGCACGGTGAGGATGCCGGGCCATGTGTAGGCGGCTGGCTCGCCCGTGCTGCTGATTGGGGCCAGCCCGCTTGCAGCGAGGCGGCGCAGGGCTTGCTTGATGGCGATGCCCTGCTCATACGGCTCGTCGCGGGGGTGGGGCGGGAGCACATCAATGAAATCGAACCGCCGCTTGAGGGCCTCGCTCATCTCGTTGAGGAAGTGCCGGTCGAAGCTATTGAGCGTGCCAATGATGCGGAAGTCGCGGGGCAGGGGGATTGGTTGTTCGATGCCGTTGGCGGTGGGCACGGCCAGCAGCGCGTGTTCGCCGCCGCTGAGGGTGGTGAGCAGGCTGCCAAAGGCGGCATCTATCGGGGCGCGGGTGAATTCGTCAATCACGAGCCAGATGCCGCGATACCGTTGGTGGCTTGGGTCGCGGTAGTCGTGCCGCTGCGGGGCGGCACTGGTCGGCAGCCTGCGCCCGTGTTCAGTGCCAGCAAAGTGGCGCAGGACAGTGCGGGTCAGGTGGCCATGCTCGATCACGTAGCGCAGGGTGGCACTGGAGCCATCCCCGTCGAGGCGCGGCCCAATGCCGCCGACGACATCGCGCACGCCCCAGTCCTCAGTGGCCGTCACGAGTTCCACCGCATAGCCGTGCCGCTGTTCGGTGACCTCCTGCACCGGCGGCGCGTTCAGGCTGGTGCTGAGGCGGGTGAAGCTCTGCGGCTCCTCGCGCCACAGCAGCGCGGGCAGGCGGCGGGCCAGTTCGGTTTTGCCGGTGCCGGGCGGGCCACTCAGCACGACGTGCCGCCCCGCGAGCAGGGAGCGGCAGATGCGTTTGACGATCTGTTCATCTACGATCAGGTCGGCATCCAGTTCGCGCAGCCGTTGCGCTAGTGCGCTGATGGCTGGCAGCGGTGCGTCTATCGGCACGGGCGCGAGGTCGGCGGGGGCGTGGTCTTGCGCGGCGAGCAGGGCCCGCAGGAACTGGTTGTACAGCACGGTGGTGGGGTCGCTGCCCGCCAGTGGCGTGAGGGCATCGTGTGTCAGCTGCCAATGGGTGCCGTCTACCGCTATCAGCCCCGCCTCGGCATACCACGCCCGCAGGTGCTGGGCCGCGGGGCCGAGCGCGGGCGTGCTGCTGGCCCTGTCCGGGCGATCTGTGCTGGCCCGCAGGTGGGGGATCAGCGTGCAGGCGGGCAGGTCGTAGGTGGTGGCTGCGGGGCTACTGGGGTGCAGGTAGGCAAGGGCCATCAGCCGTAGCAGGGCGGTAGGCTCGCCGCGCACATACGCCTGTAGCCGGTAGCCCGCGCCGACCTCGCTGGTGAGCAGGCGCAATTGTTGCAGCAGGGTGACGAAGCTGTCGGCATCGCTGTCGGCATCGAAGTCGAGCATGGTTTGCACGGCAAGCGCGTGCAGGTCATCGGCGGTGTAAGCCTGATGCTCCTCTAGCTGTTGGGCAAAGTCGGCATACGCGCTGAGGGGCAGGGGGAGCAGGTGCGGCGGGGCAATGATTGGTGCGGCGGGATCATCCACCGCAAGCAAGGATAGGAGCGTGGTGTACTCCTCAAGCGGCAAGGGCTTGACGGTTTGTGTGTAGCGCAGGTGGCTGTAGAGGGTCTCGTGCTGCTTGAGGCGCGGCAGGAGATCAACCGGTTCGCTGAGTTCGTCGCTCCACGCCACATCCAGCCGATGCGGATATGCGGCATCAAAGGATGCGGCGGACTTGGTCTGGAGCGGGCTACTGGCCACATCGTAGGCGGCCCGGGTGACAATGCCAATCCCGCCGATCCGCCCTTTCTGAACGTAGGCGACGATCCGATCACCGGGCTTGATCTGGTTGAAGCGTTTGGCATTGGGGCCTTCCTCTGAGTTGCTCAGGTTGATGGCGATGATGCCCCGTGCATGGGCTTCGGCCCAGTGTTCGGAGGGGAAGTGGATGCGCCAAAACGATGCATTTTCGGCGGCATAGATGCGGGGGGTGTAGGGGTCGTTCAGCGCATCATCCGGCTCCTTTCCAGGATCAACAAACGGGGCCAGCACCCACCGGTTTTCGCCGAGATTGGTGAAGCGGTTATCCCGCCGCAGGGCGGTGGAAAGCGAAAGCTGCGGCGTTGCCCCGCTCGGCGCGATCAAGCCTTGCGCGAGGGCCTGTGCGAGGATGTCGGGCAGGTGCAGCGGCCCGCCGCCTATCTTCCGCAGGACCTCATAGGCGGCATCGGCCATGGAGAGTTTGGCCCCCGCGGTGGCAGTATTGCCTAGGTATGACACAAGCCATTCGCGGCCTTCCGGCGTAATGCGCCAGCCTGGGTGTTCCGGGTCGTGAGGATAAACATACCCCCGTTCGACAGCAACTTTGTTGATAAAAAAGCGCAGGCTGGCGCGGCCCTGTTCGGAAAGCGGCTTGCCAATGTGTCTGCTGATCGCATTGTAAATCTGTTGGATGGTCGCTGTGCCATCGTGCTGCTCAATCTCTTGGAGAGCAATACGGATTTGATCTTCGCCACTCAAGCCTGCCGCTGTGCCAGTGACTTCACCTGTCTCATCCTCCCCGCCGCCCGCCGTGTGCGCTACGGCTTGCGGCGGCGGAACACGCTGCCCAGCAGCCATAATTGTTGCAACTTCTTCGGGGCTGATCTTGCGAATACTGATTCCTCGAAACGCGATGGCCAACCCACGCGATAGCCAGCCAATCTCGTTGGCCAAGTCTTTCGCGGGCACAGGGTGTGGAAATTCGTACTGCTGTAGGTCAGCCTGCCAGACCTGTTCACCATCCGCGGCCTGATGCGTCTGGACATTGACCACCGTGGCCCATGCCGTGAATGCGTAATACGGATCGGGACGGTAGATAATGAATTGTACTGGTTTGCCGCCAGTGGCGAGCTGATCGAGATCATCAGCCAATTGTTTCGAGCTACCTCCGGCGCGTGAGCCAAAGGTATACGTTTTACCATACTGTTGAGCTTCCCTATCGTGCTTATGAATAACAACGTAGGTAGTTGCATCCGGATCAGGTTGGGGCATGGCATCATCACGATCCGCAGGCTCTACTGCCCCGCCCGCCGTGTGCGCTACGGCCTGCGCCAGCCGCTCGATCATTGAGGGCGGCGGCTCAGGTGCGCTCGCAGTTGTGGCGGGTGGATCCCACACGGCCCGCACT
>JAAUTZ010000050.1 GCA_012031225.1 Chloroflexaceae bacterium
CAGCGAACATATTCGGTGATATCTACCGCCCGCCGTGCCGGAGCAGCAATCGCGCAGCCTCCCCGCAGGGGATGCGCCGCCACCTGCGACTGATAAAGACATGCCCGATATGCCCCCGCCGCCGCCGGAGCCAGAGCCACTGGAGCTATACACACGCGGCACGAATCCGCAAGCCCAACGGCTCTGGCTAGCGTTGCAGCGCGAAGCCTACCGCCAGCGCGGGGAAGGCTTCCGCGAGGATTGGGCCTTCCCGCTGCATGCCGCCCGCCACAATCTGGGCGCACCACTGACCCGCGGGCAGCGCACCCGGATTGGCGATCAAGAGTATGTGTTCCAGCCGTTCGCTAGCGCAATCCTGTTTAGTGTTGTGCCCAAGTGGGGCGAGGTCTATGATGTGTACCACGTTGGAGCAGAGGCAAGCGGCAGCACCAGCTTCGCCGCCGATTTGCACAAAGCCGCCTATGCTGCCGTCGGGCAGGAGTATCGCGCTGAGTGGGCTTCGCACCAACGGGCCACGCAGGATCGTTTGGGGGTGGCACTGGCTCCGGCTACGCGCATCGGCGTAGGTGAACACGAGTATAGTCTACAGGTGTTTGCCAGTGATACGCTCTATGTGCAAGTGCCCAATTGGAATGATCTGCACCACCTCAGCACCACCCCGCCGGGCGCACTGGCGGATGCGCTGTGGCGCGAGACGTATAGGGTGGCAGGTGTGCCCTTCAACCCTGATAGTGCCGCGCACCAGCTTGCAGTTGCGGAAAAGCTCGGCTCACCGCTCAGCGATCTCTATCCGATGGACTTTGAAGGCCAGTCGCTACAGGTGCAAGTCTTTGCCCGCGAGGTGGTCTTTTCGGAAGGGGGCAACGTCTTTAGCCGCCAGCACATGCTGGATCGCCCGCCCACGTTTGCCGATAGTGCGGCAGCTCCTGCACCCAAATTCACGCCGCCGGATGTCTTCACCGCGAGCGATGCCACCAGCAGCAAACGCCCCACCTTCGGCATGCTTCCGATTGCAGGCAACCCGCAGCTCACCCAACTCTACGGCTACACCAAATGGTCGGCCGGCGGTGGGCGGCAGTATTATGGGGCCACACAGGGCCAGCACCCCGGCATAGATTTCTGGGTTCCGGTGGGCACGCCGCAGCTTGCGATTGCCCACGGCTTGGTGGTGTATGCGGGGGCAAGCAACACGGCTCCCTTTGGGGGCGCACCACCAATGATTGTGATCGTGCGCTACGGCAATGTCTACGGGCTATACGGGCACTCCTCTGCGGTGCGCGTGCGGAAGGGGCAGTTCGTCCGGCCGGGCGAGGTTGTGTCGCTCTCCGGCGATTACGGCGGCCCGCACTTGCACTTCGAGCTACGCCCCGTTCCCGCGAGCGTTTTGGGCAACACCGATCCGCAGCAGCCCGGCGTGAATGCCGGCACCTCGATGAATCCGCTCGACTACTTCAGCCCCGAACTGCAACGCTATTTCGAGCAGGCGTGGCGGCAATTGGGCGGCGATCAGCACTTCTGTCAGGGGGGCTTGCGCGATCAAGGGGTGATTACGTTTGGTGCGGCGGTGGATACGCGCCCGTGTCGTGGGTAGCGGGGCGGGCTAGGGTTGCGGTGGGGGCACGTCCACTAGCAACATCCTATGACAAGCTGTATCTGGTATAATCAAGAGGATTGCCAGCGAGTCGTATACAGCTTTGGAAGGCTCCTACACGATTATGACAAATATCGAGCAACCTTCGCCACGCCCCGTGCTTACTGTGGCGATCACTCCAACCGAAACGCGCCTCGTCTGGAGTGCCCACAATGCACTGCGGTTGGCTTTACTTGTGCCGATTGCAGCCGGCATTACCTATGGTATGCTGTCTACAAATATATTTACGTTTCTTCCATGGTATGTGCGGATCGTGAGTCTTCCGGGCTGGTTTGCACTTCTGTTTATTGCCCTGAACGGTATGCGTTGGCTCCACTCCCCGATCATCCCTCGCTGGCCCCTCGTCATCATTCCAACCCTCATGCTATTGCACCAGCTTGTCATTCACGGAATCTTATTTGGAGCCTTAAGCGATTTCGAGTTTCGCAAGGAGTTCATCATCTTCGCCACCTCAATGCTGACTGTCATCGCGGGCAGCGTGCTGTGGGTTACACCGCTTCAGTTGCACTCGCTCAACCGTATGACCAGCCTGATGAGCTATGTCATGGGCGGGATAGGCCTGTTGCAATTTATCATCTCGAACATGATCGGGCGGGTGTGGTATGCCTTACCGGAAAGCCTGCTCTACCGAAACCGTGATGATCCACTTGCCTACGAATCGGGCACAGGTCGGTTTGGGAGCTTGATTCGCGCCACAGGCTTAAGCATCGAGCCGTCTTACTATGGCAGTGGTATGGCGATTCTTTTTGGGCTAAGTCTCACATGTATAATGCTGATTCCTCAAAAGGGGCTTGCGCGTTGGTCGCAATGGGGTGCAATGCTGATGGCTCTAACGGGCGTGATTATCTCTACCTCTGGGGCGGCATGGGTGTTAACTGTCAGCGCATTAGCCGCGTGGCTACTGGCGCATATTCAGTGGCGCGGAATCTTACCCGCTGTGAAGTCGCGTTTGTCACAGCTCCAACGCCGCACCGTCCGGCGTATTGTGCTGCTGATGGTGCTCGCCGGCATCATCACTACGGCCCTGCTGGTTCCCTTTCTCGCCAACCGCCTAGAAAATCTTCAGCGTGGCGCAGATCGCTCGGCAAATGCGCGTGTGCTCATGGCGGTAGATCTGCTGCGGCAGCCCGGCGATACCTTCCGCGAGTCATTGTGGGGCACTGGGTTGGCGCATGAATCTCGCTCGCAGCAGCTCTTTGATGGGTACAAACGCTACAACATGGACAACTCATTTAGCACCATCCAAAAAACGCCGATCTGGAATGGCTATGCGTATTTTGCCGTTATTATGGGCTACAGCGGGCTGCTGCTGTACATAGCCTTAGCAGCAACAGCCGTCTTCGCCCGCAACCAGACGGGCGTACCACTGGCGCACCTTTCCGTCTTAGTCATTCTCTACCCGATGGCACACGGGGTCAATCTCTATGCTCCGTGGTTTGGCTTTGTGGTACTCGTGGTTGTGCTAAAGAGTATCCGCTATGCCGATGCGTAAGCACCGCCTGCTTGGGCCGGGCGTGATTGGCGGCGTGCTCGTGTTGCTGCTGGGCATGCTGCTATTCCCACAAACACGCGCCTACTGGCACTTGAATCAAGCCCAACTCCAACGCTTGCACGGGCAGCCCAGCCCAGCCCACTTTGCGGCGGCGGTTGCCCTCGCCCCCAACAACCCCCACATCCGCTGGCAAGCGGCTACCGCTACCACCGATTGCACCGAGACCAATGCGCTGCTGCTCCCGCTGGCTGATCACCCGCGGCTCTCACCCTTAGCCGTCGAGCTGTTGCTCACATGCCTGCTTGCCACCAATCAACCAGCGCAAGCCGCGCTGATCTATCTCCAGCACGCTGGGCAGCTCACACCTACGCCCGATAATGCGATCCTTCTGCTCCATGCACTGGCTCCCACCACCGCCCCCCCTGCCACCATAGAAGCTCCTGCCCTGCTGCCCCTCCTTGCTGCGCTGTCCCGCCTCGATCATACCAATGCGGTGCATCGCTCATGGCTGATGAGCCTGCTGGCAGAACCAGCCACCTTTTGGACGAGTGCGCTTGGCCAAACGCTGGCCCAGTCACTCACATGGCGCACCACCGCCCCCGTTGCCATCCCCGTTGCACCAGCCGATCCACCAGATCTGCCCCACCTTGCCCAGTTGCTTGGAGTAGAGCCTGCCGCGCTCACACTGGGCCCAGCGTTGCTAGACAATGGGCGGATCGGCGGCACACCGCCCAACACGGGCACACCTCCACATTGGGGCCAGTCCTATTGGAATTATGGCAACAACCACAATCTTGGACTGTTTCTGCTAGGCGTAGATGTAACTCCTGAGCTGCCCCAGCAGCCCGCACTGCGGATTGATCTGCTTGCCCGCAATGAAGACCCGCAACAGGCCCGCACCCGCGCTGGTTTTTGGTATAGCACCCCGATTACCCTCACGGCCCAAACGCCATATGTGCTGAGCTTTTGGTATCGCACGCAAGGCCTCCCCGATGATGCCGCATCGCTCTATCTGACGAGTGCCGACGATGTGATCTGGCGCAATGAGCTACGCCTGCCCGCAAGCGAAGGGCAGTGGCAGCAGGTGACGATCATTGGCTGGAACCAGACCGATCAAGCCCAGCCGGTACGCCCACTGCTACGCCTGTGGGAACCGGGCAGTGTGTGGTTCACCAATGTCAGCCTACACGCGCTTCAGAGTAGCCCCCCACTGCCGCCGCAGCCCACGATCATCCACATCGCCCCCGGGCCCTAGCCCGCCACCGCCGCTTGGCGTTTGGCAGGCGTGGCAAAGCCGCGTATACTAGCGCACGGACATGGACATCAGCAGCAAGGGAGAAATGTAGATGAGACCTGTGCAGCGTGTGGATTTCTTTGTAACCGGCTTGCGGGCCGGCGGCAATGCCCGCTCAACCACGATCCTCGCCAACGAATTTGTGGCTCGCGGCTACGATACCCGCATGGTCACGCTGAACTTGGAGAATGCCTTCTACCGCGATCATATCCACCCTAGCATCCCCGTCACCAGCTTCGATACGATCCATGTGCGCGAGGCACTCGGTGGCTTGGCCGCCTATATGCGTGTTTCGCAGCCACAGGTTATCCTCTCGCAATACTCCTACCTCACCGTTGCGCTAGTGCTGCTGCGCGAGCTACACGGCTTCCCTACCAAGATCATCGGGGTCGAGCGCGGGAATTTGCGCTATGTGCGCCGCGAACACGCCACCGATCTCTGGCGCGGGCGGGTTGTGCCAGCCCTGATCCGCCAATTCTACTGCCGCGCCGATCATATTGTGGGTGTTTCCGAAGGCACAGCACAAGAGCTACGCGAGGAGTTGCGCTGTGCGGATGGGCGCATCTCAGCCATCTGCAATGCGATTGATCCGGTGCTAGCGGCACAGGCCGCCGCACTGATCGGCACACCGGATTTGACTGCGCTCAAGAGCGGGCGCGATCTGTATGCGATTGGGCGGCTGATGTATCAGAAAGGCTTTGATCGCCTGCTCGATGCGTTTGCGCTGTGCCTGCGCCAGCGGCCAGAGTTGCGCCTGCACATGGTCGGCGATGGCCCCCTGCGCGAGGAGCTGCAAGCGCAGGCAACCCAGCTAGGCATTGCCCACGCCGTCACATGGACCGGCTTCACCCAACAGATCGGGACAATCTACCAGCAGGCCACGTTGGTGGTGATGTCCTCGCATTACGAGGCAATGCCGCTCACGCCTATCGAAGCCACCAGCTTTGGCACGCCCGTCGTGGCTTTCGATTGCACGCACGGCCCATCCGAAGTGATTATCAATGGTGTGAATGGCTTCCTTGTGCCGCAAGACGATGTGCCCGCACTGGCCCAGACGATCCTCCACGCCCTCGATTATGCGTGGGATGCGGAGCAGATTGTTGCCACCGCGCAACGCTTTAGCAAAGAGCGCACGGTGGATAGCTACGAAGCCTTGTTTGCCCGCCTGCTGGGATAGGAGCGAGAATCGGTAAGGGCCCCGTTGCTCATTGGGTAGCAGGCCGTTCGGCAACCACCAGCAACATCGAGCGTAGCGGCGGGATCGCCTGCGTCAGCTTCAACACGCCATGCTTGGCCAGATAGCGCAGCGGCTGCCCACGCAGCGCGAGTTGCTCCATCCCCACCCGTTCCCACACCACGCGATGCTCGTGCGCGGCGATCTGGAAGCCCACCTTGCCAATCACCCAAACGAGTTCATCCATCGTGTACGTGCGGGCGTGTGTCTGATAGTGCGACAAGCCCTGTAGGTTCATCTTACGCTGGAACTCATCCTGCGGCTCGGTGCTTTGCCACAGCAGCATGCGGGCAAACAACCGCAGGCGGCTGGCGACAAACCGATCATTGGGGGTTGTCAGCACCAGTGAGCCACCCGGCTTCAGCACGCGGTAGATCTCGCGCAGGGTGGGCACTGGCGAAAACAGCAGATGCTCGATCACCTCACAAAAGACCACATGCTCAAAGCTCTGATCAGGATACGGGATCGGATCTTGATCGAGATTGGCGCGGCGCACCTCTACGCCTAGCTCATCCCACAACGCGGCCCGGCGTTCCGGCGCGAGATCCACACCGCTCACCGTATAGCCAGAGCCAACCAGCAGGCGCGTGAAGTAGCCGGGCGCAGTGCCCACTTCTAGCACGGTGCGCGGTGCCGGCCGCAAGGCCTGTAAGATCGTTTCAAAACGATAGCGATGGGTATTGAAGTAATGCTCGGTGCCATCTGCCCGTGCTACTGCCGCTGTCTGGGCAAACAGGGGCGAGTCAATCCGTGATCCTGCCATACTGCACGTTCTCCGGGTTCTTCACAAAACGTTCCTCCCAGCGTGTATTCGCCGTTGCGTCTCATACTACCACAAATTGCCAAAAGACCTATCCTGTGCTACATTGTCATCTGGCAGGGGCGTATCTGCGTGATGCCTCACCTGCATCACTTGCGCTGTGCCGTGTGTGTCGTGGGGGATTGTACCAAGTGTGCGGCTGCATGCCGGCCTACCCCATACCCAGCAACTGTAGAGGAGCCTGATTGTGAGCCTTGCCCAAGCTGAGCAGCCGAGCCAACGTCCGAGTAGCGCAGGGGATCAGCAACCCATTGTCCATACCCGCATCCAGCCCTCACACGGCTGGGTCAGCCTGCGCCTCGATGAGCTGTGGAAGTACCGCGAAGTGCTCTACTTCCTCATGCTGCGCGACATCAAGGTGCGCTACAAACAAACCATTCTCGGTGCGACGTGGGCTTTTTTGCAGCCCTTCCTCACGATGATTGTCTTTAGCCTCTTCTTTGGGCGGCTTGCAGGCGTGCCCTCCGATGGCGTGCCCTACCCGATCTTCAGCTTCACCGCGCTTGTGCCGTGGACGTTCTTCTCGAATACCTTGACCCAAGCCTCCAACAGTGTCGTTGGTAGTGCCAATATGGTCAAGAAGATCTACTTCCCGCGCCTTGCGATCCCGATTGCATCTACCCTCTCCGGCGTGGTGGATTTCTGCATCGCCTTCGTGGTGCTGATCGGTATGATGCTGGCCTTCCAAATTGTGCCAACGCTCAATGTGCTGTTCCTGCCCCTGTTCGTGCTACTGGCCCTGATCACCTCGCTCGGCGTGGGCTTCTGGCTCTCAGCCATGAATGTGCAGTTCCGCGATGTGCGCTATACCTTGCCCTTCCTCACCCAGTTCTGGCTGTTTATCACACCTATTGCCTACCCCAGCAGCCTGATCCAAGACCCGCTGCTGCGTGCGGTGTATGCGCTCAACCCGATGGTCGGTGTGGTGGATGGCTTTCGTTGGGCCCTGCTCAACACGGATACGCTCTCGCTGCCGACGCTGGCAACATCGGCAACGGTGGCGGTCGTGCTACTGGTGACGGGCGCATTCTACTTCCGGCGCATGGAAAAAACCTTTGCGGATGTGGTGTAACTCATGGGTAATCTTGCACTTCGGATCGAAAACGTCGGCAAGCAGTATCAAATCGGGCAAGGCAAAACCGCCGCGTATGAGACGCTTGGAGATCGCATTGTCAGCACCGTGCAAGCCCCGTTCAAGCGGATCGGCTCGGTGCTACGCGGGCAGTCCTCGGCGGTTGCCACCGATAGCATCTGGGCCTTGCAGGATGTGTCGTTCGAGGTGCAGCACGGCGAGGTGGTCGGGATCATCGGGCGCAACGGAGCCGGCAAAAGCACGCTGCTCAAGATCCTCTCGCAGATCACCGAGCCAACCAAAGGGGCAATAGACATCTACGGGCGCGTGGGCGCATTGCTCGAAGTGGGCACCGGCTTTCACCCCGAACTGTCGGGGCGCGAGAATGTGTTCCTGAATGGGGCCATTCTGGGCATGAACCGCCACGAGATCGCCCGCAAGTTTGACGAGATTGTAGACTTTTCGGGCATCGAGAAGTTCATTGACACGCCCGTCAAGCACTACTCCAGCGGCATGCAGATGCGCCTTGCCTTTGCGGTGGCCGCCCACCTCGACCCCGAAATCCTGATTGTGGATGAGGTGCTGGCAGTGGGCGATGCCGAGTTCCAGAAGAAGTGTCTGGGCAAGATGAGCGACGTGACGAAGGAAGGGCGCACGGTGCTGTTCGTCAGCCACAATATGGGCGCGGTGCAGAGCCTGTGTACGCGGGGCGTGGTATTGTCGCAGGGCAGCGTAAACTTTATGGGTAGCGCGAACGAGGCGATTGACTACTACTTACGAAATATCACGAGTAGTACCTCGCGGATGGTCAGCTTCCCGCAAGACCCTAGCCGTGATATTGACATTCAGACTGCCTATGTGTATACGCTGGGCAAAGATGAAACCGATACTTTTGATATAGCGGATCAGCTTACGGTAGAGATTACATATGTCGTGCGGACCCCCGTGCGTGGCTCGAATCTCTCGTTTGCCCTGAGCCGCGATGGGACGTTGCTCTTCCGCTCATGGGATATAGACCTGAACCGCACGGCTTTTGAGATGCGCCAGCCGGGTGCATATGTTGCCCGCCTGAACCTACCACAGGGCATATTACTGCCCGGACTATATAGCATCTACCTTGCGGCGGCTCGCCCCAAAGTTGGCCCATATGCAGTTTATCCCGATTGTCTCGTGTTTGAGATCGAAAACAATAGCGAAGACTGGACGCACACCTCGTTCTCACGAGGCGGTGAAATCATGATACGCTTGAATTGGGAGATTGAGCCAAGCCAATGAGCAAGCCCAACCATCTGGTGATCGTCAATGCGTGGGGCAACAATCGCGGCGACGAGGCAATGCTCCGTGCGCTTATTTATGGGGTACGCCAAGAGCTACCCAACACGACGGTCAGTGTTTTCAGCAACGCGCCAATGAGCTTGCCTACGAATACTACCCTCTTCGCGTGGAGTGCGCTCCCCTTTCAACGTCTATTGCAAGGAGGCAAGGGTCCTTCAGCCGCCGTGCGTATAGCCCCTAGCCTTATTCACGAACTACGGCGGCAGCAAGCGGGGACGCACCAAGTAGACGCTATCCTACGCACATGCGACATGATCCTCTCAGCTCCCGCCGGGCCCTATATTGGTGAGATGTATCCTGTCACCGAGCCGAGTTGCCTTCTAAGCATTTGGCTTGCTCGGCACTACCAGAAACCGTGTGCCATCGCTGCAACGAGTGCTGGCCCCTTTGCCAAGCCACTCCGCAATGCCATCCGGCGGACTGCGCTGGCCCATGTGCAGTGGTGGACGCTGCGTGAGCCGCACAGCTATACGGCAGTAGAGTCGCTCAACCTCGCCCAAACCGACATCGAGTTAGTCCGTGATCTCGTCTTTGCCTACCCCATCACGACCGAGCAGCACAGCACCAACCCCTACGAGCAAGCTCTCATGGCGGACTTGTACCAGTATCTCAAGCACCCCACGATTGGTGTCACCCTCAATACGACTCCGTATATTGATCCTACTGGCCGCCAGCATCCTTTTGATTCGCAAAACTATGCGCATGAACTAGCTGCTTTCCTCCAGCAAGTTGTACAATTGAGCAACGCACAACTGCTATTCTTTTCGCATCATTACGGGAGTGACCGCGAGCTACAGATCATTCGCACTGTCATCAATCATCTCGGTGCGACGGTGCGGGTGCGGGTAGTGCCGCCCGACCTCAACAGCGATGCACAACAGCTGTTGGCCGCGCACCTGACGCTACAGATCAGCCACCGCTATCATCCAACGATCTTTGCCCTTCAGCATAGCGTGCCCGTGTTTTGTATTATCCACCAGTTCAAAACCGAAGGCCTCCTGCGCTACTTCGATTATCCCTTGCCAATGCCGACCACGCTCACCCCAGTAGCAGAATGGTTGGCATACTTTGAACCTGTTTGGGAACAGCGTGAGGCTCTGCGTGACCACATTCGCCACGCGCTTCCGATGGTTCGGGAGCAGGCGCAGCGCACCATTGAGCGTGTCGTTCATACGCTCCAGAAACCAGCGAGATAGGTATGTCAAGCCTTACGCCCATTGCCCAATTCTACGACGAATCTACCCACAAACGCCTGCGTGATTACGTTCACGGCAACCCGCGAGCCGTCGCCGCGATCCAGTTTGCACTGCGTCACATTCCGACCGGAGCCAGCCATATCCTCGATATTGGCTGCGGCGTGGGCTGGTCGGCGTGGGAGATCGTGCGCCACCAACCTGCCGCCACCGTCGTTGGGGTAGATCTCAGCCCTCGCCAAATGCACACCGCCCAGCAGCTGTTTCCACATCCCCAGCTTAGCTGGATTGTGACTGATATGACCCAGCAAGAAGCCTTTCAGCCCAACCGCTTCGATGCCATTGTGCTGCTCGATGTGTATGAGCATCTGCCCGTTGCGAGCCGCCCAACACTCCATCAAATCTTTGGGCATACGCTCAAGGATCAAGGCGTGATCATCTTGACCTGCCCCAGCGTATTTCATCAACACTATCTGCGAACAGAGCTACCCGATGGACTCCAGCCAGTAGATGAAGATGTTCAGCTTGCTGATCTGCTCCAGCTTGCCCACGATATTGAGGGCGAAATCCTGAGCTTTGCCTACCAGACGATTTGGCGCACCAATGACTATACGCATACCATCATTCAGAAACGCCCCCCGTTTGGGCCGAAATCGGCCCAGCATCCCCGCTCGATCCAGCTTGAGCCGCTGCCAGTGCGTCGCCAGCGCGTCAAATCCCAGCTTGGTCTAGATATAGCCCTGCCGAGCAATCCGCCAAGTCCAGCGCACCGCCTCTTGCAGCGCGTGCGCCAGCGCCTACGCGGACCCTGAGGAACGCGGCTATGGATCAGCCCCTGCCAGCAACCAGCACGGTGCTACCCGCCCCACTCACCACCTGCATTGTGGTGAGCAAGCCGCCCTCATATTCGGAGACGTTCATCCGTGCGGTGATCGAACGCTTGCCCGGCACCCAGATCGTGCTCATCAATACGTGGCCGACCACGTATCAGCCCATGCGTCTGCTCCCCAAACCGCTCTGGCTGCTGCTGAGAGGGGTACGCCTGTTTGTCAATCAACCGCCACCCATCGGCTCGCTCAGCACAACAGCCGTGCGCCTGATCGAGACACTGGCTGTCAAGCACTTCCTGCGGCACCACAACGTAGATGTCGTGCTAGCCGAGTATGGCGTGAATGGCGTAGCTGTGCTTGATGCGTGTATCGCTAGCCAGATCCCGTTGGTGGTGCATTTTCATGGCTACGATGCCTTCCAAGCCCAAACACTGGCTGAGTACGCCCGGGCCTATCAGCGCATGTTTGCCTATGCCACCGGCATCATTGCCGTCTCGCGTGCGATGGAACAGCAACTCATCCAGCTCGGCGCACCCGCCGAACATATCACCTATACCCCATGCGGGGTTGATGTCCAGATGTTTAGCCCGGCTGACCCAGCCAATGCTCCACCGCACTTTGTCGCTGTTGGGCGGTTTGTTGAGAAGAAAGCCCCCTACCTCACCATCCTCGCCTTCCAGCAGGTGCTGCACGAATGTCCCGCGGCCCGCCTCACCATGATCGGCGATGGCCCCCTGTGGGAAGCCTGCCGCCAGATGGTGGCTTCACTTGGCATGGAACACGCGGTTACGCTGCACGGCGTGCGGCCCCACGCCGATATTGTTACCGCAATGCAACAAGCGCGGGCCTTCGTGCAACACTCGCTGCGCCCTAGCTCCGGCGATTCCGAAGGCACACCCGTTGCCGTCCTCGAAGCTGGCGCATCCAGCTTGCCGGTGGTTGCCACGCGCCATGCCGGGATCAAAGATGTGGTGATTGACGGTGAAACCGGCTTGCTTGTAGATGAAGGTGATGTAGCCGGTATGGCCGCGCACATGCTCACACTGGCCAATGACCCCCAGTATGCGGGTCAGCTAGGGCGCAAAGCCCGCGCCCACATCGTCGCCCACTTCTCGATGGAACAGTACCTTGCCTGTGTCCAAGCTGCCCTGCACCGCGCCGGACAGGAGGATCCCCCACAATGATTGCGCCGCTCCGCCCCTCCCACACGAATCAGCCGCTCGTCTCAGTGGTGATCCCGTGCTACAATGCCGAACGCTGGATCAGCCACGCGATCCTCTCCTGCCTTGAGCAGAGCTACCGCCCCATCGAGATTATCGTGATTGACGACGGCTCGACGGATCGCAGCCGCGATATTCTCGCCAGCTACAGCCGCGTCATAACGTGGGAGACCGGCCCCAATCGGGGCGGCAACGTGGCCCGCAACCGTGGGCTGGCACTGGCACAAGGTGCGTATGTCCAGTTCCTTGATGCCGATGATTACCTCTTGCCCGACAAAATCGCCACGCAGGTAGCCGCACTCGCAACGACTGGCGCAGATGGCGTGTGGGGCGATAAGATCTGGCATCACCTCAATGAGCATTGGCGGCTTGGGCAGCAGCAGGTGCGCCAAGCCCCTACCACCCCCGATACCTTAGAAGCCTTGCTCGGCGGCTTAAACATCCAGACTGCCACCGTTCTGCTTCGGCGGCAGGCTATTCTTGATGGAGGCGGCTGGGATGAAACCTTGACCAGTGGTCAGGAAACTGACCTCCTGCTACGAATGCTCATTGCTGGCAGCCAGCTGCACTATGTTGCCGGCATCGGCGCAGTGATCCGGCGCGTGCCCGGCTCGGTCTCATCCAAACCCATTCGGGCGCGGATCAACAATCAACGCATTCGGGAGCGGGCCCTCTATCTGCTAGAGCGCACGCAGCGGCTCACCCCTGCCTACCAACGGGCCGCCGCCCAGATATATTTCACCTTTGCCCAACTCGCCTTTGCCAACGGCGAACCTGCCCGCGTCTACCACGAGTTGCTGCACAAAGCCTATGCCCTTGACCCTGCGTTTCATCCACGTCAGCACACCCGCCGCCCATCTGAAATCTATTGTCGAATGTACGATTGGTGCGGGTTTACCATCGCCGAAACGTTGGTACGCCTGCGCCGGCAAAGCCAACGCAAGCTCCGCACCATCGTAAGGCAGACCTGAGGAATCGAGCGTGATCCGTATCGCACAAGGAGTCTCATCACATGACCTTCCCAATATCGGCACTGCGCTCAGCACGCCGCACGGTTAAAATCCTGCCGACACTCGGCTGGCACTACACCTGCCCCTGCTGTGGCTGGTCCTTCAACCGGATGTACCCACAACACGGACATTTAGTGCCACGCCCCAATGCGCGCTGCCCGCGCTGTGGCTCGCTCGAACGTCACCGCCTACTGTGGCTCTACCTGCACGCCAAGCCGGAGTTGTTCGCGGGGCAGCTGCGCCTGCTCCACGTTGCCCCTGAGCCAATCTTCCGCCGCTACTTTCAATCCCTGCCCAATGTCACCTACGTCAGCTGTGATCTGTTCGCCCGCAATGTGCTGCTGCACAGCGATCTCACCGCATTGCCCCACCCCGATGCGAGCTTCGATGCGATTGTCTGCTATCATGTCCTCGAACATGTCCCCGATGATCAGCACGCCATGCGCGAGCTGCGGCGCGTGCTGAAGCCGGGCGGGTGGGCCATTCTGCAATCGCCGCTCGACTACAGCCGCGCTACCACCTATGAGGACTGGAGCATCACCGCGCCCGAAGATCGCCTCCACGCCTTTGGGCAAGAAGATCACGTTCGCATCTACGGGCGTGATTATAAAGACCGACTAGAGCAAGCTGGCTTCCACGTCAGCGTAGATATGTACGTGCAGCAGCTTGGGGCAGCGGCTATCGAACGCTATCGGCTCAGCCCCAACGAGGCGATCTACATGTGTAGGGCGTAAGGGTATGCTCGCTAGTGCCGCGCACAACCCGCTCGTCTCCGTCGTGATCCCGTGCTACAACGCGGAACGCTGGATCAGCCACGCGATCCTCTCCTGCCTTGAGCAGAGCTACCGCCCCATCGAGATTATCGTGATTGACGACGGCTCGACGGATCGCAGCCGCGATATTCTCGCCAGCTACAGCCGCGTGATAACGTGGGAGACCGGCCCCAATCGGGGCGGCAACGTGGCCCGCAATCGCGGCTTGGCACTGGCGCAAGGTACGTACATCCAGTTCCTCGATGCCGATGATTACCTGCTGCCGCACAAAACCGCACTGCACGTTGCCGCGCTAGAGCAGAGCGGGGCAGGCGTAGTCTGGAGCGATTTCCAGCATCGCTACGAATACCCTGACGGTACGCATATCCTCACGGCTCCGCTCAATCGGGCCCCGCCCACCACCGATATGCTCGCGGCTCTGCTCAGCCCGTGGTGGGTCGTGCCAGTGGCGATCCTGTGGCGGCGCGAGGCGGTGGTGCAGGCGGGCGGCTGGGATGTGCAGCTGGCGATGGTGCAGGATAAGGCAATCTTGATTGATGCAGCCCTCGCGGGGGTGACGTTCCACTACCAGCCCGGCTGCGTCGGCGTGTATCGCAAATATGGCAAGGTGACCGTCTCAACCCAAAACCAGCACCGCCACACGCGCACCTACTACCGCATCCTGCAACAAGCCGCGCACCGCTTGGCGCACGCGGGGCGGCTCACCGCAACCTATCAGCAGGCCCTCGCGGCGAGCTACCTGCACCTTGCCCGCAAAGTCTACGATCTAGATCGGCCTCTGTTTACGCTGCTGATGGCCGAAGCCCACGCCGCTGCGCCGCACCTGCGCGGGGTACAGGTGAACTATATCTCAGCCCGCCACCGCCTTGCCCACCAGATCTTTGGCGCAGTTGCCACCGATGTGATTGTGAGCCACCGGCGCACGCTCACGCGCCAGCTGCGAGCGTGGCGCAACCCGCCGCCCCGCCAACTCCATTCCCATGAGGAAGCCCATGTCACCTAGCCCTAGCCCAATGGTCAGCGTCCTCATTATCACCTACAATCACGAGCGGTTTATTGCCCAAGCCCTAGACAGCGTGCTGATGCAGGAGACCGACTTTAGCTACGAGATTGTGATCGGCGAGGATTGTTCCACCGATCAGACCGGCGCGATTGTGGCGGCATATCAACGGGCCCACCCAGAACGCATCCGCGTGCTGCCGCGCCCGCACAATCTGGGCATGGTGGCCAATTTCGCCGCTACCTATCTGGCGTGTCGTGGCACGTATATTGCGATGTTGGAGGGCGATGATTTCTGGACGGATCCGCACAAGCTCCAACAGATGGTCGGCTTCCTGCGCGACAACCCCGATTATGCCATCTGCTTTCATCGGGTGCGGGCCTTCTACGATGACGGCTCGCAGCCTGATTTCTTGCTGCCGCAACGCCCGCCCGCCCCCACTTCCAGCGTCACCGATCTGCTCCCATTCAACTACATTAGCACCTGCTCTTCGGCTGTTTTTCGGCGGCAGTTCACCAGCTTTCCGGCGTGGTTCTTCCGGCTCAGTGTGTTCGATCACGCGCTGCATATCCTGCACGCCCAGCACGGCTTGATCCACTACGAGCCGGAGCCACGCGGATGCTATCGGCTGCATGCGGGCGGGGTCTGGTCGTTGCAGGCGGTGGATAAGAAGAAGGTCGCGTATGCCACCAATTTCGCGCTGATCCTGCTGCACGCCTACCCCTACGATTACGCCCGCGAACGGCATATCCTGTGCGAAATGTATTACACCCTCGCGGTACGCTACGCCGCGTATCAGGCGACGCGCCCCGCCCTGCATGCCTTGCTGCACTGCCTGCGCCACCACCCGCACAAGCAGGCATGGGGAGCCACGCCCAACCCGCTGCAACTCGGCGAGGTTGGGCTAGCAATCGGCTTGCAGGCCGGCTTCCCGCAACTCTACCGCGTGCTGCTCCAGCTACGCCGGATGGGGTTTGCGCTCCGCACGCGCTTGCGCCAAGTCCGGCGGTGAGCGGGGGCAAGGAGTTGTCCGAATCCCCGTCCTGCGGTACAATCCGCGTCGGGCGCATCAGCGGCGGGCACGGCTCCCGCACCGCCCACACAAGGGAGGCGCAACGCGCATGAAAGGTCTTATTCTCAGTGGCGGCAAAGGCACACGCCTGCGCCCAATCACCTATACCAGTGCCAAACAGCTCGTACCTGTTGCCAATCGTCCGGTGCTGTTCCGCGTCATTGACACAATCTGCGAAGCGGGCATCACCGAGATCGGGATTGTGATTGGCGATACCGGCAACGAGATTCGCCGCGCTGTTGGTGACGGCAGTCGTTGGGGCGTGCAAATCACCTACATCCCACAGGAACAACCGCTCGGCTTGGCTCATGCGGTCAAGATCAGTCAGCCCTTTCTGGGCGATGAGCGATTTGTGATGTTTCTGGGTGACAACTGCATTGAAGGTGGGATCGCCGGGCTGATCGAACAGTTTGAGGATAGCGATTACCACGCCCAAATTGTGCTGAAACAGGTCAGCGATCCGCGCCAATTTGGAGTGGCCGAACTCGACCCACAGGGGCAGATTACGCGGCTTGTGGAGAAGCCCCGTGAGCCGCAGAGTGATCTCGCTCTGGTTGGGGTGTATATGTTCGACCACCACATCTGGCAGGCAGTCGCGGCGATCCGCCCTTCGTTTCGGGGCGAACTCGAAATCACCGATGCGATCCAGTGGCTCATAGATCACGAGCTGCGGGTGTTTGCCTATGTGCATCAGGGCTGGTGGATTGACACGGGCAAGAAGGATGATCTGCTTGAAGCCAATCGGCTGGTGCTAGAGGATTTAGAGCAGCAGTTAGTCGGCTATGTAGATCGGGATTCGCATATCACTGGGCGCGTGGTGATCGAAGCGGGGGCGGAGGTGATTAACAGCACCGTGCGCGGACCGGCGATCATTGGCGAACACACCCGCATCATCAACTCCTACATCGGCCCGTTCACCTCGATCTACCACCACTGTACGGTTGAGAATAGCGAGATCGAACATAGCATCATTCTCGAACATAGCATCGTGCGTGATCTCCCGCACCGCCTTGAGGAGAGCCTCGTCGGGCGCAATGTGGAGATTGCCCGCAGTGCGCTGAAGCCGCGGGCCTATCGCCTCATGCTCGGCGACAACAGCACGGTAGGGGTGCTGTAGCGCGGCGGAGATTGGGTGGCGGGGGGGGCTACCGGAACGAACACCTGCTTCGAAACGAACCTTGCCCAAGCACCGGGGATGCCCCCGCCCACAGCCGCCCTCTGTCGCCCTCTGTCGCCCTGCGGATCATCCTACCCCCCGACGTATGCGGCGTGGGCCCGCGGCCAAAGCTGCAACTCGTGGATCAATTCGTGGAGGGTGCGTTCAGCTTCGAGGCGGGTGCGGGCAAACCCCACTAGCTCATCATCCAGATACATTGCATATTCACCTACGTTTGCATCATAACGGATTGCTGTGCGGTAGCTTTGATAGTGCATCGCTGTCCCTCTCCCTTGTGATCATGCATCGTGCGTGTGCCTAGCGGTTGTTTAGCGTGCGTATATCGCTCGTGTGTTCTGTTTCTAGTATAGCACACCTGTACGATATTGACAAGAGCTTTTTGACAGGCAACCGTAGCACGGGTATGATGAAGAGGCAAATTCGCCCGCCTCGCAGGGGCAACGCACGGGAGTAGATTGTGCGAAACTGGAAGCTCTGGATCGGGCTGGCAATCAGCCTGTTTTTTCTTGTCATTGCGCTCAATGGGCTAGACCTGCAACAGTTCTGGCGCACCCTCCGCGAAGCTAACTACTGGTGGCTCGTGCCGAGTGTGGCCGTCTACATGCTCGGTCTGTTTGTCCGTACATGGCGGTGGCGATATATGCTACGCCACATCGAGAACTTAACCACGATGCAGTTGTTCCCGATGGTGGTGATCGGCTACATGGGCAACAACATCTACCCGGCGCGGGCGGGCGAGGTGCTGCGGAGCTACGTGCTACGGCGCAAGTATGGCGTGGCCATGAGTGCGTCGCTCGCCACCGTGATCCTCGAACGCCTCTTTGATGGACTGGTGATGCTGCTGTTTGTGGCGGTGACGTTGCCCTTCGCGCCGCTGCCGGAAGCCTACCGCCTGATCGTACTCGGCTTTAGTGGGCTGTTTGGATTGGCGTTGCTGCTGTTCTTCCTGATCGCAGGCCGCCCGCAATTCTTGCAGGGGCTGTATCAATGGGGGATCGAGACGCTGCTCCCGCAACGCCTGCGCCCTGCTACCCACACGATTCTCGATAATGCCGTGATCGGCTTGCAATCGCTGCGTAGCCCGCGTGATACGGCGATCATCTTTTTTAGCTCGACGCTGATCTGGCTGTCAGAGACGACCAAATACTGGTTTGTGATGCACGCCTTTCCATTCGAGGTAGATTTCTTTGTGCTGATGCTGATGACCGCCGTCGTGAATCTGTTCACCACCATCCCCTCTGCGCCCGGCTACGTGGGCACCTTCCACGCACCCGGCATCGCCATTCTGGAACAGTTCGGCGTGCCGCAAGCCCTCGCCACCGGCTACACGGTGGTGTTGCATGCGGCACTGTGGCTACCAGTCACGCTACTGGGCGCATACTACATGCTCCGCGAGAGCCTGACGTGGGCAGATATGGATGAAGCCGCCCGCCGCAAAGCCGCCGGCACGGCCAGCGATGACGCGCTGCCACTGACAGGTGCGCCGCCCGATCCCGCTGCTGGGCCCCTCGTTCCACCAGAAACCGAACGTGAAGATGTAGGAGTACGCTTATGAAGATTGCGATTGTCGGAGCCGGAATTGCAGGCTTGGCGGCGGCGTGGGAACTGGTGCAAAAGGGGCATACTGTCACGCTGTATGAGGCGGCAGACTATGCGGGCGGGCTGGCGGCGGGCTTCCGCGATAGCCATTGGGATTGGCATCTCGAACGGTATTACCACCACCTGTTCGAGACCGACACGGCGATCAAGCAGCTAGTCGAGCAGATCGGCGCAGGCGACAAGCTGTTCTTTACCAGCCCCACCACCGCGCACTACTGGAACGGCGGGCTGTATGGCATAGATAGCCCAACTCGCATCTTGCAGTTTCCGGGCATCCCCTTCGCAGATCGGCTCCGCTTTGGGCTAGCGGTCGGCTATCTCAAGTACCTCACCAACGACTGGCCCAGCCTCGAACGCACAACAGCCGTGGCATGGGCCCAACGCTGGATCGGCAGCCCCGCCTACACCACGATCTTGCAACCGCTGCTCGAAGGCAAGTTTGGGCCGTATACCAGCGAGGTGAATATGGCATGGCTGTGGGCCCGCTTCAAAGCCCGCTCGTTCAAGCTCGGCTACTTCAAGGGGGGCTTTCAGGCGTTCATTGATGCGCTGGTGCAGACGCTTCAGCAGCGTGGGGTGCAACTCCGCCTCAGCAGCCCCGTGCGCGGCATAGCGCGGGCAGTCTATACCGATGCGGGCAACCAGCCAACGTGGATGATCCAATCTGCATCCGGCTGCGATTACTACGACGCGGTGATTGTCACAAGTTCGCCGCACCTGCTCGCCAAGCTCGTGCCGCAACTGCCCGATGCCTACACCGCCCGCCTGCGCCAACTCAAGTCGCTGGGGGCGGTGGTGCTAGTGCTGGCACTCAAGCGTCGCTTGACGAATAACTTGTACTGGATCCAAGGCATGCGCAAGGAAGAGTTCCCCTTCCTTGCGCTCGTGGAGCATACCAACTTTATGCCGCCCGAACACTACGGCGGCGATCATCTGGTGTATTGTGGCGACTATCTGCCGCCCGATCACGCCTACTTCCAGTATAGCCTCGATCAACTGCTCGATGTGTTCCTGCCGCACCTGACGACCTTCAACCCCGATTTCACGCCCGCTTGGGTGCGCACGGCATGGCTGAACCGTGCGCCCTACGCGCAGCCCGTTGTCGGCTTGAACCATAGCCAATTCATTCCGCCGCTAGCGACCCCGCTGCCGGGCTTGTTCTGGGCAAGCATGAGCCAAGTCTACCCGTGGGATCGCGGCACAAATTTCGCCGTCGAGCTAGGCCAGAAGGTGGCGACAGAGGCCCACCGCTACGCCCCTGCGGGCTAGGGGACAAGGACGCGGGGGGCATCCGGGCCGATCCGAACACACCCAACACCGCACCCGAAGAAGCCTACGACACCTGTCCGCTAGCCACCCTCTCACCCACGCTTAAGCAATTCTTGGTAGGATGAACAGGATCTATTGACACACGCAGCACAGATACAGTACGATAGAGCCGATACGGAGTCGGATACGCTGCGGCTAACTGGAATGGAATTTGTAGGAATATGTCTTTGCGGACACGTCTCACCATCTTTTACACTGGCTTCTTTGCGCTAGCCCTGTTGGTGCTAGGCTTAGGCATTTACATAGCGGTGAAGCAGGAGCTAGAGCGCGGCGTAGAGCGCGATCTGCGGGCAGGCACGCGCCAAGTGCTGGAGATTTACCGGAGCCGCCCGCCCGCCAGCAATCTGGAACTGGTGCTGCGCGATGGGGTAGTCTCGACGCAGGTGAGCGGCAAGCCCGCCGCGACGTTTGCAATCCCCAACTTGCTGGCGCAGGTATTTGCGCCGAATGGGCAGTTTCTCGGTAGCTCCTTGAATATGCCCACCGCTATGCTGCCGCTGCCGCCCGCCGCACTGGAACTGAAAGCGGGTGAGGAGCTGGACATGATCCAGCAGATTGATGGCAGCGAGGTGCGTTCGGTGGTTACGCCGCTGGTATTGGCGAATGAGCAGGTGGTTGGGCTGTTGCAGATTTCGCGCAGCCTCGAAGATATGCACCAAACTATGCAACAACTGCTGCTGATCCTGCTCGGTGGGGGGGCAATCGCCCTGATCAGCACTGCGCTCGGTGTGGCCGGGCTGTCGCGCACGGCTCTCTCGCCGCTCGATCAGGTCGTCAGCACGGCGCAGGGCATTGTGCGGGCAGAGGATTTGGGGCGGCGGGTGCCCGTGCTGGATACGCAGGATGAGATCCACCAACTCACGGTGACGATCAACGATCTGCTGGCGCGGATGGAGAAGCTGTTTACCACCCAGCAACGCCTGATTGCCGATGTATCGCACGAACTGCGGACACCCCTTGCGGCAATGCACGGCAACCTCGAAGTGCTCTCACGCGGAGCCGCCAGCGATCCCGAACTGCTCCACGAATCACTGACCGATATGCGCCAAGAGACCTCGCGCCTGATCCGCCTTGTCAACGATCTGCTGCTGCTCGCGCAGAGTGAAGATCGGGTGGCAATGCGGCGCGAACAGGTTGAGCTAGATACGCTGTTGCTTGAAGTCCATCGTGAGCTACGCAGCCTCGCCAATGGGGTGAATTTGCGGATTGGGGGCGAAGATCAGGCCGTCGTACAAGGGGATCGGGACCGCATCAAGCAGGCGTTGCTCAATCTTGGCGTGAATGCCCTGCAACACACCCCGCCCAACGGCACGGTTACGCTGAGCCTTGCCTGCCATGATGCCAATGCCGTACTGACCATTGCCGATACCGGGTGCGGCATTCAGCCCCAAGAACAAGAGCTGATCTTTGACCGTTTCTACCGCGCCGACCGTTCGCGTTCGCGGCACGGTGGCGGTGCCGGCTTGGGCTTGGCGATTGTCAAGCGCATCGTGGATGCCCACGGCGGGCAGGTCAGCGTGCAGAGCGAGGTTGGGGTCGGGAGCATCTTCACCCTCGTGTTACCGCTCGCATCAGCGACCGGGCCCACCCCGCAGGCCGAACTGCCCCTTGCCGATTTGAAAGTCAAGGCGAAAGCGGTGTAGCCAGTTCGACGCATGCTGTACGGGACACACGGCAACACATTGGGCTTTGCGCTGCTGGGCTTTGCCCCTGACACCTGACACCCAATCCCTAGCCCGCCCCTGCCGTCTGAGCCAGCCTGCACCCCTGCTCCGTCAGCCACAGCCGCTCGGCTTCGCGCCGCACAATGCCGTTGCGCTCAGCCCGTTGCAACACCTGTGCCGCAAAGTCCGGCGACCAGCGCAGGTGGCCGTGCAGTGCGGCGGGGCTGCACTCTTCGGCTTCGTCGCTGCTGCCCGCGTGATTGTGCAGATGCACCGCGAGCATCTGTTGGGCAAAGGCCCAGCGTTGGCGCGTGCGGCGGCGGGCAGTCGCCACGATGCCGCGCTCCGGTGCAAACAGGAATGCCCCCGCAAACAGCACGCCCGTCATGGTTGCCATGCTGCCCGCAATCGAAACATCCAGTGCCCACGCCAGCCAGTAGCCCACTAGCGCACTAGCTACGCCCAGTAGCACACTCAGCCAGAGCATGGTGCTGAGCCGCTCGGTGAGCAGGTAGGCAGTGGCGGGCGGGGCGATCATCAGCGCAATCACGAGGATTGAGCCAACCGCATCGAAGGCGGCAACTGCCGTCACAGAGACGATGGTCATCAGGCTATAGTGCAGCAGCACAGGCAGAAAGCCAAACGTTGCCGCTAGCGCGGGATCAAACGTCGCCAGCTTCAGCTCCTTGTAGAGCAGGCCAATGAAGCCCAGATTGAGCAGCAGCACGCCACTCCCGACCAGCAAGGCACGCGGGCCGAGATCAATGCCCTGCCACACCACGCGGTCAAATGGTGCATAGGCAAGCTCACCCAGCAGCACTGCGTCCGTATCCAGATGCACATTGCCCGCGAAGCGTGAGATCAGGATCACGGCGATGCTGAACAGCACCGGAAAGACTAGCCCTATCGCCGCATCTTGTTTGACCAGCCGCGTTTGGTTGAGCAGTTCGACAAGGCTTACCGTGAGCACCCCCGTCAGCACTGCGCCGAGAAACAGCAGCGGCGAGCCGAGATCGCGGGTGAGCAAGAAGCCAACCACAATCCCGAACAGCACGGTATGGCTAATCGCATCGCTCATCATCGCCATGCGCCGCAACACCAGAAATACGCCGGGCAGCGCGCACGCGGCGGCAATCACGGCGGCAATCAGTTGGACCTCTTGTTGCGAAGTCATCCCGATACCCCTTTCTGTTCTGCGATGCGCGGATCGGGAAGCGGATCGGAGGGCGGCGCGGTAGGCACGCTGAGTGGCACATCGCCGTGCTGCATGGCAAAGCGCAAGCGGCGGGCATTGCGCTGGGTTTGGAACCAACGCCATACCAGCCCCCGCCGCGGGGCAAAGAGCAATGAGAATAGCACGATACTACTGACACTCAGCACGATCATGGGGCCGGTCGAAAGCCCGCGGGCACTAGCACTCAGCACGGCTCCAACGATCCCTGCCCCCGCCCCGAAGATGCCTGCGAGCAACATCATTGGGCCAAGCCGATCTGTCCACTGCCGCGCCGCCACCGCAGGCGCAACCAGCATGGCACTCATCAGCACCACCCCGACCATTTGCAAGCCGACAACCACCGCCACGACGATCAGCGCGGTTAGTCCCACGTCAAGCAGGCGCACCGGCAAACCGAGTGTGGCGGCGTAATCGGGATCGAAGCTCAGCAGCTTGAACTCCTTCCAAAACAGGGCAACCAGCACCAGCGCAAGCGCACCGATCCCAGCCATCGTCAGCACATCACGCTCCACGACAGTAGCCGCCTGCCCAAACAGAAAGCGACTTAGCCCAGCTTGGGCGGCGGTGGGCTGCTTCTGGGCAAATGCCAACAAGACCATGCCAAATCCGAAAAAGACCGATAACAGCATGCCCAACACCGTATCCTCTTTGAGGTGCGTATGGCGGGTGATGCTCAGCAGGAGTAACGCCGCCAGCCAGCCAGCCCCCGCCGCGCCGAGCAGCAGAATGCCCAGATCGCGGGTGCCAAACAGCAGATAGGCTAGCACAATGCCCGGCAGCGCAGCGTGCGACATGGCATCGCCGAGTAAGGCTTGGCGACGCAACACGGCGTAACAGCCTAGCACCCCACTGGTGACCCCCAGCACTGCCGCACCGAGCGCAACCGTGCGGATGGTGTAATCACCCCAGTTACTCCAAAGACTCAGGAACAGCTCCAACATCAGGTATCCCCTCTAGCGGCGCGGAACGGCGGCGGTACGCCCGCCATAGGTGTGGCTCAGGTTGGCTTCGGTGAACACCTCAGCCATCGGGCCGTGTGCGATCCGGCGTACATTCAGCAGCGTGACCCAATCGAAGTATTCGGGCACAGTTTGCAGATCGTGATGCACCACCACCACTGTTTTGCCCTGTGCCCGTAGCTCGCGCAGCAGCTCGATGATCGCATGTTCGGTGACAGCATCTACGCCTTGAAACGGCTCATCCATCAGGTAGATGTCGGCAGCCTGCACAAGGGCGCGGGCAAGGAACACGCGCTGCTGCTGCCCGCCCGAAAGCTGGCTGATCTGGCGGGCGGCATAGGCTTCCATGTTGACCTGCTGCAAGGCGGTAAAGGCGAGGTCACGTTCATTGCGGCCCGGTCGCCGGAACCAGCCGAGTGCGCCATAGCGGCCCATCATCACCACATCGAGCACGCTGGTCGGGAAGTCCCAATCCACGCTACCACGCTGGGGCACATAGCCCACCCGTTGGCGTTGCTGGCGGTAGGGCCCACCGAAGATCGCCACCTGTCCGGCGGCAGGCTTGACCAAGCCGAGCATCGCTTTCATCAACGTGGTTTTGCCCGCCCCATTGGGCCCCACAATAGCCAGCAGCACCCCCGCCGGAACGTGCAGGTCAATATCCCACAGCACGGGCTGCTCGTGGTAGGCGACGGTCAGATCGCTCACCGCAATCGCAGGCACGGCGGCGTGCGGCGCGGCTGGTGGCCGGGGCGGTGGTTGGTGTGGTTGGTGTGGTTGGTACATCATGTAACGGCTATCCTTTACCGGCTATCCTTCGTTCCCATCTCTATCTGGTTGCCATCCCACCGCCCTACGCCCCAAGCGCAGCGACAATGGTATCAATGTTGTGCCGCATCATCCCGATGTAGGTGTCCGTGCCACTGCCCGGCGCACCCATCGCATCCGAGTAGAGTTCGCCACCGAGTAGCAACGGCTTCCCTGTTGCATCTTGCACTGCTGCTTGGACGGCTTCGATGGTACGTGGTGAAATCGTAGTCTCAATAAAGATCGCTGGCACATTGCCCGCAATGATGATCTGGGCAAGTTCCTGAATATCCGCCGCCGATGCTTCCGCTTCGGTACTCAAGCCCTGCACCGCCTCAACCTCGAAGCCATACGCCCGCCCGAAGTAGCCAAAGGCATCGTGCGCCGTCACAAGAATCCGCTGCTCGGCGGGGATGGTGTCCGCTTGGGCGAGCAGGTAGGCGTGCAGTGCATCGAGTTCGGCGGCGTAGGTTGTTGCATTTGCTTGATACGTTGCGGCATTGCTTGGGTCTACCTCTGCCAGTGTTGTCGCAATTGCAGCAACCACTTCTTTCCACAGGCGCACATCGTTCCACACATGGGGATCGTAGGGCAAGCCTGCTTCCGGCTCCCATGATAACAGATTAGTGGAATCAAGCTGATCGCCTAGCTGCACCACCGTCTTGCCTTCGCGGGTCGCTAGCTGCGCTAGGACCCGATCCATCTGGGCTTCGAGGTGCAGCCCGTTGGCAAAGATCACATCGGCTTGTTCAAACTTTCGCAGATCGGATTCGGTGGGGATGTAGGTGTGCGGGTCAATGCCGGGGCCGAGCAGCATCACCAGCTCCACCTGCTCACCAGCCACATTCTGCACGGCATCGCCGATCTGCTGCGTCGTCACCAACACCCTAAGCCGTTCAGGGGCAGCGGGCACGGGGGCACGAGCAGCACCACACGCGGCCCCCATCAACGTTATCCCAACCAGCATGATCATCCAGCGTAAGCGGTGTATCATCGTTCTTCCTTTCATGTAGTCCAATTCCCTTAAATTTAGGGGAAGCCAGAGTATTTTTTAGTTATACCTAAAATAACACAGGGCAGGGATTTCGTCAAGGGCACGCGGGGGCAGGCTGATTAATCAGCCCGGAACCGTGCCACGCAGCGACATAGAACGCCTCTGCGTGGCCCGTAGTGGAGCCGATCCGCAGCGGGCGTTATGCCCTTATCACCCTGCGTAGCGAAACATCCACTTGACATGCGTGATTATGAGGCATAAACTGGTTTTGTAAGTATCTACTAATGGTTATGATTAGTTTATCAGAAAGAGGGCTGGCAATGTCTGCACCCGAATTACACTCACCGGCAATCCCACTCACCCACCTACACGCGGGGCAAGCGGCAACGATTGTGCGCGTCGGCGGTGAGAAAGCGACCCGACGGCGGCTGCTCGATATGGGCATGACTACCGGCGAGACGATCTGTGTCGCCCGTGTTGCACCGCTCGGTGATCCGATTGAGATCCTCGTGAAGGGCTACTACTTGTCGCTCCGCAAAGCTGAAGCGAACCAGATTGATGTGGTGGTGCAGCCGTGAGCGACACCCCCCAACCTGCGCCAAGCTCCCCGCTCATCCCGCTCAGCCTCATTGCGTGTGGGCAGTGGGTACGGGTGCGTGATGTTACGGCGGATGCCAAAAGTAGCCACCGCCTCCAAGATCTTGGCATTGTGCGCGGCGCACGCCTGCGGATGGTGCAAGATGATGGGCGGCTCTTACTCGTTGCGGTAGGCGATACCCGCATCGGCTTGGCGCGGGGCCTCGCCCAGCGCGTGCGTGTTCAAATTGAGGAGGAGTGTGCAGCATGAACCCGACTGACACCGTTGCCCTTGCGGGCAATCCGAACGTTGGCAAGAGTACCATTTTCAATGCCCTGACCGGCGCCCATCAGCACGTCGGCAACTGGCCCGGCAAAACGGTGGAGCAAAAGGCGGGCACCCTCAAGCTCGCCGAGCAGGTCATCCGCATCGTGGATTTACCGGGCACCTACAGCCTCTCGGCCTATTCGCTCGAAGAACAGATTGCCCGCGACTTCATTGTGCTAGAACGGCCGGCACTGGTCATCAATGTGGTAGATGCAACCAATCTGGAGCGCAACCTCTACCTCACCGCGCAGCTGCTCGATACCGGCACGCCGCTGATCCTTGCCCTGAATATGCTCGATGTTGCCCGCGAACGCCAGATTCGGATTGATACGGCGCAGCTCGCACAGGCACTCGGCGGGATTCCAGTGGTTGAATTGGCGGCCCGGCAAGGCACGGGCATCGCCCAATTGCGCCAGATCCTCACTACCACGCTTGCCCAACTGCACCCGCTTGCATTGGCCGGCTAGGGCACGTTAAGCCTCAACCATAAGGAGCAATTTCGATGACTCTCAATCCGACCCTCAAGTCCCCGCTGCCGGCGCACCCGGCGGCCGTGCCCGCCGCACCGCTGGCAAGCACCGCCATGCGCTACGATAGCCCGATTGAGGCGGCGATCACCCAGATCAGTGCGGTGCTCGCCACCCATGCCACACTGGCCACGCAGTACCCGCCGCGCTGGTTGGCTATCCAGCTACTGGAAGGCGACGAAGGGCTAACGACGTTGGTACAGGCGGCCCCGAACAGCACCCCACTTCTGGAGCAGGTGGCTAGTCAACACGCCCACCTCAGCGCACACTACAATGATGATCTCGATGTGGTGCTGGCCGATCAACGCTACCGCTTCGTGCATCAGGTAGTGCAGCACACCCTCACCCGCCCCGCCGCGCCCGCCGCCACCATCTCAGATCGGATAGACCAGATTGTCACCCACAAGTGGCTCGGCATCCCGATCTTCTTGATGCTGATGTGGGCCGTCTTCAAGCTGACCACCGATGTGTCTGCACCCATGCTCGATTGGGTAGACGGCGTGATTAGCGGGCCGCTCACAACATGGAGCATCGCCCTGCTCGGCGCACTGGGGCTAGGCGGCACATGGTTCGAGAGCCTTGTGGTAGATGGCGTAATCGCAGGGGTTGGGGGGGTGCTCGTGTTTGTGCCCGTCTTGTTCGCCTTGTATTTTGCACTGGCGCTGCTCGAAGACTCCGGCTACATGGCGCGGGCCGCATTTGTGATGGATCGCCTGATGCGCACGCTAGGGCTGCACGGCAAGAGCTTCCTGCCGATGATCGTTGGCTTTGGCTGCAACGTGCCCGCGATCTATGCCACACGCACCCTCGAACGCCAACAGGATCGGATCCTCACCGGCTTGCTCGTACCGTTTATGAGTTGCAGTGCGCGGTTGCCCGTCTATGTTCTGTTGGCGGCGATCTTCTTTCCCGCGCAGACTGGACTGGTGGTGTTCGGTCTCTATCTGCTCGGTATTCTCGTAGCAATCCTGCTCGGCATCATCTTGAAACACACGCTGTTCAAGAGCAGCGAGCAGATCCCATTTATCCTCGAATTGCCGCCCTACCGTATGCCGACGGTCCAGAGCATCTGGCAGCAGATGTGGGAACGCACCGCTGCTTTCGTCCGCAAAGCGTGGACTATCATTATGGTGACGAGCATCGTGGTGTGGCTCTTGATTGCCATTCCGGTGCGCGGGACAGGCAGCTTTGCCGCCACCGACATGGATGACAGTGCCTTTGCCGCTGTGTCGGGCAGCATTGCACCGATCTTTGCCCCGCTCGGCTTCGGCTCGTGGGAAGCAAGTGGCGCACTGCTCACCGGCTTCGTGGCGAAAGAGGTGGTGGTCAGCACGATGAGCCAAATCTATGCTGTCGAAGCGGAAGCCGCCGAGGATGCCGAAGCCACCCTCTCGGTGGTGGATGGTCTCACCGAGATTGTCACGAGCTTTGGCACTGCCGCCCTCGATACGCTCAAGGCGATCCCCTTAATCATTGGGGTCAACCTTGCCGAGGCGGAGGAAGAAGCCGAACCGACGGCCTTGATGGGTGCGTTGCAGGCCAGCTTCGAGCAGGCAAGCGGGGGGCACGGGGCATTAGCGGCTCTCGCGTTTATGGTGTTCGTCCTGCTCTATACCCCGTGTATGGTAGCGGTTGCCGCCGCTCGCCAAGAGTTCGGCAACAAGTGGATGTGGGTCAGCATCATTGGGCAGTTTGGGCTGGCGTGGCTGGTTGCGTTGGTCGTCTTCCAAATCGGGCGGCTGCTCGGTTTAGGCTAGCTAAAACAGGAGCAGAACGATGTTACAGCAAGTGCTACACGCCCTCGAACATGCCCAGCAGCCATTGAGCCTGAACGATCTGGCGGCGCAGGTGGGGGTGGATACGGGAACCCTCGAAGGGATGCTCGCCTTCTGGGAGCGCAAGGGGCGGATTGTGCTACACGATGGGCAGGTGTGCATGTCGCACGGCTGCGGTGGGTGCAGCTCGACGGGCGGGTGTGCGTTTGCAGGCACAGCACCGCGGGCGTTCCTGCTTGTGCCGGATGAGCGCAAGCCGTAGCGCAGTGGCGCGGAGGGGTGCTATGCGTCTGCGAGCAAGGGCGGGGTGGGAGTAGGTGCTAGGTGTCAGGTTTCAGGGGACAGCCCACCACGCACCCGCCCC
>JAAUTZ010000051.1 GCA_012031225.1 Chloroflexaceae bacterium
CGAACTGCCCCCCGCACCGCCGGAGCCGCCGGAGGAGCCGCCCAGCGAGCCGGAACTGCCGCCTGCCCCAACGGAGCCACCCGACGAGCCAGCACCAGCGCAACGCATCACGCCAGAGCCGGTAGACCCAACCGCTACGCCGGATCCGGGTGCAACCGCTACGCCTACCCCGGATCCGGGTGCAACCGCTACGCCTACGCCGGATCCGGCGCAGCCAACTGCCACCGCAACCCCCGATATTGGCGTGCCGACTGCAACGCCAGACGTTGTGCCCCCGACGGCAACCGCAGTCGGTACGGTGCAGATCAACAAGATCGCCAGCGATAATCAGGTGCGCCCCGGTCAGACCTTCTTCTTTGTGATCTCGGTCTCGACGGCTGATGCCAGCGCAACCGTCACAAACTTTACGGACCAGATCAACGCTAGCCTAGAGATCGTCAGCGTAGCCCCTTCTGGCACCTGCGCTATCAGTGGGCAGACCGTGAGCTGCGCCTCACTCACAGCACAGAACGAAGTGCCCGCCGTCGTGACGATTGGTGTGCGGGCACTCGCCGATACGCCGGAAGGTGCGGTGCTTCCCAATCAGGCATCGGCGACGTTTAATAGCACGACATTGCGCTCGAATGTGGTGCAGGTCAATGTGTCTGGGCCACCTCAACCAACTGATCCACCCGCCACCACAACGGCGATTCCGGCTACCGCCACGCCCACCAACACCACTGACCCAGCGGCAACCGCCACCCCGACGACCCAACCGGATGCCACCGCTACGCCCACCACCGACACACCGCCACCACCACCGGCTACCAATACGCCTATCCCACCGACTGACACGGTACCACCGGGCATGCCCACCAGCACCCCGATCCCAGATGCGCCTACACCCACGACAGGGACTGGCGGTGGTGGCGGTGGCGGCGGTGGTGGTGGACAAGCTACGCCGAACCCGACCCTACAGGCAAGTGTACCCGCCCTACCACCCACACCCACGCTTGTGCCGATTGCAGGGACACCCCAGCCAACACCGATCCCGCCTGTGGTGCTGCCGACGGAAGTGCCGATCAGCCCGCCGATTGTTGCGCCGCCGACGGTTCCTGTTGTGCCGCCTGTGCCACAGCCTACTACGCCGCCCGTCGTGTTCCCCACAGAGGCTCCCGGCTTGCCTCTCCCCACGACTGATCCGGGCTTCCCAATCGAACCAACGAGCGAGCCAGAGCAAGCCACTGAGACGGCTGAAGCCGCCACCGCAACGGCTGAAACGCTCCCGACCGCAACTTCTCCCGCCCAACTCGATGGGGTACGCCTGCGAATGGTCAGCGATTGGGGCAGTGCCTTTCCGGGTCAAGCGGTGGTCTTTAACATCGAGTTGACCAACCTGCGCGAGCCAGCCGATGATGGCTCCAACGATCTGCGTAACATCCGTGTGAACAGCCGCTTTCCGGCAAATCTCGATCTCGATGGGGCTACGGCAGATCAGGGCGGCGATCCAACCTTGATGGGCAATGACCTGAGCCATCGCCTGAACCGCCTGCCGCCGGGCGAAACGCTTGCCATCACCGTCGAGACCCGCATTGATGATACGGTTACGCCGGGTACGCTGCTGGTCACTCAAGCCCAAGCTGAATTTGATGGCGCAAGCCGCCCGCTCCTGTCCAATCTGGTGACGGTATTGGTGGTCAATCCCGCGCAGCAAGTCACCGCAACGGCAGGCGCAGTCCGCACCGCCACCGCCCAGACTAGCCCCACGCGCACGCCCACCGTGCCGGTGGCAGGCGATGCAGGCACGCCCTCACCAACGGCAACGTTTGCGGTAGCGGGGAGTGTCGGCGGCGCGGCGGGGGCAAGTGGCTCACCAACTGCCGCCCCACCCACGCCCACCGATGCACCTGCCGGCGAAGGTGGAGCGGTAGGCGGCGATGATGTTGCGCTGCCAGAAACGAGCACCGGATTAGGCCAGCTGAGTCTCGGCGTATCGCTGTTTGGCTGGCTCTTGTTGGGCTTCGTTGGGATCCGTCGCTGGCGGTTGGTGCGCCTTACCGAGCGGGTGTAGCAGGCGGCTCAGGGGTGCGGCGTTGGGAATAGGGTACGATACCAACGCCTCGAAATGATCCAAGGCGGCAGTGATGTCCTCACTGCCGCCCTAGCGTGATCTGCAACGGATCACCTGCCGTTCGCCTTAGCCCATGTTGACGGTGATGCGCTTGGGCTTAGCCGCTTCGGACTTGGGTACACGGATCGTCAGGATGCCCTCGGCGAGGCTCGCCTCCACGTTGTCGCCATCTACGGTGCTGCCGAAGCGCACCACGCGCTCGAACGCACCGAAGCGATGCTCGCGGATGTGGTAGTGCGCCTTCTCCTCCAGCTGCTGCTCTGCCGTCTGCCCGCGCACGCGCAGGGTGTTGTCGTGCAGCGTAATCTCGAAGTTAGCGGGCTTCAAGCCGGGCACCGCGAGCTTGGCGACATAGGCCTGCTCAGTCTCATACAGGTCAAGCGCGGCTGCTTCTGGTGCGCCCTGCGTGCGATTGCGGACCACACTATCCAGCAACATCTGGTTCATTGCCTCACGGAGCGTCATAAAATCCTCAAACGGGTTGGTGCGTACCATCTCTGCCATAAGGTAAACCTCCTCTTGCACTTCGTTGTTACGTTATCCATTGAATATGTCTTGATGTATTTTTGGGTAGGGCTTGCTGTACCCTTCGCCCTTAAGCATAGCGCAGCAATGTTAAACCGACGCTAGCAGGCTGTTAGCAGGGTGCTAGCAGGCTATTAGCCGCGTGCTAGCGCAACGTTAGCGTAATGTTAGTGCAAGCCCCCCCGCACCCTTGACACCTAGCCCTGCCATCCGACACCCACCCTCTGCCCCCTGTTAAACTGATTCCAAATCTCGTGTATACTAGGGGCATCTGCTATCGGCAATTACCCCACCCGTGCCCTGCTTGGCACGCAATGCAAAAGGAGAATCTATGCAGACGACGCAGCGCAAGCCTTTCCTGCGCCGATGGATCCGCGTAACGGTTGCTTGCTTGATCTTGCTGTTGGTGGCAACCAGCCTGCCCATCATCCCCAACGCACCGCTTCCTGCGCCAGCCGTGGCCGCAGAACCACCTCAGCAAATGCGGGCATTTTGGGTTGACTCGTCCAATCCCGGCTTTCACAATCACGAACAGGTAGATGAATTGGTCAATAATGTCGTGCGGGCCAATGCCAACACGATCATCGCCCAGATGCGGCGGCACGGCGATGCATGGTACAACTTGAGCCGCGAGCCGCGTGCCTTGATTACCCCCCTGCCACCCCCTGATGAGTTTGACCCACTGGCATATCTGATTGCCAAAGCGCATCAGCACAACATCAAGGTGCATGCATGGTTTGTGGTATCGGTGGTGTGCCGCCGCTCCGATCCGCTCTGGGGCCACCCCGATCACGTCTGCACCGCGCACGGGCCCGACGCACGCGGCACCGAACGCTGGACCACCGAAGCCTACAATGGAACCCAGATCGGTGACTTCGACTTCGGGCATCCCGCAACTGTCGTGTACTTTGAGAATCTCGTGCAGGACCTGATCCGCAACTACCCCGCCGTAGACGGGATTCATCTGGATTACATCCGCTACGGCGATATGAGCTACGGCTACAACCAAGTCAGCCTTGACCGTTTCCGGCGGCTGCACGGCTTGCCCGCGACGTATCGCCCGCGCCCCAACGATTGGCTGTGGGGCGAGTGGCGGCGCAATTCGGTGACGGAAGTGATGCGGCGCGTGTATCTGCGGACAAAGGCGATTGATCCCACGATTGAAGTCAGTGCCGCGACGATTACATGGGGCGGGATCGGCTCCTACTCGCCGGACGATTGGGTCAACTCGGAAGCCTACCGCAACGTGTTTCAGGATTGGCGGGCGTGGCTGCAAGAAGGCATCGTAGACTTTGCCCTGCCGATGCACTACTTTGAAGAAGGGACGGGACGCGGGCGCGGCTGGTATGAAAGCTGGATCGCGTGGGATCGCCAGAATGCTGGGCGGCGGGCGATTGTATCCGGGCTGGGGGCGTGGCTGAATAGCCCAGAGCAGACCCTCGCCCAAGCCTACAAAGCCCTCGATACCAATGTGAACGGGCAGCCGCTTGCGGGCGTGGCATTCTACTCCTACAACGAGCCGATGCTGGGGACATCGTTCCAGCGTCGCCGCCAACTGATGGACTATCTCAGCGAGACGGTTTTCGTTGAGCCTGCGGTTGCCCCCAACTGGGCGTGGATCCACCAACCGACCCGCGGGCATCTCATGGGCATTGCCCAAGTAGACGGGCAGATCGTCTCCGATCATTATGTGCTGCTGTTCCGCGACGGCGAGTGGGTGCGGAATGTCAGCACGGGCTACGATGGCTGGTATGGCGCGGTGGATCTAGAGCCGGGCGAATATCAAGTCGTGATTGAACACCCGTTTGCGGGCGGGCGGGTGGTGCATACGGTGGCGGTTTATGCGGGAGCCGTGACGCAAGGCCCGTAAGCAGTGGGGCTAGGTGGCAGGTGTTAGGTCATAGGTGTCAGGCGGCAACGAGCGTTGCCGTATGTCCTGACACCCGACACCTGATACCTGACACCTCATACCTGCCCCCTAGCCCAGCTGCACCCCGCGCAGGCGCAGTGAATTGGTGACGACAAACACCGAACTAAACGCCATTGCGCCTGCCGCATAGATCGGGCTGAGTTGCCAGCCGAGCAATGGATAGAACACCCCCGCCGCTAGCGGGATGCCGATCACGTTGTAGATAAACGCCCAGAACAGGTTCCAGCGAATCGTCTGGATGGTGCGTTGGCTTAGGCGGATCGCCTGCGGCACACGCTGGAGATCGCCGTGTAGCAGCGTAATATCGGCGGTCTCCATGGCCACATCAGTGCCGGTGCCCATCGCCACCCCTACATCGGCTTGCGCGAGGGCGGGTGCATCGTTGATGCCATCGCCCACCATTGCTACCACTTGCCCGTCGCCCTGCAAGCGGCGCACCTCAGCCGCCTTGTCCTGCGGCAGCACCTCAGCCCGCACCGCCGTGATACTGACCTGCGCGGCAATCGCCTGTGCCGTGCGCTGATTGTCGCCGGTCAGCATCACGGGCGTAATGCCCATCTGCTGCAAGCTCGCCACAGCCGCCGCCGATGTGGGCTTGACCGTATCGGCTACGCCAATCACGCCCAGCACCACCCCATCGCTTGCTACGAGCATCGCCGTTTTGCCATCGCCTTGCAGCTGCGCCACCGTATCCAAAGCCGCAGCAGGCACGCTGATCTGATACGTTGCCAGCAGGCGGGCACTGCCCACCAACACCTGCTGCCCATCCAGCATCGCCACGATGCCGTGCCCCACCACCGCCTGAAACTGCTGCGCGGCCCGCAGTGCAAGCCCCTGCTCGCGGGCCGCCTGCACGATAGCCGCACCGAGCGGGTGTTCGCTGCCCTGCTCGGCACGCGCCGCTAGCTGGAGCAGCTCGTGTCCGGCGGCGGTGGCATCGCCTGTGCCATTCACAAGGGTCAGCACCTCAGCCGCCATAGCGTGCGTCCCACTGGCAACGGGCACGCCCAACGCAATCACATCGGTCACCACCGGTTTGCCCACCGTGAGGGTGCCGGTTTTATCCAGTACCACCGTCGTGATTTTGCCCGCCCGCTCAAGGCTCTCGGCATTCTTGATCAAGATCCCATGTGCCGCGCCCGTGCCAGTGCCCACCATAATCGCCGTCGGAGTTGCCAAGCCGAGCGCACACGGGCAGGCAATCACCAGCACCGCGACAGCAAAGAGCATGGCTTGGGTGAAGCCTACCTGTCCAATCAAGAGCCAGCCGAAGAAGGTCAACATAGCAATCCCAATCACCACTGGCACAAAGACACTCGCCACCTGATCCACGAGGCGTTGCACAGGCGCACGGCTGCCTTGCGCCTCCTGCACCATACGGATGATCTGAGCCAGTGCCGTATCCTTGCCGACGCGGGTTGCCCGCATCTGGAAACTGCCTGTGGTGTTCAGCGTGGCTCCTAGCAGGCTATCGCCGGTCTGCTTCTCAACGGGCAGACTCTCCCCTGTAATCATACTCTCGTCAATCGCCGATTGGCCACTTGCCAGCACGCCATCTACCGGTATCTTTTCGCCGGGGCGCACCACCAGCATATCCCCCACCCGCACCTGCGCCACTGGTAGCTCCTGCTCGCTACCGCCGCGCAGCACCCGTGCAGTGGCTGGTTGTAGCTCCATCAGGGCCCGAATCGCCGTTCCGGTCTGGCTCTTAGCCCGGGCTTCGAGATACTTGCCCACAAGGATCAGCGTGATGATAACCGCCGCCGTCTCAAAGTAGACATGGCCCGGCAAGCCGCCGAGCAGCAGCGCAACGCTGTAGAAGTAGGCGGCGGATGATCCCATCGCAATCAGCGTATCCATATTGGCGGTGCGATTTTGCAAGGCTTTCCACGCATGCACGTAGAAATCGCGCCCGCAATAGAATTGGACTGGTGTAGCCAGCAGCAGGAATAGCCAATTGAGCAGATCGGCATTGGCGGGGAGGTGATGCCCCATACCTGCGTGCGCGACAGCATCGCCAATCAGGATCGGCGCGATCAGCCCGAAGTCGCGGGCCATCGAGAGGACAAAGAGGGGTACACTAAACCCAAGCGCAACCATCAGCTTACGCTGCTTCAGGTGCATTTCGTGATCGCGGGCCGCCGCTTCCGCATCCGCGCCAGAGCCGCCCGCTTCAGGGCCAATCACGCCGTAGCCCGCCTGCACAATCGCTGCTTCGAGTGCGGCAGCATCGGTAGTGGCGGGGATGTAGCGGACTGTTGCCCGTTCACTGGCAAGGTTGACGCTTGCCTCTAGCACACCCGTCACCTTCGCAAGGGCTTGCGTCACCCGCCGCGAACAGGTGGCGCAGGTCATGCCCGTCACCGCAAATTCGATCTGGTCGGTAATCACGCCGTAGCCCGCATGCTCAATCGTCTCGCGGAGCTGCTCCGGCGAGACCTGCGCCGGATCGAACTGCACGGCGGCTTGCTCATTCGCAAGGTTGACCTGTGCCGTCGCCACCCCCGGCAGCTTGGCGAGGGCTTGCTCTACCCGCCGCGAACAGGTGGCGCAGGTCATGCCTGTGACGCTAAAATGGATGGCTTGCTCTGCCATAATGATTGCTCCTTTTCATCGCTGGGCCAGTGCAGCTTCAGGATGCGCTACGCATCCTCGCCTATAGTGGGTCTCGTTCGGGTGCTTCGTGACCTTTGGGTCTGTCTTGCCCTCTGCCCCCCGCTCCCTAGCACATCATCCGCTACTTACGCTTCGTCGCATCAAACACCTGCATTAGCTCATGCAGCACCCGCTCCCGTTCGGCATCGGCATCACTTCGCAGAGCCGTTGTAACACACGTATTCAGGTGGTTTTCCAGAATCAGGCTATCGAGGCGGTGCAATGCCCGTTGGATTGCCCGCGTCTGCTTAAGAATGTCCATGCAGTAGACATCCTCGGCGACCATGCGCTGCACCCCGCGAATATGCCCTTCGATGGTACGCAGGCGGGCGATGAGTTGTTGTTTGTTTTCACTATCCATAGGAGATTCTTTCTGTTGGCTTAGCCGCATAAGCCCTACCCGTAGGGGGTGGGCATAGCTTGATTGCACGTATTGTAAACAAGAAACGGGCTGGGTGTCAAATCCAGCGGTGTTCACCCAACCCCGCCGTGCGGTTGCACGCCTGCCGCCGGATCGAAGATATATGGTACACTGGCGCAGGATACGAAACACATGCCCACACGGGGGACGTATGAAACATTTTATCATTGAGCTAACCTATACCATTCCAGCCGAGCAGTTTGGCAGCCTGACGGACGAGCATCGGGCTTTTCTCGATCAGGGCTTGCAGCAGGGCATCCTGCTCTGTGCAGGGCCGCAAGTGCCCCGCACGGGCGGCATGATGGTGGCTCGCGCCGAGTCGCTGGAAGCCCTGCACGCCTTCTTTGCCAATGATCCGTATGTGCTGCGCCAAGCCGCCACCTATCGCTACATCGAGTTCAACCCAGTCAAGCGGCAGGCGTGGCTGGAGGATTGGGTCGCAGGCGCGTAACTCGGCAACGAGGCAACACAACACCAAATGACAGCCGCACCAGAGACCGATCTGCTCACCTTCCAGAGCGAAGTCGAAGCGATCCTGCGCCCCCTGCACATGCGCCGCGAAGCACCCGGCACGGCGGTGCGGGCGCAAGGCATCCAGTTCGCTTGCCTTGGCCCCATCATCCTCGTTGGGGTTGCGTTTCTGCTGTTGTTTGGCATCTTGCCCACCCTGCAAAGCCTCACCAATCAAGGCGGGGGAGTGCTTGCGGTGGTCGTGCTGTCGGGCGGATTGTTCCTGCTCGCACGCTGGCTCAGCAAGCTCAATCAGCAGCAGCAACGCGGGCGGGTGGAGCAATATATGCACATGCTCGATGAACTAATCCAGCTCGAACCAGACAACCCGATCTGGCAAACCGAACGCGCAATCCTTGCGGACCAGAGCCGCTTGAGTGTTTCAGAGCAAGATCGCATCCGTAATCTGTGGGAGCAGACGACTGCCACGCACGCCGCCGCGCTGCTAGAGCGCAACGATGTGCAGGCGTGTATCTGTCCGGTGCTATTGAATAAAGGCGGTGATGTGTTTGCGTTTGCGCGGCGTATTGCGGGCGAACTGCACCGCAGTGTCGCCGATGGTCAACTCGCGGCGGTATTGACCCCGATTGTTGTGGCTCATATGGCCCTCTTGATTGACCAGCGCGGCATTGCCAACGTCTGTGTTAAGCATATCGAGCACGTAGATTAAGGGATGGTGCGGATGAAAAGGAGAACCGGTGTGGATCGGTGGCATTTGATTGGCTGGGTACTTGGCAGGATCGTAGCGATCCTGTTGGTGGTGGGGGGCGGGGCAACCGCCGCAGTGCATGCAATGGCTAGCCCGTCCGCGCTGGAATTGGCCCGCGTGCCGTCGGCGGCGATCCATCGGGCTGCCAGCGGGCCGCTCGCGGGCGGCAACCTGCACCTCGCCAACGCAACCCCGCGTAGCCTTGCAGCAGGCGATCTGACGAACACCGGGCGCACCGCATTGATCGCGGGCTATGCCACCCCTACGGGCGGCGCACTCGGCATCTGGCCCGCTCGCGCATCCGGCGATTTCACCGCCCCCACCCAGCTGCGGCCCCTCTCGACAGCCCCCGATTTCTTGACGCTTGCCGATGTGAACCACGACGGCTGGCTGGATCTGGTTCTGGCCACGCAGTACCAGCCCGAACTGCACTGGCTGCCCGGCTCGGCAGCAGGCTTCGGAGCAACCCACGTTGTCCCCCTCGCAGCAGGCGTAACCGCCCTGTATAGTGCTGATTGGCAACAGCCAGATGGCAACCGTGATCTGTTTGTGGGCATTGCCGATCCCGCCGGGCAGCACGCCGAACTGCTGCTCTTTGCCCATCCGCAGCGAGCCTTCACCACAGCGCCGCACACGCTTGCGCTGCCCGCGCCTGTGGTGGCCTTGGCGGCAGGGGCATTCACCACCCCGCAGCACACCGATCTGGCGATTGCCGCTGGGCGCGAACTGTTGCTGCTCCGTGCGTTCGATGCCCCCCTGCAACGGCTCTACCTGCACACCACGCCAACTGCGCTCGCGGTCGGGAGCTTCCTCAGTACGGGCGGCTATGACCTTGCGATTGCCGGCAGCGATGAGACGTTGCGCCTGCTCGATCCGCGTACCGGCACGCAGCAGGTGTATGCTGCACCCGCTGCAATCACAGCCCTGCAACGGGTACGGCTATCGGGCTTGCCGCACGACGAACTGCTCCTGCACACCCCTGAGCAAGCGGAGGTGCTACTCACCAACGCCGCTCCCCCCGCCCTCCACGCGACAGGCATTGCCCTGCCTGCGGCAAGTCCAGCATCGCTCGCGCTGCACCTCAACCACGATGCGCTGAGTGATCTGGTTTGGCTTGATCCTGAAACCCGCCTGCCGCACATGCAGCAGAGTCGGCCCACCCGCACGTTCACCGTCAATGTCGCCGAAGATCAGGACAACGGCAGCTGTACCGCCGTGGCGTGTAGCCTGCGTGATGCAATCACCGCTGCCAACCGCACTACCGGCATGGCCACGATTGCGTTTAATCTGGAGCCAACTGCCACCCGCCTTGTCATCACTAGCACCCTCCCGCTGATTACCCAGCCTGTCCTGATCGATGGCACGACCCAGCCGGGCTACACCAGCGTGCCCGTGATCGAATTGGATGGGAGCAACATCACCCGCATCTCGCGCCTTGAAGCAACCCAGCACGGGTTGGTGCTCGCTACCTCAGGCAGCAGCGTGCGCGGCGTGCGGATCACTGGCTTTCCGGGCAGTGCGCTGGTGGTGCAGGGCGGCGATACGATTATTCAAGGCTGCGAGATTGGGCTAGCCGCCGATGGCATCCAGCCGGCTGGCAATCTGGGCGATGGTATTCTGATTGAGAATGCCCCGCGCACCGTGATTGGCGGCACGACCCTAGCGCAACGCAACGTGATCGCCTTCCAGCGGGGCGCGGGCATTCGGTTGCAGGGGCGCGGCGCAAGCGAAACCCAGATCCTTGGCAACCTGATCGGCACACGCCGGATTGCCCGTGCCCTAGCGAATAGTGTCGCTTCAAACCAGAGCAATGGACAGGGCGGCATCTACAGCGATGATGCCCCCGCAACCCAGATTGGCGGTACGGCGGCGGGCGCAGGCAATATCATCAGTGGCAATGACACGGCGGGCATCATCCTGTTCCGCAGTGGCACGGCGGGCACGGTGGTGCAAGGCAACTTGATCGGCACTGATCAAGATGGCGGCGCAGCTCTTGCCAATGGCGGCACAGGCATCGTCCTCGATAACGTGGACGATGTGCTGATTGGCGGCTCTGATCCAAATGCGGGCAACGTGATCTCCGGCAACGTTGCGCTCGGCATCATCGCTGAAAACAACGCCAACCGGATCACGATTACGGGCAACCTGATCGGCACTGACCGCACGGGCACGATTGCACTCGGCAACCAGCAGGGCGGGCTGCGCCTGCGCGATGTACGCGACTGTGTGATCGGTGGGGCCGAACCGGAAGCCCGCAACCTGATCTCTGGCAACGGCGGAATTGGGCTAGCCCTGACGGGCAGTAGTGCCACCCGCAACGTCATTCAAGGCAACTACATCGGGCTTGACCGCGATGGCGGGCTTGCGCTCGGTAATAGCGATGCAGGCGTATTGATCGAGTCCTCAAACAACCTGATCGGCGGCATAGGCGCAGGTGAGCGCAATGTCATTTCTGGCAATCGCACAACTGGGCTGCGCATCCGCACCGGATCTGCCGCCAGCAATATTGTGCAGGGCAACTACATCGGCACCGATCAGACGGGGCAGCAGATCTTGGGCAATGGTGAAGATGGCGTGTTGCTCTTTAATGCCCCACGCAATGTAGTTGGTGGCACTGAGCCGAACGCAGGCAACGTGATCGCGGGCAACCAACGGCACGGCATTGTCATTCAAGGCGACCAAGCTCCCGGCAACACGGTGCAGGGCAACTACATCGGCACCAACCCCAACGAGAGTGCTAGCCTGAGCAATGGGCGCAGTGGCATTATCCTGATTGACTCCAGCGGGGTGCGGATCGGTGGGCGCGGCGCAGGCGAAGCCAACATTATTGTTGGGCATCGTGAGAGTGGCATCTTCAGCACACTTAGCAATGCCGAACTCAACAGCAACATCCTGCGCGACAATGCCACCGCCGTGCGAATGCAAGGTGGGCAGGTATTGGTGTTGGGGAACGTGATCGAGAACAATGCCACCGTGTTTGTGCTGAGTCGCGGCGACCTGCGAGCCGCCCTGAACCAGATCACGGGCTACGAGCGGGCCCTCGAACGGAGTACCGGTACGTTCTTTGGAGACTACAACTGGTGGGGGCGTGGCACTGGCGCAAGCCCAGAAGGGCTATCTATCGAGACGTGGAACCGCCGCCTGCTGGCCGTGCCAACCGAGTGGAACGCTGCCGCTGAGCAGGTTACGCTCGGCGATGCGGCGTTGAGCGGTACATCGGGCACCGCCGTGATTGTGCGCTATGAGCGTGAGGCCTTTGACTTGCCCTCGCAAGAGCAGCCCTTTTCAGAGCTACTCTGCTCCGATTACTACACCCTCTTTACGATAGACGGGGGCGGGCTGTGGGAGGTACGCATCCCCGTTGATGATACCCCTGATTGTCAAGCTGTGCTGGAGCAGCAGCAGCTCTTTCGCGCTTTGTCGGTGCAGCTCTGCCGCAGTGTGCTTGCCGATCTCGATTGTTGGGAGCGGCTCCCGCCCAGCAATCGCCCCACCATCAGCTTAGCGAGTGACGGGCAGCAGCTGGTGCTGCGTGGCTTGCAAACCCCCGATCTCGAAGCGATTGCGTATATGGCGGCGGATATACCCGAACCAACTCCCATATGGTTGTTTCTGGGTGGGGTGCTTGGGGTGCTGCTCTTATTCGGCGGTGGCGGCTACCTGTGGTATCGGCGCAGCCAAGCCAAACGCGATCCGGCTGCGGCACCGCCCCCTAGCGATGCACCCGCCGCGCCCAGCGATGCACCCACCCCAGATGCGCCGCCTGCACCGCCCGCCACACCCACGAGTGGCTAGCGCACCGGCGCACCTGCACGGCTCTGCCCCTGCGGATCTTTCCATGCCGCAGAGCGTGTACAATATTCCTGAGGGTATGCTTTACCGATCAACGGAGGCTGATCGTGAGCGATATGAACCGACTCAAGCAGTGTAGCAAAGAGGAGTAACAGCAATGGACGTGAATCCGGGTATTTTCAAAGCGTATGATATTCGTGGGATCTATCCTACCGAACTGAACGAGGAAGTCGCCTATCTGATCGGGCGGGCGTTTGTCACCTTCTTGCAAGCCGAGCAAGTGATTGTTGGGCACGATATGCGCATATCTGCCCCCGCCATTTTTGAGGCTGTGACACGCGGCATTATGGAGCAGGGCGCAGACGTGATCTCGATTGGCTTGGTCAGCACTGATCAATACTACTTCGCGTGTGCCAAGCTCAGCTTACCGGGCATGATGGTCACGGCATCGCACAACCCCAAAGAGTACAACGGCTTCAAGATGGTGCGGCGCATGCCCTACCTGCTCAGTGGCGATGATGGCATCCAAGATTTGCGTCACCTTGTCGAAGCCGGTGACTTCCCGCCTCCGCTCCGCACGGGAACCATGCAGACGGTAGATTTCCAGCAAGAGTTCATCGAGAAAGTCCTCTCACTGATTGACGTATCGGCCCTGAAGCCGCTCAAGGTGATTGCCGATACCGGCAACGGCACAGTGGGGCCCATCTTGCAGGCCGTGTTCCAGCATCTCCCCGTCGAGTTGATTGGCATGTACCTCGATCCCGACGGCACGCTGCCCAATCACGGACTAGACCCGCTCAAGCCGGAGAACCGCGCCGAGTTGCAGCAGCGCGTGAAGGCTGAAGGTGCGGCGATTGGCTTTGCCTTCGATGGCGACGGGGATCGCTTCTTTGCGATAGATGATCGCGGCGAGTTTATTTCGGGCGACTTCCTCACCGCGATTATGGGCGGCTACCTGCTTGAGAAGTTCCCCGCCTCGAAAATCATCTACGATGTCCGGGCCTCGTGGGCGGTGGCCGATGTAATCAGTGCGCTTGGGGGCACGCCCCTGATGGAGCGCGTAGGGCATGCCTTCATCAAGCGGCGGATGGCTGAGGAGGACGCGCTCTTTGCGGGCGAAGTGACTGGGCACTACTACTTCCGCGATTTCTTCTACGCCGATTCGGGCATCGTACCTGCGCTCTATCTGCTCGAACTGCTCTCGACCAAAACGGTCACCATGTCCGCGCTGCTTGCGCCACTGGAAGCCAAATACTTCATCTCCGGTGAGATCAATTCGCGTGTCGCCGATCCGCTAGGGCGGATCGAAGCCCTCGCCGCACACTACAGTGATGCTGCGATTGAGCGGCTGGATGGGGTCTCGATCAACTACCCAACGTGGCACTGCAATGTGCGCCCCTCGAACACCGAGCCACTGCTGCGCCTGAACCTCGAAGCCCGCACCCGCGAGGAGATGGAAGTCAAGCGTGACGAGGTACTCGCCATTATTCTCGGCTAAACAGCCCCCGCCGCACGGCAATCTCAAGCAGCCACACCAGTAATGCCGCCGCCACGAGCCACACCCACACTGGGGCAAACGGGCTAGGCGTGGCGGCGGCGTTTTCCTGCTGCATCGCTAGCATTGCAGCAAGTCGCTCCGCATCCAGCACCTGCCCTGCCGTAATCGTGGTAAGCTCCTGCAATAGCACATCGCCCGGAATATCATCGGGGCGCGGCGGCAGAAACTCGGCGGACACCGGCTGCACATAGCCCGTAGTAGTGCGATACTGCACGCCGTCGCGTTCGAGCGCAACATCAATTCCGTAGGCTCCGCTTTCGGGCAGCAGAATATCTTGGCTGTAGCTGCCGGGACCATCTTGCAGCAGCGTGAAGATCCGGTCCGAGCCATCCGGTAGCACCACTCGCGCCTGTGTGGTGGCAAGGTTGAGCGGCGTACCATTCGCCTGCACTACCTGCGCGTTGAGGCTTACGCCGCCATCCTGCGGCGTAAGCTGAATCCGGATCGGGGTTTGTTCGCCTTTGGGCAGGGTATAGCGCACAATCTGCGCCCAATACCGCCCATAATCTTCCCAGCCGACCCACTCCCGCGACCACGGCGCACCGATGGTCGGAGTCCACGCCACCGCCCGCCCCAAGCCATACTGCCATGCCGCTAGCACGGGATCACCATCTGGCGATTGCAGCACAATCTCGCCGGTATCTTTGGCGGTGGTTGCCACATAGCCATTGAGTTGCGGCAGGGCCGCTGGCGCAAAATCGCGCACGAGCGGGTGCGGCGCAACCAGTTCGGGTTGGAACGCGCCTTCGATGCTGGGATCAGCGCGGGCAATCTCGCTCTCTTGGAGCGTAAGGCGCGGAATATCTTCGGCGGTATTGGCGAAGTAGTAGCGACCATTGCCCCACTGGGCGAGGTCTTCCATCAAGGCAATATCCGAGTCCAGCCCAATCGCAATCGTCGAGATCGAGATGTTCTGCTGCACCGCCCGATCTACCAATTGGCGATAGGCGTTCTGGTCATTCGTAAACGAACGTCCGTCACTCAGCAGCACCACATGGCGCACACCGTTGGTCTGCTGCTCCAGATCGCGCAAGCCTGCCGCCAGTGCCCCGTAAATATCGGTGCCCCCGCCAATCGGCATCGCCGCAATGCGATCCTTGATTGCTTGGCGGGTTGTGCCTTCGCCCACCGGCTGGAACGGCACAGTCCACTGCTGCCCAGTATCGAAGGCCAGCACCCCGACGCTATCATTCGGCTGGAGCGTCTCAGTGGCAAGGATTGCCGCTTCTTTCGCCATCGCAAATTTCGAGATGCCGATAGCCGCATCCATACTCGCCGAGCGGTCTACAATCAAGAGGAGCGCAACGCTTGAGCGTTCTGGGCGCGGTGGAGCTTCCATATTGACCGGTAGGGTTTGTTCTAATGGTGTGTCTTCATACGCGCCTAAGCCATACGAGTTAGATCCCCCAGCGACAACCAAGCCGCGCCCCTCGCTACGGACAAACTCGCGCACCGTCGCCATTTGGTCAAGGGTTAAAGCGGTGCCGGGCACATCCAGCAGAATCATGCCCGCATAGCCCATCAGGTCAGCCATGCGAAACGAGAGCTGATTGGGCTGAATGACTTCGCTCTCGATGCCCGTATTCCACAGGGTCGGCGTAATCTCGGCGGCTGCGCCCGGTCGCCCCTCGACGATCAGCACGCGCGGTGGCGGCAGCACCGTAATCGCTGCACCGGCGCGGTTGTTCTGCACAAACGTATCGGGGCTACCGCTAATTTCTGCCCGCAAGCGCAACACGCCGGCATCGTTGGCGCGGCTCTGGAATTCAAATTCGTTCAGGCCCGGATCAAGCACCACGTCCTCATTGCCCAGCACCCGCTCATTTGCCCACAGGCGCAGGCGAGCCGGAACTTGGGTGGGGGCGGCATCGTTCACCACCGCAATCTGGATCGTAAACTCCTCGCCCATATTCAGGCGTTGGGGGGCGGTGACATCTACGATGCGGAGATCGGTGGCCGGCACCGCGGCAATCGGCACAACATCTACGGGGATGTTGCGGCTAGCACTTAGGCGGGCTTCGCCGAGCGCATCGCCACTCGTCTGCTGCCCATCCGAAAGCAGGATGATGCGTGCGCCGGGAATCGCATCGCCAACTACATCGGTCAGCAGTTCGCGGGCAGTGCGTAATGCCCCACCGAGATCGGTGTAGTTCGGGTTGATTGCCGCGAGCAACTCCGGCGGGGCAGGCAGGCTTGGGTCTGTGGTGAGGGCTGCGCCGGGCGCAACGGCTTGCTTGCCAAACCAGAGCAGCGTCGTCTGATCGGCTTGCCCCGCATCCGCCAGCGTTGCCGCAAGCTGGGCCGCCTGTTCGCGGAGGGTTTGCTTGCCCGCCTCAGTCAGGCTATCCGATTGGTCTACCAGTAGCACCAGTGTCCCAGCTGGGGCTGGGGGCGTGCCCAGAATCGGGTTTGCGAGTGCCAGAATAAGCAGGCTCAGGCTGATCGTGCGGAGCAACAGGGCCGGCGGAATGATGCGCCGCCCGCGCCACAGCCACACTGCAATCAGCACGGGCACGAACGCTAGCAGCAGGAGCGCAAGCGGATTTTCAAATGTCACCAAATTTGGCAGTAGGTTCATAGATTAGGTACGGAAGTGGACATACAACCACTCGAATAACAGCACCGCAAGTGCAATGCCGACAAAGATAAACCAGAACGGTTGCGGCTCGGTGGCGGCATCGCTAGCTGCACCCGTGCCCTGCACCGTAGCGAGGTAGGGCGTTTCGACAATGGGCATCGGACGTTGAGCGAGATTTGATTCCAGTGGCGAGCCAGCATTGACTGCGAGCTGCCCCTCAAATACCACCTCAGTCTCCGCTAATTCACGCAGGGTGTAGATCCCAGCCGTGAACAACGGCTCACTCAGCACAGTAGGCGCGGCGGTAAGTAGTTGTTGCTGCCCATCCGGGGCAATCAATTCAACGGTGGTCGTGCGGGGCGCAGCACGCATCTCGAGCGCATGCCCCAGCGGGACAGCCGTTGGCGGGGCGGCGGGCAGCAGGTCCCGCACAGTCAGGGCGATCAGCACCGGAAAGGCGATCTTGCCGGGCAAGGTGCTGCGCTCAAGGTCGAATGTCCACACCGCCACTTCGCTCGTGCCCGTGTAGCCCCGTAAGATGATCGGCTCTGCGCCCCGCACGAGGCGCGGCTCCAACCACTGCGGCACATCAAGCTGGGCGAGCTGCCCAAATTCGACGCTCTCAAGGCTCACGGCATCGAGTTTGTCAGCCACTCCAGCCGGGACACGCGGCAACAGGTTCAGTTGGGCAGAGGTTGGCTCGGTATAGTCAAACACGGGAACGGGCACTGTGGCACTGCCGGTAGGGGGCGGATTGATAATCAATACGCCGCCCGATGGCAACACGGGGGGCATGGCATTCTGGAAGATCGTCAAATCGGCGGTGCGAGCCAGCGGCGAACTAGTATACGCGCCTACATCCACCACAGTGATTTGCACATTGGGCAGCACCGTCAGCGCACGTTGCAAGCGGGCGGGCGTATCCGAGACGAGCAGGATCTGGGTGGGGCGGGTTCCAGTCAGGCTGAGGTAGGCGACATTATCGGTAGCGAGTGCATCGCGCAGATCTACTTCGGCTCGCAGCCCAGTTATGTCTGCGCCGACGGTCCACGTTAGTTCCGATTCGCCATTGGCGGGCAGTTGGAGCGGGCGGTTATCTATGGCTTGTTCATCGCCAAAGAGCAGCACACTTACGGTAGTCGGTTGATCGGCATAGTTGGCAATGCGGGCATACACATCGAAGCCGCCCGTACTGGCCCGCGGCTCGGCGGTGAGCGCGACTACCGCTACATTTGACACGGCTTGGCTCACCTGCACCCACTCTAGCTGCTCGGCAGGCAGGGCTGCCAGCGCGGGCGGTTGCAGATCGCTAATCACAACGATGCGCGGCGGGCCGCTGCTGCCTTGCCCATCCAGCGCAGCCCGCGCCAGTGTGAGCGCATCGGCAAGATTTGCGCCCGTGCCACTCGGCTGCACCCGATCCAGCGCAAGCAGCAGCTGGGCGCGGTTGCCTGCTGTGCCGCTCGCCAGCAGGGACGGCGCAGGCCCCAGACTGACCAGCACGGCGCGGTCACTTGCGCCTAGCGCATTGATCAGTTCTCGCGCTTCGGCCCGCGCCAAATCCATGCGCGTCGGGCCGATCTGCTCTTGGGCCTGCATGCTGGTAGTCGTATCAAGGATAATCGCTAGGCGCGTTGGGCTAGTCGCAAAGAGGCTCCCAAGCCACTGCGGTTGGGCGAGGGCAAGCCCAAGCAGCGCGGCTACCGCGAGATGCAACAGCAGCAGCAGCGAGAGCGGCAGCAGAAATTTGCGCCGCTTGCCGGTGATCTGCGGGATCTGCTGCCAGAGCAGGAGCGACGGGATGACTACACGGCGCAGGCGTTCACGGCGCAGGTGCAGCAACATGATGATTGGCAAGGCTAGCAGGGCGAGCAAGCCAAGTGGTGCAAGCAGTGTCATACGTATTTTAGGGTCTGGCGACGATCTTGTTCAATTGAGCCGTTGGATCAGCATTTGCGCCAGAGCATACCCTTCAGAAGTATACCACACCGCCCCAATCCAGATCAGGCGCGGTGCGGGTTCTCATTGAGTCTTCATTTGCACGGGTGCGTTATGAGAATAGCTCATCCACCTCAGCTTGGGCTTGTTCGCGTGAGACGTGCGGCTTGCTGCTGCCCACCGCCCGGTAGAAGGTTTCATCGTAGGCGCGGGTTCGCACTACGACGGGCATCGGCACGGCATGCCCTAGCACAAGGGCTTGCTGCTTGCTATCGAGGCTGGCCAGCACCGTCTTTAGCCCGCCGCTCCCGCTCACCCCCGCAAAGACGGCATATATGTCGCGGTCATCGTTGAGCTGCGCGGTGATCCGGGTTCCAAGCTGGCTCATCACCTCCGCATCAATCGAGGATGGGCGTTGATCCACCACAAGCAAGGTGACGCTATACTTCCGCATCTCGCGGGCGATCTTGCCAAAGATTGTCTGCCGCGCAATCGCTGGGGTCAAGAAGCGGTGAGCCTCCTCAACCGTAATCATCAGCGGGCGCGGCTGATCAGCGGGGTTCTTGGTGTAGCGATAGGTTTCGGTTTGCTGCGTCCAGCGACTGTAGATGCGCCGCGTGATGATATTGGCAACAAGCATGTAGTTGAGCATGTTGTCGTGCTGGCCAAACTCAATCACCACATGGCGGCGATTGACAAGGGCCTCGATCAGCCGATCCACCACCGAGAAGTCAGCTTGGGCTTGGACAAAGGGCAGCCGCGCCACCGCACTGAGCTTGCGCTTCAGGGCACTCAGCGAATTGATATTTGCGCCGCTCTGATCGACAAATTCGCGCAGGGCTTCGCTATCCATCCCTAGCAAGCGGTTCAGCCACTGTTCGTTGAAGCGATCTTGCAGGATGTAGGCCGACTCGGCGGCGGTGCTATTTAGGTTGAGTTCGTCTTGCAGAGGCAGCAGATCGTCTACCTCGATCTGGTTTAAGCCGATGATGATCGTGCCATCTACGCTATGCTTGGGCTTGGCATCCAGCGTCGCCACGAGCACCTGATCGCCGAAGAGTTGGCGCAAGCCCTTGATGAAGTGCCCCCCTTCAGCCCGCGAATCCCAGCCATATTCGCTGTGCATATCGAAGACGAGCGAGCTGCACACATCGCTCGCTATCGTGCCGCAGAGCAGCAGGCGGGTGAGGAAGCTCTTGCCGGTGCCGCTCTTGCCGAAGATGCCGTTGCTGCGCTCTACGAGGCGGTGCAGATCGAGGCAGACGGGCACGTCCATATCCAGCGGGCGGCCAATCTCGAAGAGGGTGCCGCCCGCTGCCCCAAATACCTGCGTGAAGTCATCCTCATCGGCATCGTACATCGGCGCGAAGTGTGGCGGAATCGTCTTGACCGGTTGCAGGTTCTCGGTCAAGTTGCGCGGCAGCATCAGGCGCGGCTCAAGCTCCACCGTGCCGTAGGTGGCGGTGCCCGCTAGCACCGCCTGCACAAACGCATCGCCATCGGGCGGGTCGCTCAACAGGGCGTTGGTGGTGGTGGCGAGCGCAACATTTGTCACCATCGAGAAGAAATCGAGCTTGTCGCCCTGCACCACCACAAATTTGCCCACACGCATATCTTCCACGCTGTTGCGGGTTTCGAGGCGGGCCGTCAGCCCCTCAACAAATGATCCACTGGTAATTCGTCCAAGTCGGGTACGTTCGCGCATCAGGTCAGTTCCTCAACTCTAGCTCAGTGTGCCTAGCTCAAATATAGCACATTGTCGCGGGATATGCGAACGGCGGACGGGCGCAGGATGGATCGTGCAAGGTGGCGCGAGCCAGTGTTCCGCGCCGCCCCCGAAAGCGTGTATAATAGCCTACGTAAGAGGTAACGCAATACGGGTAGTAGGTGAAAAGGGAGCAATTGCGCTGATGTGGATTGACACTATCATCATTGCCTTTAGCGTCACCGTTTTGTTCATCTGTGGCTTTATGGAAAGCATTGGCACGCGCACACCCTTACTGATGTTGAACCGGGTCCCTTTTCGCAGAAGCGTGTATCACTGGGCCGTGTTTGCGGGCTTGCAAGTGCTAGGGCATCTGCTCTGGGCGGCTTCGATCTGGAGCTTGGTGCAGCTAGTCTACGGGCATCGGGCCGATTTCTCCGCTGTGGTGCTGATTGTGGCGATCAGCTACCTGCCCTCCTTCTTCGGCTTCATGTTCCTGCTGCCCTATCTCGGGCCCCTGCTCATGTATGGTTCCGGGATCTTCAGCCTTGCCATTGCGCTATTGCTGATCGGGGTCGCGTTTGATCTGGGGCCGTGGCAAGCGATTGTGGGTGTGTTTGCGGGGTGGCTGCTGCTGCGCCTACTCGAACGCTGGCAGAGCAATTCCGCGCAAGTGGTGCAGCAGTGGTTGTGGCAGGTGACCACCGGCTTTCCGGTGCGCCACGAACAGGTACCGCCCGTGCTGACGCTGGCTCCTGCCGAGCAGCTGCCCCGTGAGGAGCAAGCCCATGCCATCTGAGATCGTGCAATTCCTACTGGAGCTGCTCAAGCTCATCGTTGCGCTAGCCACCCAACTCCTGCTGTATGCCGCCGAGTTCGGCTTACAGTTCATCATCCTGATCGTGTTCGTTGCCCTTGTGGGGCTGTTCCTTGCGCCTTTCGAGACGGTGCGTTGGTGGATGCGCCAGCATGAGGATACGAGCGCAACTGCCGAGCAAATCCCGCAGCAGGTACAGGGCGTGGAGCAGTTCCAGCACGCGCTGGTGCAGAGCCACGCCGATGCGGTGCTGATCTACCTCTCTGGGATCGGCGATACGTCGGGCGATTACGAAGCCCCCAACGAGGTGCTATTCCTCGATCAGCTGCAAGCCCGCCTCCCCACCACGTTGATTGTCCGCGATGTGTTTGCTTTTTCGGTAGCCAAGCGCGGCTTGGAAAAGAGTACGGCCCTAGGGCACATCTGGAGCTGGCTGCACGAACAGAAAAGCTCGCACTCGCGCACGGCAGTGCTGGGGCAGATCATCAATCTCCGCAACCTGATGCAGGTGCTCGTCTCTGCCGATCACCGCTACGGGGCAATCTACAGCTACGGCATCGCCGAGATCATCGTGCGCTTTATGCTGCGGCGAGGCTACCAGCTTGGCAGTGGCGTGCCCGTGATCCTGCTCGGCTACAGTGGCGGTGGGCAAGTTGCGCTCGGTGCAGCCCGTTACATCGCCCCGACGGTGCGGGCGCCAGTGTGGGTGATTTCGATGGGCGGCGTGCTGAGCAGCGATCCGGGCTTGAACTATCTCCACAAGCTCTACCATATCTATGGTGAAAGCGACAAAGTGCATACACTCGGCGAGCGCGTGTTTCCGGGACGCTGGCCCATCAGCCGCAAATCGTTCTGGAATATTGCCAAGCGCGAGGGGCGCATCACTATGGTTGACGTAGGCCCTATCGGGCACAATGGCCCCAACGGCTATCTGGATGCTAACGCCACCCTGCCCGATGGCACGCACTTTCTCGACAAAACACTTGACACAATGGAGACGCTGGTGAATGCGATGCGAGCCGAAGCTCACGCCGCAACCAGCCCCTCCGCCGCATGAAAGGAGGCCCCCAATGGGCGCACACCCCACCGATCCGAGTGCCCAACACCACGCCGCCGCCCGCGCCCAGCAGCAACGCCAACAACGCCAGCACCGCCTGCGCGAACTGACCCAGATCACGGCGTTGCAGGGTGTGCCAGAGAGTGAACTCGATCACTTGCTCGATCTGTGTGTGTTGCGGGCCTATCCGCCGCACGCCCCGATTGTACGCGAACGTGAACGCAGCGCGTGGCTGTTCTTCCTCTTAACGGGCACCGTCCATCTCATGGCAACTGCCCGCGATGGGCATCCGCTGCTGCTGGATGTGTTGCAGCGCGGCGATTGTTTCGGCGAGGGCATGCTGTTTGGCGATGCGTACCAGCGCATCGGGGTGCAGAGCATCTCCCCCGCGCTGGTGCTCCAACTCGAACTGACCGAACTGCGTGACCTGCTCCCGACTCTGCCCCGCCTTGATGCCCGCCTGCGCGCGATCCATACCCGTCGCCTAACGCTGACCACACTGGCACGGGTTCCGTTGTTCCGCGAGCTAGACCTGCCTGAACGCGAGAGCCTTGCCACCCTGCTGGAGCAGCGGCATTTCACCCGCGCCACGCCAATCATCACCCAAGATACCCCCGGCGATGCCTTCTACCTGATCGAGCATGGGCAAACGGTAGTCGAACACGATGGGATCGTGATTGCCACACTGGGGCAAGGCGATTTCTTTGGCGAGATGTCGCTGCTCACGCAGCAGCCGCACAATGCCACCGTGCACGCCGTGACGATCACCGATGTGCTGGTGTTGCCGGCGGCGGCCTTTCACGCGCTGCTGCACCAACGCCCCGATCTAGAGTCGCGCTTGCAGGCGATGGTTGCCCAGCGACGTGCTAGCACCAGCCGCAGCCTCGATCACGAGGAGCGCACGCGCCAGCTTGTCGCAACCATTCAGCACGGCATTCTGCGCGGACGCTACGCCCTCGTTCGCACGCCGGAGCTATGCCCGCCCGATTGCACGATCTGCGAGCAAGCCTGCCACACGCGGCACGGCAACACCCGCCTGCACCTGAACGGGGTGCAGATCGAGCAGTATGATGTGGTAGATGTTTGCCGCCAATGCGAGATCGGAGCCGAGTGTGTCGCAGCGTGCCCCGAAGCTGCGCTTGTCTGGAACGATCAAGGCGCATTGATTATCACCGATGCCTGCACCGGCTGTGGCGCCTGTATCACCGCCTGCCCCTACAATGCGGTAGACTCGGTGCGCCTACGCCCCAAGAAAACGACCCATCCCGTGATCCAATTCATAGATAGTGCCCAGCAACGGCTCGCCCCAATCATCCCGTTGCAGCCCGTGCGCCCCACCCACCGCGCCGATAAGTGCGACTATTGTCATGGCTACGGCGATATGGCCTGCATCTCAGCCTGCCCCACCGGCTCCCTGCAACTTGTGCCTGTCGAGCAGATTATGCCGCTTGGGTAGGGCCTCACCCGCTCGCGCTTGTCTTGACAGCCCCCGATGATCTTGTTATATTCCATAACAGACAGGTACAATAATGCTTCTGCCCGCGCTGCACAATAAACCAAAAGGATAGACCTATGATGACACTGCATGTCGGATTTATTGGGCTAGGCACGATTGGCGAACCAATGGCGGCCAACCTGCTAGCAAAAGGGTTCCCGCTCACGATCTGCGGGCATCACAACCGCGCCCCCGTCGAACGCTTGCAGGCGGCTGGCGCACAGGTGGTTGCCGATCCGCAGGCGGTAGCCGCAGCGAGCCAGATTGTCGTGACGTGTGTGCCCGATGCACCGCAAGTGCGCGAGGTGTGTTTGGGTGAACATGGGCTTGTGCATGGCGCCCAGCCCGGCTTGATCGTTGTGGATTGCAGCACGATCAACCCCACCGAGTCGCGCCAGATTGCGGCGGCCCTCAGCCCGCACGGGATCGCCATGCTCGATGCGCCGATCAGTGGTGGGCCAGAGCGCGCCGGGCGCGGCGAATTGGCGATTATGGTGGGGGGCCTGCCCGAAGCCTACGCCCAAGCTGAGCCGGTGTTGCACGCGATGGGGCGCAGCGTAACCCACGTTGGCCCGAATGGGATGGGCGAGGTGATTAAGCTGGCAAACAATATGATCTGTGGCAACTTGATGATTGCCATTGCCGAAGCCATGACCCTCGCGGTGAAAGCGGGCGGCGATGCAGCTACGATCCGCGAGATCGTGTTGCAATCAGCAGGTGCAAACTTCCTGTTGGAAACGTGGGTCAAGGATCGGATGCTCAACGATGACTACACCGCCGGCTTTGCAACCAGCCTGATGCAGAAAGATTTAGGAGCCGCGCTTGACTCGGCCCGTGCGCTCGGCGTGCCCATGATGATGACCGCCCTGTCGTATCAGCTGTATGAGCTAGCCGAAGGCGCGGGCTACGGGCGCGAAGACTACTGCGCCGTGAGCAAGATCTACCAAGATGCCGCCGATGTCACCATTGCCACCGGCCAGCCGCGCAAGGAACATACGTAGGTGTGCGCTGGCTGATCGGCGGGCAAGCCAAGAACCGATAAACCCAACCTTTTTATCTTGACTGGAAAGAAGCAAGCGCAATGAAGCAAAAACACATCGCCTTGATTGATGCTTTACGCCGTGCGTTGGGAGCCAATGCTGTCGTGGATAACCCTGACGCGCTGATGACCTACGACTCGGATGGCAGCGTGATGGTAAAGACTCCCCCCGATCTGGTTGTCCTGCCTACCACCCCAGACCAGATTGTGGTGGCGGTGCATCACGCCTACCAGTACAATATCCCGATTGTGCCCCGCGGCGCAGGTACGGGCTTGTCGGGCGGGGCAACACCGCTGCGCGGGGGCATGGTTATCGGCACGGCGCGGATGGACAAGGTGGTGCAAGTGGATATTCCCAATCGCCGCGCCCTCGTCCAGCCCGGCGTGATTAACTTTGAACTCTCGCAGCACGTCGAATTCTACGGCTACAAGTATGCCCCCGACCCCTCCTCGCAGAAAGCCTGCACGATTGGCGGCAACATCGCCACCAATAGCGGTGGCCCGCACTGCCTGAAGTATGGCGTAACGACGAACCACATCCTTGCGCTTGATATGGTGCTGCACGATGGCACGCGCCTGTGGACGAGCGACGGCGTGAGTGATCGTGCTGGCTACGACCTGACCGGCGTGGTGGTCGGCAGCGAAGGCACGCTCGGCCTTGTGGCGCAGGCTCTTGTGCGCCTGACGCGCCTGCCCGAAGCGAAGCGCGTGGTGCTGGCCCTGTTCCCGGATGTGATCAGTGCAAGCGAGGTGGTGAGTACCGTAGTGGGTGCAGGCTATCTGCCTACCTCGCTTGAAATGATGGATCGCAATGCAATTCGGGCGGTGAACGAGGGCTACCAGCTCGGCTTGCCGCCCGAAGCGGAAGCCCTGCTGCTGATCGAGGTGGACGGCGTAGAGGATGGCTTGGACGACCAGCTAGCGGCGATCTTGGCGATCTGCACCCAGCACGGCGCACTGGAGCTACGCCCCGCCCGCACGGAGGAGGAGCAGAACCGCGCATGGGCGGCGCGCAAGAATGCGTTCGGGGCGATTGGGCGGCTGGCTCCCGCCTACTATCTGGTGGATACCGTTGTGCCGCGCACCCGTCTGCCATTTATGATGGAGCAGATCGAACAGCTAGGGCGGCAGTACAACATGCCTATGGCGAATATCTTCCACGCGGGCGACGGCAACCTGCACCCGCTCGTGCTGTACAATCCGCGTGACCCCGACGAAGTGCAGCGGGCCCAGCACATCGCCGAAGCGGTGATGCGCCTGAGTATCGAAGAAGGCGGCGTAATCAGTGGCGAACACGGCATCGGGATCGAGAAGCAGAACTATATGGCGATGCTGTTTAATGCGGCTGACCTGCAAGCCATGGCCGTGATCTACGCCACCTTCAACCCACGCGCCCAATTCAACCCCGCCAAGATGTTCCCCAGCAATAGCGACCCGCTCAAGCTCGCCGAGCAACGCCACAGCCGGATTACGCGCAGCAGTAATACGCTCGACCCATCCGAGCTAGGCCCACGCCTCGAAGCCATCGTGGGGCAACGCAACCTGTACACAGGCGATGGCGCACAGCATTTCGCGGTGCAGGGCCAAGCCGCCACCTATGTTGCCGAACCCGCCGACCTTGACCAGCTGGCGACGGTGCTGGCGGTGTGCCACCGCGCCGGGGCGACGGTGGTGGTATGGGGCGGCGGCACGCATCAGCAGATCGGCAACCTGATCGCCGCGCCAGATGTGATCGTCAGCATGCAACGCCTGAACCGCGTGCTGAAGTATGAGCCGAAAGACCTGACGATCAGTGTGGAGGCAGGCATGCCGATTGCCACCATGCAACGCCTGCTCGCCGCACAGGGGCAGATGCTACCCTTTGAGGTAGACCAGCCGGAACGGGCAACCATCGGCGGCTTGGTGGCACTCGGCTGGACGGGCGCACGGCGCGGCTACGGCACGCTCCGCGATCTGCTGCTTGGGTTGACGATAGTTGAGGTGGATGGGACGATCATTCGCAATGGCGGCTTAGTCGTCAAGAACGTCAGTGGCTACGATCTGGTGCGCCTCTTCAATGGCAGCATGGGCACGCTCGGCATCATCGCCGCCGTCAATCTAAAAGTGCTGCCGCGCCCACTGCACGAAGCCACCCTGCTAGCCACCTTTGCTGCACCGGAAGCGGCCTTCGCCACCCTCGCCCAGATCAGCACCACGCAGCTTGTGCCAACGGCTGTCGAGTATCTTGATCGGGGGGCACTGGCTCAACTCGGCATCGTAGGCGGGGCTGCATTGGCCGTGCGGGCAGAAGGCATCCCCGCCGCCTGCGAACGGCACATGCGCGACGTAGCCGCGCTCGCCCAGCAGCACGCCGCGCTCGAAACGCGCACCTTGACCGATGGCCACGACCGCGACCATAGCGCGTTGTGGCAGGCGATTGCGAACCTTGCCAGCACCCACGATGCCAACGGCGATACGGCGGTGCTGCGCCTATGTGTGGCACCCGCCGAGCTGCCCGCCGCCCTTGCCCACCTTGCTGCGCTCGCCCAGACGCACGGCTACGCCATGGCGAGCAGTGCCCACGCCCAGCACGGCGTAATCCTGCTGCGGGTAGGCTGTGATCGGGCGACCTTGCATACGTTGCACCGCACACTGGTGCAACGCTGGCGGCACTGCCATGTGCTGGCGTGTGCGCCAGAGCGCAAGGCGGGCATTGCCGTGTGGGGTGCGGAGCCGGAAGGGGCAATGCTGATGCATGCCCTGAAGCAGGCGTATGATCCCACCCTACGTCTGAACCCCGGCCGTTACGTGGTATCATAGGGACTATGTAATACGACTCAGCAATGTATCATCAATCATCACTATTCTAGCGAGGAAGCAACGAATGGCAACGATACCTACGCCTACGATGGCTCCGGCCAGCGAGCCAACTGCGGTTGAGCCGATCCCGTTGTTGGGCTTCAGCGATAAAGATCGCCCCACCGATGAGTTGATCAATGCCTGCGTGCATTGCGGGCTGTGCCTCTCATCGTGCCCAACCTACCGCGAAACCGGCTTGGAGATGTCCTCCCCACGCGGGCGCATCCAGTTGATGAAATCGGTCAGCGAAGGCTTGATCGGCTTGGATAGCCCGGTGTTTCAGGAGCAAATGAGCCAGTGCCTCAACTGCCGGGCGTGTGAGGCGGTGTGTCCGAGCGGCGTGCAATACGGCACGATCCTTGAAGCGAGCCGGGCCCAGATTGCCCAAGCCCGCACGAGCCAAGAGCAGAAGCAGTTGCCGGTTCCCTCCGAGACGCTCAAGGGCCGCCCGCTATGGCAACGTAGCTTGCATCAGGTTGTGTTCAATGGCTTGTTCAACGATATGCGCCAGTTCCGGGCATTTTCGGGCTTGATGAGCCTGTACCAACGCACGGGGGCGCAGTGGTTTGCGCGCAAGAGCGGGATCCTCAAGCTGATTCGGATGGATGAGATGGAAACCATGCTGCCCGCTACCAGCCGCCACTTTGTCGTGCCACAGGGGCAGGTGTACAAGGCGGAAGGTGAAGCGACCTATATGGTGGCAATGCTGACGGGCTGCATCATGAGTACGGCCTTTGTGCATGTGCATGAAGCCACGATCCGCGTGTTGCAGAAGAACCACTGCGATGTTATTCTGCCGCCCAATCAGGGCTGCTGTGGCGCACTGCACGGGCATAGCGGCGATCTGGATGGGGCCCGTGATCTTGCCCGCCGCAACATTGCGGCCTTTGAGGGGCTGGGCGTAGATGCGATTGTCATCAATGCGGCGGGCTGTGGCAGTACGCTCAAGGAGTATCACCACCTGCTGCACGATGATCCTGAATGGCACGCCCGCGCCGAGCGGTTTGTGGCGAAGATCAAGGATGTGCATGAGTGGCTGACGGAGATTGGGCTGAACCGCGCGGGCTTGGGCGAGCTACCGATCCAAGTCACCTATCAAGAGCCGTGCCACCTTGTCCACGCGCAACGCATCAGCACCCCGCCGCGCACCCTGCTCAAAGCTATTCCGGGCTTGGAACTCCGCGAGATGGCCGAAAGCTCGCTGTGCTGTGGCAGTGCCGGGATCTACAACATCACCCAGCCGGAGATGGCGGCCCGGCTTGGCGAGCGCAAGATCAACAATGCGCTGCAAACAGGCGCGACGGTGGTTGTCACGGCAAACCCCGGCTGCCATGTGCAGCTCGTAGGCGAACTGCGCCGCAAAACGAGCGAGGTGCAGGTGCGCTTCATCATCGAGCTACTCGACGAGTCCTACCAGCGCGGCGCAGCCTAGCCCATAAAGGTTTCAGGTGCGAGGTGACGGGTGTTAGGTATCAGGTGCGAGGGGTCGGGTGTTAGGTATCAGGTGCGAGGGGTCGGGTGTTAGGTGTCGGGTGCGAGG
>JAAUTZ010000145.1 GCA_012031225.1 Chloroflexaceae bacterium
CGCCGTCCTTATCGCCCCGCCGCCCGCCCAAGCCGCACCGCCGCCTTATGCCCCGCCGCCGCCACCACCACCACAGGCGGCAACCAAAACATGTGGCGCGTGTGGGTATACCATGGCCGCCCGTGCCATTTATTGCCCAAGCTGTGGCTTTCGTGTGGGGTGATAGGATGCGGGTGAACGTGCCCCTCCTGTGCCGCTCCAGCGTGCAGCCGTGAGCGCGGGCAAGCGTGGCGACGTACTCAATCAGTGAGGGTGACTACTGCTCTGGCACTGGAGTCGTAGCACGGGCACTGCCGAGCAGCAGCACCGCCTCGTGCAGTAGCACCACCCCCAGTGCTAGCCCACCAATTACGCCCCCTACCGCCTCTAGCCCTAATTGCTCAACGAGCCAACCCGTGGCCGCCGGAATTGTTCCCGCCCCGATGCTGGCCGCCGCCACTTGGAAGCTGATGACATACGGTGCGGCGGCCCCAATCCGGGCCGGCGTGCGGGCGATCATCAAGGGGAAGATCGGTGCAAGCAGGAAGCCCGTCAGAGCTAAGCCGATGGAGTTGAGGAGCGTGATCTCGCTCTGCCAGATCAGCAGCGTGCTGGCCAACAAGCCCAGCGTACACAGCCGCAGGATCGCATCCGGTGCAACCCGCTCGCTGATGATGCCAAACACGATCCGCCCCACCGTCAGGCTGCCCCAATACAGCCCGATCCACACCCCCGCCTGCGTCGGATCCATGCCGCGCCCCTCAGTCAAGAGGGTGTAGCTCCACTGCCCCGCCGTAATTTCAAGCCCAGTGTAGATGAAGAACAGCGCAATACTGAACCAGACGAGCGGGCGGCGCAGGCTTGTGCCAACTGTGGGTGGGCTGGGTAGTGAAGCCGGAGCATCAGGCGCGGGCGCAGTCGGCTGATCCCACAAGTGGCGCGAGAACCAGAATGCCAGCGACATGAGGGCGAGCAGCCCTGCCGTTAGCAGATAGGCCCACCGCCACACCAAGCCTGCACTCAGCACCGCTGTGACAATGAGGGGGCCAAGCATTGCGCCTACGCCGTAGCAGGCGTGCAGCCAGTTGACGTGGCGCGGCGAGAAGTGGGCCGCCGCGTAGATGTTCAAGCCCACGTCTATTGCGCCACCACCCATGCCCAGAAAGTAGCTGGTGATAAACAGGAGCCACCCCATGGGCACTGTCGCGTAGCCGATCAGACTAGCCATCGCTAGCAGGCAACTCACGGTGAGCAGCGGGCCAATGCCCAGCCGCGCTATCAGCCAGCCCCCCGCAAAGCTGGCCATCAGGTAGCCCACAGAGGCACACGCCAAGAGCAACCCCAGATAGCCGATAGGTAGCCCAAATTCGGCACTGATCGAAGGCCATGCCACGCCCAGCAGCGCATCGGGCAAGCCCAAGCTGATGAACGCAAGGTACGCCAGTAGGATCAGGATTGGCGCGGCAGGGGCGAATTGGGCGGCAGGGGCGGATTGGGGAGCCGATTGGCTCATAGCGGCTTCTTCTGCCCGATGCTACCGCGTAGCCGCGCCCATACGGTCTGCACGCCACTGCGCTGATAGACCAGCCACTCCACCAGCAGCACCACCAGCGCAATTGCGGCCAGCCACCGCCAGAACTCCTGCCGCGCCGATTGGGTGTTAGGCGCAATCGCATTCTGGATGCCACCTGTTTGTTGGACGGGGATCTGCTGCTGTGGGATGACTTGCGACTCGGTGGGTGCAAACAAGTTCACGGCGAAGCGTTGCTCTGCCACTACTTCCGTATCGCGCAGCAATTCGAGCGCATACACGCCTAGCGTATCCGTATCGGCAAAGGTGAGCAGGTTGTTGTTGATCGGCGGAGTAACTACTGTGCCATCGGGCAGGGTTAGGCGCACCTGCGTAATCGCCGGATCGAGTTGCAGCGTAATCGGCTCGCCCGGTGCTACCGCGCCCGACTCAACGCCAGTGCCGGGCGCAAGGAAGTTGATAATATTCGCCATAAGCAGTGGGTAGGCAACCTGCAACGGCAGATCGGATTTGAGCAGGTCAAATGCCAGCACGACTACCCGCCGCCCGTCGCGCTCACCCGCCACGAGCAACGGCGCACCATCGCTATCCACAATCACCCGCGCCCATGTGCCGGGCACGATCCGTACCGCTTCCAGCACACTCACGTCGCTTAGGCTCACGTTGCGGAGGAGCGGCTCGTCGCCCACTATCGGCTGCACCGCCGGAAACTCTAGCACGCCCGTAACCGAGAAGAACTCGGTGCTGCGCGGCGGGGCAATAAACAGCAGATTGCCCGGCGGCAACGTGGCGGGCACAGTGCGATCTAATATGGTAATCGGCACTTGTGCCGCAGTCTCCTCAAAGCTGGTGGTTGTAGTGGGCACAGTGGTTGCTTGCACACCGGGCAGCAGCCCTAGCGCAGTGGTGAGAAAGCGGTTGCCGGGCCCCACGATCCGTACATTGGTGACATTCCCAACCCGGCTCACGGCCCACACTCGATCATCAAGGGCGAGTGCATCCTCCCCGCTGAGGTGGGCTTCGGCAAGCTGCACATCGGGTGGCACTTCCACCACGATGCTGCGCTCGGAAGCGGGTTGCAGCGTCACATTGTAGGCATTAAACAGCGTGCCATCGAGGAATACATCAATCCGGCGTGAGACCGCCGTGCTTGGGTCATAGTTGGTTGCTTGCACAAAGAGCGTTTGGCTGCCAACGCCCGGCTGGAGCACCATCGCACTGATCGCCACGTTATCTTGGCGCGTGCCGATGGGAAAGAAACTGACTAGCGCGGGCACTTCGAGGTCGGGAGGAATGGTCACATTGCCTTCGGAGATGATCGCCACTTCGCTCTGTTCGGTGCGGGCAACGAGGGCAGATGCCAGCGTGAGCGGTTGGGCGAGGTCGCTTGTACTGCTCACGCTGAGTTCGATAGCATTGATTGCCGCCCGCAATTCGCGTTGATCGGTGGTGGCTGAGGCGGGCACTTCCATCACGCCGCCCGCCGCAATGATCGTTGCTCGCCCGCCATCGGGCAGTTGGTCAATCAATTGGATCGCTCGCGCTTTGGCGGCATCGAGGCGGCGCACGCCGTCATCCACTGCGCCCATGCTTGCCGAGCGGTCAAGGATGATCACAAGGTTGCGCCCACTGATCCCTTCGGCAAACACAAAGGGGCGGGCAAGGGCGAGCACCAACAGGGCAAGGATCAGCAGTTGCAGCAGCAGCAGCCAGTTGCGGCGCAGACGTTGCCACGGTGCATTCGCTTCGACATCACGCACCATGCGCTGCCACAGAAACGTAGAGGAGACGGTGCGCTCCTCGCGGCGTAGCTTGAGCAGGTACATGGCGATGATCAGCGGGCCAAAGATCGCCGCACCAATGAGGGCAAGCGGGGCAAGCAACGACATAGCTACATCTCCATCTCCAGCGGCATTAGGGTCGGTACGAATTGGTCAAGCGGTTCGAGCGGCTGCATGCCAAATGGCGGCGCACCCGCCTGTGCTAGTGCGGACAGCTCGGCGAGGGCGGCTTGCACGGCGGCGTGCGCGGCGGGATCGTGCTGGGCTAAGCCCCACGCGGCATACTCCTCAGCATCGAGCAGGTGCAGCGTGCGCGGCTCTGGCAGCACCACCAGATCGAGCAGCAGGTCGTCGCTCTCGACGGCGGCGGGGTGCAAACGGGCTGGGCGGGCGAGGTTGCAATACCAGCCCTTCAGGGTGCCGGTGGGGGTGTATAGGGCAAAGACATTGTACCAGCGCGTAGGGTAGAAATACTCTAGCAGGACATCCTCCGGCTCGAAGCACAACACGCCCAGATCCATCGGCGGCATGGTCCAGCGGGCGTGGAGCAGGACGTACTCTGCCGTGTACGCGAGGAGCGTGGTGGCATAGCTGATCGTGCGTCCGTTGGGCTTGTGCAGATGAACCGTGTACTGCATCAGCGCAACACCCCGCGCTGGCGCATCTGGGCCAGCACAAACTCCTCGACAGAGACGGATGAGTCGGCGGCAAAGTAGATGATCCCGCGTGCGTTGCAATAGCCTTCAACTTCACTGCGCCACGCGGCGAGGTTCGCTTGATAGCGGCGCAGCAGGTCATCATCGGCGGTAATCTCGATGGGTGCGCCGGTTTCGCTATCGAGCAGGCGGAAGTCGCCATCGAGTTGTGGCTCCAGTTCTTGCGGCGCAAGGATATGCATCAGGGTAATCTCGAAGGGGCGTGCGGAGAGGGCTTGGAGGGCATCCCGCCAGCCCTCATCCATCAGATCCGAGCAGAGCAGCAACGGCCCCGGAATGCGGGCGGTTTGGGCATAGCGTTGGCACGCCGCTACCAGATTGCCACTCGCACTAACCGGCATGTGCTGCAAGAATTGGAACAGGGGAAACGCCCCGCGTTTGCCGCGCACGCTGGGGAGCTGGGTTGGGCCACGCTGCTCGCCTGCCCCAAATGCCGAGACGGTCACGCGGTCAAGGCTGCTCAGGGCGATGTAGCCAAACGCGCCAGCCATACGGCGGGCATAATCGAGCTTGTTCGGATCGCCCCAATCCATCGAGCGGCTATTATCTACGAGCAGGTGGATCGTGAGTTCTTCCTCAGCCACAAACAGCTTGAGGAAGAACTTCTCCATGCGGGCGTAGAGGTTCCAGTCAATCTGGCGAATATCATCGCCGGGCGTATACGGGCGGAAGTCGGCAAATTCCACCGATGTGCCGCGCCGTGGGCTGCGCCGTTCGCCTTGCATATCGCCGAGCAGGGCCCGCCGCGTGAGAAGCGTCAGCCGATCCAGCTTACGCAGGAAGGCTGAGTCAAATAGGGGTTCAGTTGCGGTTGTCATCGGCAACACTCCTCAACGGGCAGGCTGCACACTGGCACTACTCATCGCGGACGGATTCGAGGATGCTGAGCAGGATCTCATCGGCACTGACCCCTTCCGCTTGGGCCTCGAAGTTGAGGATACAGCGGTGGCGTAGGGCAGGCAGCGCGGCTGCTTTCAAGTCTTTGAAGTCCACGTTGTAGCGATTGTCCAGCAGTGCAAGGATTTTGCCCGCGAGGATGATTGCCTGCATGCCACGCGGTGAGGCTCCGTAGCGAATGTATTGGCGCGTGACTGGTGGGGCTTCTTTGTTTTCGGGGTGGGTGGCACTGATCAGGCGGGCGGCATAATTGAGCAGGTGGCTGCCAATCGGTACGGTGCGGGCGAGCGTTTGCATCTCCATAATCATGGCACTGTTGGCAACTTTGCGCGGCTGCGGGGCGCGGTTGCCTGTTGTGCGGTTGGCAATCTCAACCAGTTCCGCTGTCGTTGGGAAGCCCACATTCACCTTAAATAGGAAGCGGTCAAGCTGGGCTTCGGGCAACGGGTAGGTGCCTTCCATTTCGAGCGGGTTCTGGGTAGCCAGCACAAAAAACGGCGTGCTGAGGCGGTGGATCGTTTTGGCAACCGTGACAGTACGCTCCTGCATGGCTTCTAGCAGGGCACTCTGCGTCTTGGGTGTGGCGCGGTTGATCTCATCTGCCAGCACCAGATTGGCAAAGATCGGGCCCGGCTCAAAGCGGAACGCCTTGCGCCCGTGTTCATCCTCGTTGATCAAGGTTGTGCCGACAATATCGGCGGGCATCAGGTCGGGCGTAAACTGGATGCGGCTGAAGCTACAGTCAATCACATCGGCGAGGGTGCGAACGAGGGTCGTTTTGGCGAGGCCGGGCACCCCTTCGAGTAGCGCATTACCGCCCGCCAGCAGCGTCACGACCGTCTGGCGGATCAGTTCGCGCTGCCCAACAATCACCTGCCCGACTTCGGCTTCGATGGCAAAGGTGCGCTGGCGAAACTCTTCGGGGGTAATGCGGGGCGGTGGTGGCATGGGCGGCTGCGGGTGCTGTGGCATGGGCGGCTGCGGGGGGGTGGTCATATCTAGCTTGCTCCTGTACACTCAAGAATTGCGATACGCCGCACGATCCATACCGTGCAGGCGTTAGCCATTGCTGTTGGCTACTATTGATATTGGTGCTGCTACAGGCGTTGGGCATATGCCCTAGCCACTTACGGTTCGCCTGCGTCGGGTTCAAGCTGCGAGAAGTAATCGCGCACGTAGTCTTTCAGGTGGGGCGGGATGTAGCCGCGATCAAGGGCTTCGCTGGCGGATTGGGCGTAGTCGGGGAACACTTCCGAATAGGGCACGAGCGAGGGGTTGCTCACGCCGGGCAGTGCGCTTTCGCCTTCGCGCCGCTCGGTGCTACCTTCCTCACCAATCTGCCCTGCACAAATTCGCGCTCGCCCTGCTCCCCAGAAGGATCGAAGGGGCGGAAGACGGTATCGCCTTCGCCACTGCCAACACCGCCACCTTGCCCACTAGAGTTGGACGGATCGT
>JAAUTZ010000146.1 GCA_012031225.1 Chloroflexaceae bacterium
ACCGGACCCACGCTACCCCATCCCGAACTAGGTCGTGAAACGGTGCAGCGCCGAAGGTACTGGCGGGAGACCCGCTGGGAGAGTAGGTCCGTGCATCCGCTCCCATCTCCGTCGTGCCGCGCGGGAAAATGTGGTATACTTACAGAGTACAGATGACGCGGCGTGGAGCAGTGGCAGCTCGTCGGGCTCATAACCCGAAGGTCGTAGGTTCGAATCCTGCCGCCGCTACCAAATATAAAAGCAGACTAGGGTTACCTAGTCTGCTTTTTATTTACCCTGAAGTAGCCCAAGCCACGCCGGTAGCGGCGCACGGATTATAAGCGGCGTTGCCCACGCCGGATGCGGCAGGCTCACCCGCCACGCATGCAGGCAGTGCGCGGTAATTGGCTGGCCCGCTAGCTCACCCACCCCACCATAGCGCGTATCGCCGACGAGTGGCAGCCCCACCGCCGCAAGGTGCAGCCGAATCTGGTGCGTGCGCCCAGTGTAGAGTGTTGCCCGTAGCAACGTTGCCTGCGCCGTCTGGTGCAGCACCGTGAAGCTGGTGTAAGCCACCTTCACCCGGCTCCCATTCGGCAGCTTCCGCCCCACCTGCGCCAGATCATACAGCCGCCACTGCCCCGCCCGCCCGCGCCCATGCCCCGTATGCAGCGCAAAGGTAGCATACGGTGGTGTGCCACTGCACAAACACAAATACTCCTTCAACACTGCCCCTCGATCAAAATGCTGCTGCATAATTGGATTGATCGCTGGATCACGGCTGCACAACAACACCCCCGACGTATCCCGGTCAAGCCGATGCAGTAGATGCACATACCGCTCGTCCTCCCCCTGCTGCGCGAGCCACACCTTCAGGCTCTCGCGCACATGGCCCGTGCAATCCCACGGGGTCGGCGTGGTATACCAGCCAACGTGTTTGTTCAATGCAAGCAGATACTCATCGGCATAACAAATATCGTCTGAGCCAATCTGGGGCGTGCTGTAGTGGCTGGTGGGCGGGCGATGCAGCAGCAACGTCTCCCCAACGGGGGCCGGCTGGCAGACATCCCGCACGCGCTCGCGCCTGAGCCACAGCCCACCATGCGCGAGGATCGGCCCAAGCGTCGCTTCATCCACATGCGCCCGCAGCACCTCCAGCAGCGGCATGCCCGCATACTGCGGCAGGATTGGCACACGGATCATGCGAAATGCTTCAAATTCAGCCGCTTCACTCGCTTCCATCATATCCATGTTGGATCAACTCCAAATCAGGATTAGCACACGCCTGCCGCCCAATCTTCGCCAGATCATACCACTGCCCCGCAACCTGCACCCGCACAATGTCTGCCGTGAAATCGTTGTTCGTACCTTCCAGATCGCTGTTGGAGAACAGGGATGAGCCAACCCCATACAGATCTACCGGCACGCCTAGCTCCTCGAAACGCTGAATCTTCTCCGCCGAAAAGCCGCCCGTCACCACAATCTGGATCCTGCGGCACCACTCGCGGGCCGCATCCAGCCACGCAACGGGTAGCTCCCAGCGTAGCCACGCCATATTGATCGCCTCGCGCAGCATAAAGATCAAGCGCGGATTGACCCCATTGTCGAGCTTGCGCTCACCGAGCGGCGGCACACTCACATCACGCAGATTGCCGCTCGTGTCAGGGCGCACCGCATGCAGCCGATAGCGTTCGGCTTCCGCCGCATTGCCCGCATCAGTCAATTCACGGTAGCGGGCAAACATCGCATCCATCACCGCCAGCGTCGTGCCAATGCAGTCGTTGTCAAAATCAATGAGAGCAACACGCGGAATTTCAGGCGGGCGGGTGGCGGCAAATGCCAGCATCACCGCGACCGTATCGCCCAGAAACACCGCAATCCCCGCGTGCGCCAGTGTGCCACTGGCCGTGCCGCCCCACCACGCGGCCTGTGCCGGAGTTGAAACCGACGGCTGCACCTGCTGTTGGGTATCGTGATTGTAGCGTTGCACCCCGATCCAGTAGGCATACCCATCGAGGGCTTGCACCTCCGGCGCATCAAAGCGCGCCGGAAAAAACAGCACCGGCTTGCCGCGGGCCGCCTTAAGCGTATGGTACACATTCGTCGCAATCCGGCTAGCGCGTGACAGCACCCCCAGCGTCGTTGTTTCGAGCAAGGCTACGTCGCGGTAGCGTCCGCGCACCTTCAGCACTGGCTGCACCGCAAGCGGGTTGCTATCATAGCTGACTTTCACCCCATCCTGCACCGCCTCAACGCGGTATTGGGCGTAGGTATTGACGAACTGCCCCGCTGCATCATGATAGCCGGTTGCGCCTGCAAGCATTGCCAATGCCACATCTACGCCCGCCACCACCGAGTAGGGTGCACGTCGCGTAAACCACTGCATCTCCACCGCGAGGTTGCCGATCTCAAGCTCCGCCACCTGTGTCGGCATTATGCCCTGTTGTTCAAGCCGCCACGAATGCCCAGTGAAGCGTGTCTCCTGCGCCTGTAGGCTGCCCAAAATGGCAATGATGTTATCGAAGTAGAAATCTGCATACCAGCCCTGTTGCAGGCGCGGCAGATCCAAGTTGAGCTGCTCCGGCTTCAGGCGCGTGCCATCGAAGATACTCATGCTGTGCCACTCCTTTAGTGTTAATATGACACTATAGTATACCAGCATGCGCCGCCTGTCAAGTGGGGGCGGGGTTCAGGGGTCCGTTAGCATCGCTCCCAACACCGCCCCCCTAGCCCCGCCCCTACCCAATGCACGCCTGCAACTGGGTAATTGCCTCCTGCTCCGTCGCCCGGATTGCCTGCACCTTCGTATACAGCGCGGCATACAGCTCACCAACAGCCGCCGCGTTGAGCGGAAAGTCGTTGCTAATCTCGTGTTGGATCGTCTCAAGGCGCGTATTGATCTGCATCACTTCGGGCAGGGCCGCCATCCCCTGCTGCTCAAGCAGTTGCTCACGGTGCTGCAACAGCGTGCGCGTTACATACAGCACGGGCACATCATCCGGCAGCACCAGTTGGGCCAATTCTGACCACTGCCCGGCACTCGCTTGGAACTGCGCCGCAACCTCGTGCAGTTGCGGGCGGTTGAGGATCAGCGCGGCTTCGCTGAGAAACTCGGCATACTGCGGGCGCGAGGCCCGCCCGCCCGTCTCGCGGCTCTCAATTGCCCCATAGATCGCCGTGAGCGCGGCATACAGTGGCGCACCCGCCGGAAACATCCGGGCCCAGCCCTGCACTGAGTTCGGATCGGTCAGCATCGTGGCCCACTTGGCCAGTGCCGCAAAGCCGAAATTCGTCTCAGGCCCACGCGGCGGTGCAGATTCATACAGGCTGATGCAATCGCGGATGCCAGCCACCACCGCGTGGGCGAGGACCTCCATATCCAGCGTGGCGGGCGGCTCCAACACCACCATGCGGTGCTGATGCTGCTGCGAGCGGGCGCGGGCAGTAGCCAGCGCAGAAGCCGCGATCTGAAGCGCAACCTGCGCCCGATCTGCGAGCAAGACGACATCGTGCGCGGCATCGTAGCCATACACCAGCACCGGCAACATCAGCGCAAAGCCATCATCGAGGGGCGGTGTGGCATTGTAGGGCAAGCTCAACATATCCGCCCACACAAGGGCGGGCTGCCCACCTGCAAGCACCGCCGCTAGCTGTGTGGCGGCAGTCTCGGCGTGGCTCGTGGTGTAGATCGCCGGATGCAGGCGCAGCCGCGTCCAAATCTTCTCCATCGGATCAAATGGGTAGCGCGTGCCGATACTCACTTGGGGCACAAAGCCGGGATACTCAAACACAAAGTAGCTCACCGCCACGCCGCCACTGATCCCAAACAACAGGGCTTCACTGACCGGCTGCGCGGTGTGCGGGGCCCGTAGCCCCCGATAATCAAGCAGATTGCAGATCGTTCCAGTGTCCCAGTGCCGCCCCCGAAAGGCGTGATAGTGAGCGATCTGTGGCATCGTTGCAGTTCCTTCTCTAGCACAACTACGCAGCGCGTCCCAGTTTGCGCCGCACGGCATCCGTAAAAAAGACAAGGGCTTCCACCCGGAGGGCGATACTTGCGCCAAGATAGAGCAATGCCCCGCCCCCACCCGCCACCAGTAACACCAGCAAAGGGTGCGGCGCAGGCAGCACCCCGTGCAATCCAGCTTGCAGCGCGGCTACTGCTACGACCATCATAAGGCATGCAAGCAAGGCTTTGGCAGCGGCCTCGCCCAAGCGCAAGCCGCCCAGTGCCACCTGCCGCCGCAGGAGCCACCACATCAGCAGCGCGTGCCCGATCCACTGGGCCGCATTGGCAAGCACCAGCGCAAGGAAGCCCAGCTGGGTACTTGCCAGCAAGAGCAGCGCGGTAGCAAGGTAGATCAGGATTGCCGCACCCTGCACCAGATTCGGCGTGAGCGTATTCTTGCGGGCATAGAAGGCAAAAATCAACAGCTGATCAATGGCGGCAGCGGGTAGGCTCGGCAGATACAGCAGCAATGCCAGTGCTGTGATCGCGGTATCCGCTGCGCCAAATGCGCCCCGCTCAAACAGCAGAGCCGTGATCGGCTGGGCCAGCATCGCCAAGCCAAACATCGCGGGCAGCACAAATAACAGCACGACCTTGATCCCCATCGCCAGCGTCTGCCGGAATGCAGCCTCGTCGCCGCTAGCCGCTTGGCGCGAAAGCGTAGGCAGCACGGCGAGCGACACCGCCGCCGCCACCAAGCCGAGCGGGAACTGGATCAGGGTGGTGGCATACTGCATCGTTGCCAATGCTGTCACAAAGCCCGAAGCCAGCCAGCGATCAAGCAGCGTACCCACCATCGAGAAGCTGATCCCCAATGCCACTGGCGCATACAGCCACAGCACCCGCCGCACCGCCGGATGGCTCAGGCTCAGCACCGGGCGATAGACCATGCCGCGCAAGCCGGGCAGTTGCAGGAGCACTTGGGCCAGTGCGCCGAGCAGCACCCCAACGGCGAGACTGAAGATCGCCAGTTGTTGGTGCAACAGGATCGCCCCCACAATGATGCCGACATTAAACACGGCACTGGCAAAAGCCGGCAGCAAAAACTGCTGCCGGGCATACAGGGTTGCTGTCAGCAAGCCCGACAAGCCCATCAGCACTACCGCCGGCAGCAGCCAGCGCACCAGTGTCACCGTGAGCGGGATCATCTCGGCACGGCTTGCTTGCACCAGCACGCCCACCACCGCCGGAGCCTGCCATACCAACACTAGCACCACGCTCGCTAGTGCTAGCAGCGCAACATTGATGACCCCAGAAACAATCTGCCAAAACTCGCGCTGATCGCCTTCGGCATATTCGCTGAAGACCGGAATCAACGCGGCACTGATCGCCCCATTGATGAGCAGATCATACACCGTAATCGGGATCGTCCACGCCGCCGTAAACGCATCCACTTCGGTGCTCCGCCCAAAGAAATAGGCGATCACGGCTACACGCCCCAAGCCCAAGAAGCGGCTAGCAATGTTGCCCAGTGCAATCAGCAGTGCCGCTAGCGCGATAGTTCGCACGGTGCTGCTGGCAATGCTAGGCGGCGCAGGCGGTTCGGGGGCAGGCGGCTTAGCCAAACACATCTCCACTCGTAATCAGGTGGAGTTGTCCATCGGCGGCGCGTAGGCGCAGCGTACCATCTGGCTCAACTGCTTCGGCAATGCCGTGCAACGTGCCCTGCGCCGTCTCAACGTGGATCGGCGTGCCGATGGTATCGAGCAGCGCGTGCCACGCCGCAAACAAGGCTGGGCGGGTGGCCGCAAAATCCGTAGCCAGTGCGGTGTACCACGTATCAAGGCGCAGTAACACCGCCCGCAGCAACGTCAGCCGCTCGGTGGGTTTGGCAGTGTGGGCATCGAGGTGCGTGGCTGGGTAGCGCACGAGGTCGGCGGGTGGGCTAGCACTGACATTGATCCCACAGCCAATGATAACATGTTCAAGCTGGTTGCTGGTGCTGCTCGCTTCAAGCAATACGCCCGCGACTTTGTGCCCCCCAATCAGCACATCGTTGGGCCACTTCAGGCGCGGCTCCAGCCCCGTTGTGCAGCTGATCGCCTCACACAAGGCCACGCCCATCAGCCACACCAACCCGCCCGCCTCAGCCGGCGCGAGCCAGTGCGGGCGCAAGGCGAGCGACATCAGAAGGGCACTGCTAGGCGGAGCCGCCCAGACCCGCCCGCGTCGCCCGCGTCCGGCGGTCTGTTCATCGGCTCCCACCAGCAGC
>JAAUTZ010000052.1 GCA_012031225.1 Chloroflexaceae bacterium
CCCGGAGATGCAGAAGCCGGTTTCTTCAAAGCAGCGGTTGGCACTCTGGGCAGTGGTAGCAGGAGGGCTAGCGGTTAGTGGCAGTAGCGTGACGAATAGGATTAAGAGAGCAAGGCGGCTGCTGCGCCGTACCCAAGCAGACAATGATGACATACGCTCCTCAGTTCATTCTAGCCCGCAGCACAAGCGACGTGAGCTGTGGGGATCCAGATTTGCTTCGCGTAGGCCATTATACCAGTAGATTTGGGCAGCGGGATATGCTATGATACTTCTCAGGCTTAGCTCTGTAGCTTTTCCTAATGAGATGAATATGAGCTAGATCAGAAAGGAACAGGATGATGAGATCGCGTTGCCCCCTGAATGTCTTGAGCTTGGGTATGGTGCTATTGTTTGTGGCGTGTGGCCAGAGCTACACTGCGTCGCAGAGTCCCCTGCCGCCCCAACCACAGCCATCAATTCCGCCGACGTTGCCTACTCGCACCGACTTGCCCGCGCAAGGCGAGTGGCTGCTGCTGAATGCCACAATCCGCACCGCCAATAATGGGCGCGAGCAGGGCTATCTCGTGTATGAGCTGCAAGCTGATGCGTTCTCGCGCTGGCAGCCAGATGTTACGCAATTCACGGCTACGGCCCTGCCGTCCGACTTCCCGCCGCCAGCCCGCACCGTGATCCTGCCCGATCCCGATTTTAGCCAGCCGCGCTTGCTGGTGGTTGCCCAAGATGGGCGGTATATGGTGGTGCAGCCTGACCTGCCAGCAGCGAGCGGCACGGCACTCCGGCGGGCACTGGCGGTGGACCCTTCGCAGACGCAGGTGTTGCTCGTGGCGCATGCCGATGCGGGCGATGCGCTATATGTGTTCGATCTGCAACGGGGAGTGGCTACACCGATTTGGTCCATTGATCCGGCGGATCGCAATGCCAACACTCCGCTTGAGGCGGCGTGGCTGCCGGATGAGACCGGGGTGGTGTTTGCCACTGGGCGCGAAGTGATCACCCTCAGCCGCGATGGGGCGGATGTGCGTGTCCTCGCGGAAGATGAGCAGTATAGCACCACGCAGTTTGTCGGGGTTGATCCAACCGGCGTGGTGGCGATTGTGGCAATCGAAGATCAGCTGATCCAGCAGATCGCCCTTGCAGATGGGACAAGCACTGATCTGGATGGGCTGCTCAGCGTGTCCGATCAGTATGCCCGCTACGCACTGGCCCAGCCAACAGCGGTGCAAGGCGTGCTGCTCGAAGAGCGCGGGCCCGGTTCCGCCGGTACGCTCACGCTGTTGCCCTTTGGCGGTGGAGGGGCAACAGTACTGCACACCTTCGCGAAAGATACGCCCTTGCTAGCGCGTGCGCCGCAACCGGAAGGCTGGGAACGCTACCTCAGGCCGGATGCAGCCCCAGCGGTGCTGCTAGGTGCGCCGGATGGGCGCAGCGTGGCCCTGCTTGGCGCGGCGGGCGATGATTGTTTTGCCGAAGCCACCCCGCCCGTCAATGTGAAGCCGTGGGTGTATGAGGCCCGCTGCCAATATGGGCTGTATCGCTTTGCACTCGAGCAGCGTACACTCACGCCGCTGGGCAGCTATCGTTTCTGGGATGCGCGCCCGTTGCTGTGGATGGAGGCCTAGCCCAACCCTCAGGATGTATTACCCAGCGCGTTGCAGCTGTTTTTACATTGTAGCCCGCATGTTCTTGACAAATTGCTTAACTCGGCATATACTATCAGCACAGATGTAATTAACGAACAAGTGTTTCTAGCTGAATCAAGAACTGCCGCGTATAAGATTGGGAAAGGAGACCATGTTATGGCTGTGACGCGCCGTGATCTAAATCGCCACCGTTGGACACCAAGAGTTTATCTGCACCCCTCGCTTGTGTTGCCACAGCTGCCCATGTATCGTGGGTTCAACTTGTTCGCGTGGGGGCTATTCTTGATCGCCCTCTCAATGGCGGTCACATCGTTCTGGTCGTTTGGGCAAGCCCGCCTCGACGATTTGCGCTATGGGCCTACCCGCGCATTTCATTTGACGCAACACGTTGGGCACGGTGGCAATGGGCAACCGTCGCACCTGATTGCCCTGAATCTGGATCGGCAAGTGGTGGTAATTGACATTCCCGGCAGTGACCCAAGCCAAACCCGCACCATCGTTGGGCCCTATCTGTTCGGAGCCAATGAGAACCTGACCCCCGTGTTGCTGGATCTGTACGACTACAACAATGATGCGATGCTTGATCTGGTGGTCAAGGTGAAGAATGAGAAGCTGATCTACATCAACCAAGATGGGACATTTCGCCCGATCACGGCGGAGGAGCGGGTACAGCTCCTGAGTCAGTAGGTGACAGGTGGCGGGTGACAAGTGGCGGATAACGCATATCCTCACACCTGATGCCGCGATCCTAGCACGCATCCACTACCTCTGTTGCTTCACCACCGCATACATATCGAGGGCGCGTTTGCGTTGGGTGGCGTGGTCTACGATAGGCAGCGGGTAATCATGCCCGATCTGCACTCGGCACTGGCGTTGCAGTTGCGCCGACATCTTGTGCGGCTCGTGGATGAAGCTGGTGGGCACATCGGCCAGTTCGGGGAGATAGCGGCGCACGTAGGCTCCATCGGGGTCGAACTTCTGCCCCTGACTCACCGGATTGAAGATGCGAAAGTAGGGCTGGGCATCGGTGCCCGTGCCTGCCGCCCACTGCCAGCCCCCATTATTGGCGGCGGGATCACCGTCTACCAAGAGTTGCATAAACAGGCGTTCGCCCTTGCGCCAATCTATCAGCAGGTCTTTCGTCAGGAAGGATGCAACGATCATGCGGGCGCGGTTGTGCATCCATCCCTCTTGGCGCAGCTGGCGCATCGCCGCATCCACAATCGGGTAGCCGGTGTGCCCACTGCTCCATGCCGCAAACCGGGCCGGATCATTCTCCCACGCAATCCCATCGTATTGCGGGCGAAAGGCGCGTTGCAGGACGTGCGGGAAGTGCGCTAAGATCTGCACATAGAAATCGCGCCACGCCAGTTCACCAATCCATGTACGTACCCCCAACTCAACCGTATTATCCTCACGCCCGTGCTGTTCCGCATAGTGCTGGGCGGCAAGTACCGCTGCCCGCACCGAGAGGGTGCCGAAGCGGAAGTGCGGCGAGAGGCGCGACGTGCCCATCAGATCTGGGCGATCTCGGTGGCTGGCATATGTGCCGATGTTGCTCGGCTGCTGCGGATCGAGGAACTGCTGCAACAGCAGTTGCGCGGCATGCGATCCGCCGGCGGGCAACTGCTGTTCAGTTGCCAAGCCAAATTCGGCGAGGGTGGGCAGCGGCTTACTGGCGGGCAGCTGCTCGGCGGGCAGGTGCAATACGGGGGCAGGCAGCACATGCAACGGCTGTGCCGCGAGGCGTTGCCACCACTGGCGGGCATACGGGGTGTAGACGGTGTAGTGCGTGCCATTTTTGGTGACAAGTTCGGGATACTCGTGGATCACCCCATCCTTGAAGCTGTGGCATTGCACCCTAAGCTCGGCGAGAGCCTGCTGCACCTGTGCGTCGCGGCGCATGGCATAGGGGCTGTAGTCGCTATTCCAATAGACGGCGGTGACGTAGTGCGCTTGCACCAAACGCGGCAACAGTTCCAGTGGATCGCCGTGCTGAAGCACCAAGCGGCTGTCCAATTGGCGCAGATTGCGGTCTAGCTCAGCTAGCGAATCGAGCAGGAATTGCACCCGCGGCGCACTCGTGAAGCGGCGTTCGGGAGCGATCAGGATCGGGTCGAAGATGAATAGCGGGATCACTATGCCGCGACTTGCCAGAGCCGCCGCTGTCAAGGCGGTGTTGTCCTCAAGGCGCAGATCGCGCCGGAACCAGTGCAGGGTAATCATAGGCATACTTCTAGAACTACCGACCAAATGGATGGAAGCAACCCGCGCCTAGTGCGCCAGTAAGCCGCCGCGCAGCACCGTCACCGCCTGCCCACTGATGTAGACACGCTCGCCCGCAGGCTGGACACGCACCACGCCACCGCGTGCCGATGCCTGATAGCCAGTTAGGGTAGGCTGGTTGAGGATGGCGGCCCAATACGGCGCGAGGGTGCAATGCGCCGAGCCAGTTACCGGGTCTTCGTTTACTCCGTAGGCTGGCGCAAAGAAGCGCGACAGGAAGTGATAATCGGGAGTATCGCTGGGGCTAGTGACGATGATCCCGCGCACAGGCAGATAGGCAAGCTGCGTGAAGTTGGGCTGAAGGGTACGGAGGGTCGCGGGATCGGCAAGGGCGATGAGGTAATCCTCACGGCTCCGCCCAGCAAATTCAACGGCGTGCGGCTCCAAGCCCAGTGCCACGACGAGTTCGGCAGGCGGCGCAATTGGTGTGGCAATGAGGGTTGGGAAATCAAGCGTGATCCATGCCCCCTTGAGGGTTGCCGTCAGCACGCCACTATGGGTGTAGAAGCGGGCGGTCTGTCTGGGGGCCAGCTGGCCATTCTCCCACAGCACATGGGCACTGGCTAGGGTGGCGTGCCCGCACAGCTCAACCTCGACTTTTGGCGTAAACCAGCGCAAGCGGTAGCCGTCCTTTTCCCGATACAGGAATGCTGTTTCGGAGAGGTTCATCTCGCGGGCAACAGCCTGCATCCACGGATCGGGGTAGGCATATGGCAAGACACACACCGCCGCCGGATTGCCAGCGAAGGGCTGATTGGTAAATGCATTTACGTGGATTATCGGCCGCTCCATAACGCTTAACTCCTGTTGCTGGCGAGCATGGTGCGCTTACCCGCACGAATCAACTTACAAGCACAAATCTTGGGCAAGATTATCGTGCATGTTGTTGGCAATCAGATACATAACTATTATCTACGATATTTGGTTGCAGAGCAATCTGTCTTGGATAGTACGTACAGCATACCACAAAATGAAAAAAGTGTATCCCCGCTGTTGCGTGAGGCGCAAGCACAACGCCGTGCTTGCACACGCGGCGCGAATCGTCTATCATACCGATATGATTTACCATATCACAACTGCCGCCGCGTGGCAGGCAGCCCAACAAACTGGAACCTATACGGCAGATAGCCTCGCTAGCGAAGGGTTCATCCACTGCTCAACGGTGATGCAGGTGGCGGGTGTAGCGGCTCGTTTCTATCGCGGTGTGCCCGATCTGGTATTGCTTACGCTGGCTCCGGCGCGGCTTGGGGCCGAAGTGCGCTACGAAGCTCCCGCCGAAGATCCTACCTCAGCCGAACGCTTTCCCCACGTCTACGGCGCAATTCCAGTGACGGCGGTGGTGCGGGTTACGCCCCTGCTGCTCGCCGCCGATGGTGTGCCCACGCCTGCGAATCCGCTATGATCCCTACGCCGCGCCTGCTGCTGCTTGTGCTGCTCGGTGCGGTGCCACTTGCGGGAGCGGCCCTTGTGCCGCCCTTGCGCTGGCTAGCGTTGGTCTATGTGCTGGCGGTGATTGGGCTGGTGCTGCTGGATGTGATCGTGACCCCGCGCACAGAGTTGATCGAGGCCGAACGGCTGAACGATACGCGCCTCTCACTCGGAGCCGAGAACCTGATTACGGTGCTACTGGCGAATCGTTCGCCCCGCGCGCTCCAGATCACGGTGCGCGATGAGTACCCCTACCAGTTCCCCGCCGATAGGATTACCCTGACGGGCACGCTGCTGCCCTACGACATCCTTGAAGCGACCTACCACGTCCGTCCGGTGCAGCGCGGTGATTACCACTTCGGCGACATCAATCTGCGCTATCGCAGTGTGTTGCAGACCTTCGTGCGCCAAGCCCGCTATCCGGCTACCGCGGCGGTGCGGGTTTACCCGAATGTGCTGGAGGTGCGGAAGTATGATCTGTTGGCTCAGAAAGGCTTGCTGTTTGAGCTAGGGCTGCGTCAGAATCGGATGCACGGCGTGGGTACGGAATTTGAGCGGCTCCGTGAGTATCGCCCCGATGATGAGTTCCGGCGCATCAATTGGAAAGCGACAGCGCGGCGGGGCAAGCCCGTAACAGTGGAGTATCAGACCGAGCGCAGCCAGTATGTTGTGTGTGCGCTGGATACTGGGCGGCTGATGCGCCCCCCGATTGGCGAGCTGGCCAAGCTCGACTATGTGATTAACACCACGCTCCTGCTATCGTATGTGGCATTGCTCAAGGGCGATCATGTTGGCTTGCTGACGTTTGCCGATCAGGTGCAGAGCTACCTCGCACCGCGCAGCAATCGCCAGCAGTTCTACGTGATGCTGGAGACCCTCTACAATGTGCAGTTCCAGCCCGTTGAAGCAAGCTACACCCACGCCCTGAGTTACTTGGGGGTGAAGCACCGCCGCCGCTCGCTGGTGGTGATCTTCACCGATCTGGTGACACTGGATGCGGCCCGCCCTTTGATCGCCAGCACTGCCCGCCTCGCGCGGCGACATCTGCCGTTGGTGGTCACGATCAGCGACCCGAATATCACCCGCTATGTGGGACAGAAGCCGCGCCTGAGCGACGACGTGTATCAGCGGGCAACGGCTGAGATGCTGCTTGCCGAGCGGCAGATGGTGCTTGATACGTTGCAGCGCAATGGTGTGCTGACGCTGGATGTTCCTGCCGATAAGCTCACGATTAGCGTCATCAATCGCTATCTGGAGCTGAAGACACGCGGGCGATTATAGCTTGGGTGCAGGCGGGGTAGCACTGCACCGCAACATCGCCCCCGTGATGGCTTCCGCAGACGTACTAGCTAGCTTAGCATAAGGGTCACTGTGATCCGCCCGAAATGGATCTCGGCTCTATCCTGAAGCGGTTCAGGGGTGTTCGGTTCGAGCCGCTTGCCGTTTACTTTGGTGAAGTTGGTGCTGCTCAGGTCCGTCACCGACCACTGCCCATCGGTGTAGTTCATGCGGGCGTGCTGGCGGCTCACACCGCCCGTCTCGCCGCCGAACGGGGTCAGGTCTACTTCTGGGTAAATATCGCTCACCGGGTCTTCGCGCCCAACAATGATCTCCGCTTTGTCAATCGGCAGATAGACCACCCGCCCATCGGCGAAGGTCAGGCGCGGGTGAGGAACCACCGGTGCGGGCGGCTCGATGGGGGTAAGCGGTGCGGGAGGTGCGGGAGGTGTAACCAGTGCAACAGCCACCGCCGAACTGGCTGTCCCTGCGAGTAGCTCTTGCAGTACAACTTCTGCCTGCATCCGAGCGTTGCGGGCATCATCCAGTGCAGCAGTGAGGTAGGCGGGGGCTGCGCCGCCTTGCAGGGCAAGCAGTTGCTCCAATTGGGCGATACTTGCTGTGTGGCGTTCGACTTCTGCCGTCAGCCGTGCAACTTCGGCTGGATCGGGCGCGGGCAGTGCAGGCGGGGTGAGCGTCGCCAGCGCAGCTTCTGCCTGCATCCGAGCGTTGCGGGCATCATCCAGCGCGGCAGTGAGGTAGGCTGGGGCTGCGCCGCCTTGCAGGGCAAGCAGTTGTTCGAGTTGAGCGATACTTGCTGTATGGCGTTCGATCTCGGTCTCTAACTCGGCGCGGGTTTTACCACCGGCTGATCCGGCGGCAGCTGGTGGTGCTGGTGGCACGGCCGGCGCGACGGGCGCGACGGGCGGGGTGGGTAGTTCTGGCGCGACGGGCGCAGCGGTATCTTCGGGCAGCACTTCGACTAGCGTATCGGCATTGGGATCAGTCGGCAGCGGGACCTGCGAGAGATCGGGGGCCGTCGGAGCGGATGCCGCAGGCATCACAGGCGCAACCGGCAGCGGGACCTGCGAGAGATCGGGCATCGTTGGGGCATACGCTGGAGGTATACCGCTAGCGGGGATCGGTGGATTCTCGATCAGATTTGCGCCGCAGTTGTCGCAGAAGGCTTGACCGGGCAACACGGCCGCGCCACACACGCTACACACGAGATCGCCAGATGGGGCGGCTTGAACCGTTGCCGACATCGGATCGGGTGACGCGGGCGGCGCACTGGTATAGCCCGCAGCACTGGAGGGGGCCGATTTGAGGCTTGCGCCACACTGATCGCAGAAATGGTTGGCGGCATCATTGACTGCGCCACACACTGTACACGTTATTGTATCAGCCATTGCTCTTTCCTTTGCTTCACAGCGCACACACGCACGATAGCGATAGTTCCGATCAGCTTGCTTTTGTCAGACATCCGCGTCCTGTTTGCCGCTTACGCATCCGGCAGGCGTTGCGTCAGGCGGCGCGTAGCATAGCGTAGCTCCTTGCGAGCTTGCGTATTCAGTCCGGCTCCACGCTCTAGCTCATCCGCTTGTTGGTTGCTCACATTCGCCAATTCCAGTTCGCCCATATCGAGCAGGCGTGTGGCGGCAGCGCGGAGCTTTTGGGTTGCCCCAACGATGTTGCCGGCTTCGGCTTCTTCAAGGGCGCGGGTCTGGAGCTTAAACGCCGTCACTTTCTCAACCGTATTCATCACCTGCGGGACGTAATGGGCATCGTTATCATTGCCTACAAAATTGAGCATCACATCATGTTTGAGCATCTGCGTGCTCGCCCCAACCGGCGTGTAGTGCAATTCGGCTTGGGCAATCCGAAAGCTGCCGGTGGTGCGGGTGGGTAGCATCAGTTCGATCACCACACTGCCCCCGACCCCGTGCGCCAAGTCACCGAGCTTGACTGAGACCTCGTGTGCGCCCATCGGAGCCACACCGAGATTGGCAATTTTGGGCACTACCCGATGCACGGCACGCGGCACGGCATCCCGCACGAGGCGCAGCAGCAGCCGCGCTTCGGTAATGGCAATGCCCTGCACCTGCTGCATGGCCCGCTGGAAGAAGTCCCCGATCTGCTCGGGCTTGGCGATATAATCAGACATGCCCTGCGTCGCTTCGGCAAGGTCATCGAGCAGCTTCTCGTTCCACTCCTCGCCCAAGCCGAGCGCGGTGATGCGGACCCCGGCTTGGCCAAGTGCAGCAGCAGTGAAGCGGCAGGTATCTTCGTCGCCCCACGTCTGCCCATCGGTGAGGACCAGCATTGCGCCGAAGCGATCTGGGCTGGCGTATTTCTGGAGTTCGCGCTGCCCCGCCTCTAGCCCAAGCGACATTGCCGTGCCGCCCTGCTCCTGAATACCCTCAACAGCATTGTGCAAGAGTTGCGGATCGGTGGCGGGCTGGGCTGGAATAACGACATCTACCGTATCGTCGAAAATCACCAGCGCAACCACATCATCAGGGGTGAGGGTGTCAATCAAGCGGTGCGTAGCCGCCTTGAGCTGCGCCAGCTTTGCGCCCTGCATCGAGCCAGAGCGATCCAGCACCATGCAGAAATTGAGCGGGATCGGGCGGGCGGGGGGATGCGTTGGTTGGGCTTCAATAAGCAGATAGCTCACCTGCGGATTGGGGCTGACGGGGATCGGCATGCGCCCCCACGTACACGTCAGGGCAATATCAGCGGATGCCGTGCTGGTTGCCGCAGTTGATGATGTGTCCACACTTGCCTCGCTTTCGTTTCACGCTTCAAACATTGCTATATAGATTATACCACGCGCATTTGGCTTCTGATGCAGCCTACTCCAGATCTATGATATTGGGCTGGGGGCGGCGCGGTGTGGGCGCATAGGTCGAGCGTCCGCCCTGTTGTTCCTGCTCATCGGACTCGTATGGGGGTAGGTGTGGGCGGCGCGGGTAGGCTGTGTGTGGCTCTGCATCGAGCGGGGGCGTGCGCGAGGTTGGGCGGGCGTAATACAGATCGGGCGTGCCAAGATTGAACAGGCGGGTCATAATCCACGCGATGGTAAAGACGGGAATGGAGCCAGTGAACGGCAACAAGCCCTCGATGGCGGCGCGGTTGCGGAGGGCGTGCAAGCCCATGCGATCTAGCACGATCCACACAATCGGAGCCGAGAGCATATCTAGCCCGAAGTCGAGCAGGTCAATCAGAATGACCAAGCCCAGCGGGACATAGCGCAACGTGGTGAAGAAATCTGCATTCGGCGGAACCTGTATATCGCGCATGCTGCGGATCATCGCCAGCAAGCCCACCAAGCCGATAGTCGCAGCGATCAGCATAATCACCGCGAGCGTTCCAAATATTTGTAGCAACAGATCTTGCATCTCAGCTTACTCCTTCCCAACATCTATTTGCGGTGCGGGGTGTCCCGCCGTGGGTGCAGCCGCACGCTGCCACACGAGATAGCCTAGCACCAGCAACACGAGCACCAGCGTTAGGGTGGAGAGTTCGAGGCTTGCCCCAAAGCGGGGCTGCCCAGCATCAAGCATCTGCAACGGCTGCACCAGTGGCTGTGTTAGGCGATAGATGCTCGCCACCCCCAGATTGTCGGGGCGGGCGGCCATCAGGCGCAGCAGCAGGCGGGCTACCAGCAACGCCAGCACACCACCCAGCAGGCGCGGCAGCCAACGCTGCCCCAGCGCAGCAAGCGGTTTCATTGGGATAGGATCAGCGGCCCACTATCGGTAATGACGATGGCGTGTTCAAATTGCGCCGAACGCTGCCCATCTACCGTCCGCACCGTCCACTGATCGGGATCAAGGCGCGTTTCGGCGGTGCCGATGTTGACCATTGGCTCAATCGTAAATACCATCCCACTCACCAAGCGTCGCCCTTTGCCCGGCTCTCCATAGTGTAAGACGGTTGGTTCTTCGTGAAGGTTGCGCCCAATGCCGTGTCCGGTATATTCGCGCACCACCGTGAAGCCGTGCCCTTCGGCGTGGCTCTGGATCGCCGCCCCAATATCGCCCAGCGTGTTGCCGATGCGGGCCTGCTCAATGCCAATCATCAGGGCTTGGTGGGTCACATCCAGCAGGCGTTGGCTCTGCGCGTCAATCCTGCCGATGGCATACGTCATGCACGCATCACCAATCCACCCATTCAGGCGCAGCCCGACATCAATGCTGATGATGTCGCCCTGCCGCAGGCGTACCGTTTGGCTAGGGATGCCGTGACAGATCACATCGTTGACGGAAGCGCAGATCGAGCCGGGAAACGGGTTGCGTGTGCCCTGTCGCCCGCGTGCGCCCCGATAGCCCTTGAAGACCGGCTCGGCATTGTGGCTGCGGATGTAGTCTTCGGCAATTGCATCAAGTTCAGCCGTCGTCACGCCGGGCCGCACATGCCGCTCCAGCAGGCTAAACGTATCGGCGACCAATTTTCCGGCGGCTTGCAGCAAGGCAATCTGCGGACGGGATTTCAACACCAGTGCCATAGCGTCATTTATTCTTTCTGCCTGCGTGTTCAGACCAGTGTATTTTGCTGATTTTCGCATCTTGACATCCTAGGTATCATTTGGATCAATGTATTCTTTCTACTTGCGCGTTCAGCCCAGAGCGGCAGTTGGTTGGGGGGCAGCATCAGGTACGGTGGGGCGCGGCAGCAAGCCGGCGTGCTCAACCACCTGTGCCATTGAGCGTGTCCAGCCGACGGACATCAGGTGTACGCCAGCCACGCCTTCGATCTCCAGCAATTGCTGGACTAGCTCGGCGGCAAGAATGACACCTTCGGTTTCGGCATCGGAGGCCCGCTCCATGCGCTCAATCGTCGCATCGGGCACGCACATGCCGGGCAAGTTCTCGCGCAGGAAATGGACCGTGCGAGCCGTGCGCGGGATCATCACCCCCGCCAATATTGCGGCGTGCTGGTGCAAGCCGAGCGTGCGGGCTTCGCGCATCCACTCCGCAAAACGTTGCACGTCATAGATAATCTGGGTCTGGATGAACTCTGCGCCAGCGGCGATCTTCTTTTCAAGGCGGCTGATCTTCTCGATGTTGGGATTGGCCACCCCCCCCACAAAAAACGTCGGGGCGGTGTGCAACTCTTTGCCCGATTCGAAGGTCTGCTGATCGCGCATGGTTCGCATCAGCTGGAGCAGCTTAAATGAGTTCAGGTCAAGCACATTCTTGCATTGGGGGTGATCGCCATTGTTGGGATGATCGCCAGTCATACACAGGTAGTTGCGGATGCCGAGTGCGCTGCCACTGAGAATATCGCCTTGCAACGCGAGGCGATTGCGGTTTTGACAGGTGACTTGGACAATCGCTTCTACACCGAGCTGTTGGGCGATCAGGCCAGCACCTAGGGCGGACATCCGCGCAATGCCGCGCTGGTTGTCGGTGAAGTTGATCGCATCTACGTAGCCCAGCAAGCCCTTGACGAGCTTCTCGACGTGGGTGCGATCTGCTCCCTTCGGCGGTGCAACCTCGCCCGTCACGACAAGCTGACCCGCACGCAGGCGGCGTTGGAAGTTACTGTACACCATTGCGTCTCAATTCTATCCTTCGCTGTAGGCGGTATAATATCGGTGCGTGTAGCGTACAGCCCCCCGCTTGCGGAAGCAATTGGCTCTCTGTGTGAAGCCTTGTAGTGGGCTACAGGCACATTATGTCGTTTAACTCTGGGGAGTATAGCACGCTGGCACATGCCTGTCAAAGCAAGGCGGGGCAGGTGCTAGCATAGGTGCATCATGGGCAACATTCAGCAGGCAACCGCTGCCCGTCCAACCCACCCGATCCGGGTAGCAATGCTGGCGCGGGTGGTATTCCCGTTGCACGGCTTTGGCGGTATCGAACGGCACGTCTTTCACCTTGTCACGCACCTTGCCCGCTTGGGGGTGGTGGTGCGCCTGTATGTGCAGCCGCCGCCTCAGCCGGATGCGGAACGCTGGCAGGCGTGGCGGCAAGCGGTGGGTGCCCATGGTCCTGCGGCACTGGTGCTGCTGCGCTATGATTACACCACGCCCGTGCTGCGCCCGAATAGCATCATCGGGCGGCAGATCAACTACCCGCTGTATACGTGGCAGCTAGGGCGGCTAGCAGCGGCAGCGGTGCGGCGCGGTGAGGTGGATCTGGTGCATAGTCAGGGCTTGTGTGCCACTGGCTACGGCGCAATTCGGGTGCGTGATGCGCTGCTGCGGCAGGTGCCCTTTGTCGCCAATCCGCACGGCATGGAGGAGTTTCGCACCCCTGATTGGCGCAAGTGGCTGGCGTATGCCCCGTTCCGTGCGCTGTATGCCTACGGGCATCGTTGGGCGGATCGGGCGATTGCGACGGATGCGTGTACCCAAGCTGATCTGCCGCGTTATCTCGGCGTGGATCCGGCGCGGGTGGTCGTGATTCCGAGTGCCATAGATCCGGCCGAGTGCCTTGCATGGGTGCAGCCGGAGTTGCGGGTTGCCCTGCGCGAACGCTTCCGGCTGGCCCAGCACAGCCCGATTCTGCTCAGTGTGGGGCGGCTCGAACGGAACAAGGGCTTCCACATGATGCTGGCGGCCCTTGCCCAGCTCCGCCACGAATTGCCCCCGACGTGGACGTGGCTGCTGGTGGGGCAGGGCCAAGAGGCGGCGGCATTGCAGCAGCAGGCCCACGCGGCGGGGCTAGCGGCCCATGTGCAGTTGGTTGGGCGGCTGAGTGATGCCGAGTTGCACAGCCTGTACGAGGAGGTTGATCTGGTGGTGCATCCAACCCTGTATGAAGGCTCCTCGTTGGTGACGCTAGAAGGCATGATCCATCGCCGCCCGATGGTGGCGAGTGCGGCGGGGGGCATCCCCGATAAGGTGTTTGATGGGCGCAACGGCTACCTTGTGCAGCCGGGTAGCGTTGCGGATCTCGCGGCCAAGCTCCGCCGTGCGTTGCAGCAGCGCGAGCAGTGGGGGGCGTGGGGCGATGCAAGCGTGGCGATTGTGCGCGAGACCTTCGCGTGGGAGGTGGTGGCCCGCCAGACCCGCGACCTATATGTGCAGCTGCTCAGTGCGCGTGGGTAGGGCGGGCGGGGTGAGTGTTTGGTGGCATCCTTGACACGCCGCATTGATCTCCGTATCATACACTTCAGAGGTATGAGACATATTGCTGCACTTATCCAGAGAGGCTGAGAGACCGGCTCAATGAAGCCTCGGCAACCCCGCCCACTGTTGTGCGCGGAAGGTGCCAAGTCCGGCAGAGTATTCTGGAAGATGAGAGCAATGGCGTGTAACACCATGTGGTTCAGTGCCTAATTGTGTGTGCCCACCGAGATGATGTTGATCCACGCTCTCATCGTTTAGAGATGGGAGCTTTTTTGTGCAGTTTGGGGATCGCGTTTTGGAAAAGAGGAAAGCATGACTAATCCACCTGCTCCCCGTTCGCGCTATCTCGAAGCCCTCGCTACGCGAGTGCTGGTCTTCGATGGTGCGATGGGAACAAGTATTGATACGTTTGACCTAACGGCGGAAGATTATGGGGGCGCAGCCACCGAAGGCTGCCGTGACTATCTCGTGGTTACGCGCCCCGATGTGATTGCCGAGATCCATTCACGCTTTATGGAAGCGGGCTGCGATGTGGTGGAGACGTGTTCGTTCCAATCCACCCGCATGCGCCTTGAAGAGTGGGGCTTGGGCGAGCGCACCCATGAGATCAACCACGCCGCCGCACAGGTTGCCCGCCGCGTCGCGGATCGCTTTGAGGCGCAGGATGGTCGCCCGCGTTTTGTGGCTGGCTCGCTGGGCCCGACGGGCAAGCTGCCCTCATCGGATGACCCCGAATTGAGCAATATTACCTTCGATGAAATCGTTGCCCAATTCGAGGAACAGGGCCGCGCATTGATTGACGGTGGCGTAGATGTGCTGCTGATCGAGACGAGCCAAGATATTCTCGAAGTCAAGGCCGCGATCTTGGGCTGCAAGCAGGCGATTGCGGCAAGCCCGCGTCCTATCGCATTGCAAGCCCAAGTCACGCTCGACACGAGCGGGCGCATGCTGCTTGGCACGGATATTGCCAGTGCGTTGACGACGATTGAAGCACTCGGCGTAGAGGTGATTGGCTTAAACTGCTCGACCGGCCCAGAGCATATGCGCGAGCCGATCAACTACCTTACCAGCCACACTCACCTCCCCGTGAGCTGTATTCCCAATGCGGGCTTGCCCCTGAATGTGAATGGTGTAGCGGTGTATCCGCTGGAGCCGGAGCCGATGGCTAAGACGCTCGCCGATTTCATTCGGGAATTGGGCGTGCGGGTGGTGGGGGGCTGCTGTGGCTCTACGCCCGATCACATTCGCCTGCTCGCGGAAGCGGCGGGCCAGATCAACGCCGCACCGCCCGAGTTGCAGGACATGGCCAAGGTCTCATCGGGCATTCGCGCTGTGCCGCTGATCCAGAATCCGGGCCCTACGATTGTCGGCGAGCGCGTGAATAGTCTCGGTAGCCGCGCCGTGAAACGCTTGCTGCTGGCTGATGACTACGACAGCATCTTGCAGATCGGGCGCGATCAGGTGGATGGCGGCGCACATATCCTTGATGTGTGTGTGGCCATGACTGAGCGGGCCGATGAGAAAGAGCAAATGGTGCGCTTAGTCAAGAAGCTCTCGATGGGCGTGGAAGCCCCGTTGATGTTCGATAGCACCGAAGCCGATGTACTCGAAGCCGCGCTGCAAACCTATCCGGGCCGCCCGATCCTGAACAGCACGAGCCTCGAAGGGGGGCGTGGGCAGAAGATTGACCAGACCCTGCCGCTTGCCGCCCGCTATGGTGCGGCGGTGGTGTGTATGGCGATTGACGAAGAGGGCATGGCCCACACGCCAGAGGACAAGCTCCGCATCTGTCGGCGCATCTACGAGATTGCCACGCAGGAGTACGGCTTGCCACCCGATGGGTTGATCTTCGACGTGAACACCTTCCCGGTGACAACGGGGCAGGAAGAGCTGCGCGATGAGGCGTGGTGGACTATCGAGGGGGTGCGGCTGGTGAAAGAACACCTGCCCGGCGCACTGACGAGTCTTGGGGTGAGTAACCTCTCGTTTGGGGTGAAGCCGCATGCCCGCGCCGCGCTGAACAGCGTGTTCTTGTACCACGCGGTCAAGGCTGGGCTAGATTTGGCGATGGTCAATCCACAGCATATCACGCCCTACGCCGAGATCCCGCCCGATGCGCGGCAGATCTGCGAGGATGTGATTTTCAACCGCCACGAGGATGCGCTGGCCAGATTCATCGAGTTCTTCGAGAGCGTAGATGCTAGCACGCTGGGCGGGCAGCAGGAGCAGGCCGACCCGACGGAGGGCATGAGTGTAGATGAGAAGATCCACTACAAGATTCTGCTGCGGAAGCGGGACGGGATCGAAGCCCTGATAGACGAAACGCTGGCCAATCGGCGGGGCGCACATCCCGACTGGACGCAGAACACGGCGGCGGTGGATATTCTCAACAACGTGCTGCTGCCGGCAATGAAGGATGTCGGAGATCGTTTTGGTGCAGGCGAGCTAATCTTGCCCTTTGTGCTGCAAAGCGCGGAAGTGATGAAACGCTCGGTGGGCCACCTTGAACAGTATCTCGAAAAGCTGGCCGGTTCGACGAAGGGCACGGTGGTGCTAGCAACGGTCTATGGCGACGTGCATGACATTGGCAAGAACCTTGTTAATACGATCCTTGCGAACAATGGCTACACGGTGCATGATCTGGGCAAGCAAGTGCCGATCAACACCATCATCGAGAAGGCGGTGGAATACAATGCTGATGCGATTGGGCTATCGGCGTTGCTAGTCAGCACCAGCAAGCAGATGCCGTTGTGCGTGCAGGAGCTAGCCCGCCGCAAGTTGCCGTTTCCGGTGCTGGTCGGCGGAGCGGCGATCAATCGCCAGTATGGGTTGCGGATCCTGTTTGTGGGCGAGGAAAAGCACTACGAGCCGGGCGTATTCTATTGCAAGGATGCCTTTGAGGGGCTAGAGATGATGGATCGCCTGATTGTGCCGGAGGAGCGCACGCGCCTAGTCGAGCAGACCTACAACGATGCCTGTGCGGTGCTAGAGAAAGCCCAGACGGGGCGGATGGTGATGGCTGATGTTGGGCGCACGCAAGGCAGCAGCGTGCAGCAATCCACGATTCGCCGTGACCTGCCAATCCCGACCCCGCCCTTCTGGGGCAGCCATGTGCTGACCCGCGTGCCCATGGATGACCTGTTCGATTGCATAGACTACAATGCCATGTATCGGTTGCAGTGGGGCGCAAAGAATGCGAAGGGCGAGAAGTGGCAGCAACTGCAAGCCGAGTTTGGGCAGCTGGTGCGCGAGCTGCGCCGCGAAGGGGAGCGTGCGGGGTGGCTCGAAACGCGCATTGCGTATGGCTTCTTCCCCGTGCAAAGCGAAGGCAACGACCTGATCGTGTATGATCCGCAGGAGTATGCCGCCACCAAAGGCAGCAGCAACGGCAAGCGTCCGGCCGAGTTGGTGCGCTTCACCTTCCCGCGCCAGCCAAAGGGTGAATACCTATGCCTCTCGGACTACTACGCCAGCAGCGAGAGCGGGCGCATGGATGTGACCGCATTGCAGATTGTGACGGTGGGCGACAAGATCACCGAGCTATGTGATCGGCTGCAAGCTGAAGGCAACTACAGCCGGGCCTACTACGTCCACGGCTTGGGCGTGTCGTTGGCGGAAGGGCTAGCCGAATATGCCAATCGCCTTGTGCGGCGCGGGCTAGGGCTGAGTGGTGAGCAGGGCTTGCGCTACTCGTGGGGCTACCCAGCCTGCCCGGATCTGGAGGATCACGTCAAGCTGTTCCAGCTGCTGCCGACCGAGCAGATTGGCACGACGCTGACGAGTGCCTACCAATTGATCCCGGAACAAAGCACGGCGGCGATTGTGGTGCATCACCCCGAAGCCAAATACTTCAGCATCGGCAGTACCCTCGAACGGGCTGAGGTAGATGTTATCGCACCGTAGAGCCGAACATCCCGCCGCGCCCGACTATCGCGCCGACCATCGGCGAGGTTGCCAGCTATGTCATCCGCGCTCCATCTGAGCCTGCATGACGTGCTGGCAATCCGCGATGCGGTAGCGGCGGCGGCGGGTGTGGATGACCCCGAATGGCGGTTTGAGTTGATTAACCCAAACGGCTTGATTACGGCATTGACAACCCCGTTTCAGGTGGCGTTTGGCGTAGAAGCCTTCCCCGCCGTGCCCGACAAAGCCGCCGCGCTGACCTTTCTGCTGATTGCCAATCACCCCTTCCGCGATGGCAACAAGCGCATTGCGGGGGCGGCGTTGCGCCTATTTCTGGAGCGCAACGGCTACCGCTTGCAGGCAAGTGCGGCAGAGCTTGAGGCATTCACTGGGCAGGTGCTGCACGCCTCGCTGCGCGATGAGCAGGTGTTGGCGTGGCTAGCGGGGCGGGCTGAGGCGGGCTGAGGCGGGCGGCTTTGCCCCTAAAAGAATATATCTCCAATGTATGGTGAACACATCTTCACTCTTGCTCGGTTACCCCATGTTGAGGGCATTAGCCTCATTGCAAAGCGGTTATAATCTCATTAAACCCTCATTGTAAAATGGTTCCAGAAAGAGAGACAGTCCAAAGACGGTATGCTATAATACGCAGTGAGAAACTGTTCTTAGTCCGAAAGGAATGACCCAATGGCTTCTACCCGAACCCGCGTCGCACACCTGCTGCTAGGCCTCTGGATGTCCGGTGTGCTGGCTGCCATGTTTGTGGTCATTCCGCAGTATGAAGGACTCGGCAACACGGGGCGGATCATCATTATGCATGTTCCCACCGCGTGGGTGAGTGTACTTGCCTTCGGTGTATCGGCGACGTTCAGTGCCTTGTACCTGTGGCGCAAAAAGCCTGAAGATGATGACCGGGCCCTCGCCGCAGCCGAGTGTGGCTTCCTCTTTACTGTGCTTGCAACTGTCACAGGGGCAATCTTCTCGCAGGTGGTGTGGGGCATCTACTGGAATTGGGACCCGCGCCAGACCTCGATCTTCGTGCTATTGCTGATCTACGCCGGGCTGTTTGCGCTCCGTGCGGCCCTTGACAACCCCGACCAGAAACGCCAATTGGGGGCCGTCTTCTCGCTGTTTGCCTTTGTCACGGTACCCTTCCTGATCTTCATTGCGCCGCGTATGGCTGAAAGCACGCTGCATCCCAACTGTGCCTTTCTGCCCGGCAGCAAGTGCGATGGGATTGAGCTGAGTGAAGGGCGCATCGGGTTGCTAGGGGATCGCAAGGTGCAACTCCTGATGCTTGAGCAGCAAGGCGATCAGGTGATCGCGCAGGTCATTGTGAGTGAGCCGGGCTTGGTCAGTGAGGCCACGCTTGCGCCGAGCTTTGATCTGACGCAGGCCGCCCCCGCCGCAATGCCTGAGTTTCCGGGCTTGCGCTACCGGATCAAGATGCAAGACGTTGATCTGACAGCCGGCGTGGTGCGCTTGAATATCGAAGCCCCCGGCACCGAAGCCTCCGATCTGCGTACACGTTTGACGCTGCTGGCTTCGACGCTGGGCTTCACGGCATTGTTTATCTGGATGTATCAAATCCGGGCGCGGCTGCTTGGTGTGCAGTGGCAGCTGGAGCAACGGCAAGGAGCATGGCAATGAATGTGGCATTGGAAGCTGGGGTCGCCGTCTATATCGCCTTGATTGTGGCACTGGCGGTGTGGGCCGGTGTGTTTGCATATCTGTGGCGGCTGGATGCCCAATCGCGCGAGCTGCAACGCCGCCTCGAACAGCAACCAGCCCCAGAAATCAGCCCGCCCGTGAGTGTGAGTGTGCGCCAGCAACGCCCCGATCTGGGTGAGCCACGCGGCGCAGAGTAAGAGGGATTGAGTACGCAGGTGTAGCGTACCCGCAGATACAGGTCAAGGGTGGGCGTGCCCACCGTGAGAGGAACAGACAATGGCTTCAATTTCATCCACGAAAACCGGCTTGCCGATCAAGCCCGTTCACATCGTTGGCATGGGCATCATCATGGTAGCGATGGTGTTTGGCGTGTTTGGGGTGCAGAGCGGCTACCGCTCCTACACAACAAGCGTGGTCGAAGCATCCACTAGTGGGCGCGATGTGCAACTGGCGGGCTTTCTGGGGAGCATGGGCGAGTATGATGAGCAGGGGCGGTGGACGTTTATGCTGCAAGATGAGCAGGGCGAAATGGTGAAGATCGTTTCAAATGATCCGCGCCCGGCAAACTTTGAGCAAGCCACCAGCATTGTGGCGATTGGGCGATATGATGAAGGTGAGCAGGCATTTCTCGCTGATGATCTGCTGGTCAAGTGTCCATCCAAGTATCAAGAGCAGGCGAACACCTAGCCCGTACGATGGGCAACATCCGGCAAACGCACAGTGCAGCTCATGGCTGCGGTGAGGCAGCCCAGAAGGGATAAGAAGGTATGTATCTATTTGGAACAACAATGCTCGTCGGCGGCGTGGCAATGGCCCTGCTGGCAATCAGCGGCTATGCGTTGGTGCTACGCGGCAACCGCGCCGCCCTGCCCTATGCCCGCGCAGGGGTCTATGGCATGCTGGCGATGCAGCTGGCGGTGTGGGGCACGCTGATCTTCGCGTTTGCCACGCGCCGCTTCGACATTGCCTACGTGAACAACTACAGCTCGCGTGATCTAGATGCGTTCTTCACCGTCGCGGCAATCTGGGCTGGGCAGCCGGGTAGCTTTGCGGTGTGGTCACTCTGGGCGGCCATTGCGGCGGTGTTGCTCATCCGCCAATCACGCCACTTCGAGCCGTATGTATTGATTGTGATTAGCACGATCATCGGTACATTGATTGCCTTCACCATCGTGCTAAATCCCTTCTTGCCAACGCTCGATCCGCAGACCGGTATGGCCATCACGCCCCCCGATGGGCGCGGGCTGAATCCATTGCTGCACAACTTCTGGATGATTATTCACCCACCGATCCTGTTCTGGGGCTTTGCACTGGCGATGTTCCCGTTTGCCTTTGCGGTTGCGGGCTTGCTGCGGCGCGACTACGATACGTGGATTGTGCGGGCCCTGCCGTGGACACTGGCGGCGTGGGGCTTTATGGGTGCGGCCCTGCTGCTCGGTGGCTACTGGGCCTACGAGACGCTCGGCTGGGGTGGCTATTGGGCGTGGGATCCCGTCGAGAACTCCTCGCTCGTGCCGTGGCTCCTGCTCACGGCCCTCATTCACGGCATCCTTGTGCAACGGGCGAGCGGCTCACTGCGGCGCACCAACTTTGTACTGGCGTTGCTGGCGTTCATCACCGTGTTCTACTCCACCTTCCTGACGCGCAGTGGCGTGCTCGCCAACTTCTCGGTTCACTCCTTTGTCGAAGAAGGCATTCTCGGTTTCCTGCTCACCTTCCAACTCACCCTGCTTTTCGGGAGCATGGGCCTAATGGCATGGCGGTGGCGCGATATTCCCGCCCGCGCTCTGAGCGATAACTTCTTCTCGCGGGACAACTTTTTCGCCCTTGCCATCCTGACCTTGTTCATCCTCGCGTTGGTCGTTTCGCTCGGTACATCTATGCCCGTAATTTCAGCCATTCCGGGCGTGGGGCACACGCTGCAATCCGTGCTAGGGAATATGTTTGAGCTGGATGATGGCACGATGTTCGGCGGTGCGCCGCTCGAAGATGGACGCTTCAACATGGCCCAGAGCTTCTATTGGGTGACTACCCCACCGCTTGTGCTGGTCGCGCTGATCCTGATGACTATCGGGCCGCTGCTGGGCTGGCGCAGCGCGAATATGGGCAATATGCTGCGGGCCCTGCGGATCCCGGCGGCAGCGGCAGTGCTAGCAACATGCGTGGCGATGGTGCTAGGTGTGCGCGATCTGCAACCAATTCTGGGGGTGCTGTTTGGGGTGTTTGCGTTGGGCACGAATATCTTGATGATCGAGCGCACGATGCGCGGCGGCTGGCTCCGGATTGGCGGCTACCTTGCCCATGTCGGCTTCACGCTGCTAATTCTCGGCGTGATTGGCTCGTCGGCGTATTCTAGCCCTGAAGAACGGCTCTCGTTTGGTGAAGGCGATACGGTGAGCTACAAGAACTACGAGATCACCTTTAACCAATGGCAAGAGACCGAAGGCGGTGGCGGCGTGCTGAACTTGACCGTGCGGCACGGCAACGATGTATTCTCAGCCAACCCAGAGCTGTACTTCGATGAGCGCATGGGATCAACGATCCAAAACCCGGCGATCAAGAGCTACATCTGGCAGGATATGTATATCTCTCCCGCCGAGTATATGCCCGCCCTTGACCCTAGCCGCCCGATTCTCGGTGTGGGCGATGAGGCCGAGATGGGGCCCTACCTCGTGATGTTCGAGGGCTTTGACGTAGACCGCGATTCCATGATGTCGGGCAACATGGCGCAGGTTGGGGCAAAGATCGTGGTGACGTATCCCGATGGGACAAGCGAGACGCTCATCCCGCGCATGCAGCTCGTGACGGATGAGACGACAGGCGCGGCGGTGTTTGAGGATCAGCCGGTGACCCTGCCCGAAGGCGAGGTCTTGTCGCTGGTGACGTTCCACCCGACCCAACGCCTGATTATGTTGCAAGGCTCTGGGGCAGGCCTAGACGATCTCCCGATCCAGCCTGCACGCGCAGTGATTAGCGTCAGTACCAAGCCGTTAGTCATTCTGGTATGGCTTGGGATGATCGTCGGGACGCTAGGCGGCGTGATCGCGCTGATCCGGCGCACCCTCGAAGGGCGGGCCCGGCTCGCGGGTGAACCAGCCCGCCTGCCGCGTGGACTGCCACTGCCCCGCCTGTCTGGGGCGCGACGCGGGGGCACGGCCCGCTAAGTTGCGAAATCGTAGCGTGAGAAGGACGGGCGTGTAAGGGAGCGGCCTCAGCCGGAAACTTCTTTGCACGCCCGCTTTGGATCTAGTGCAGCGATTGGGCTGTAGAGAGGGAGCAATAGGCACAGATGATGCCCACGATAGATGATCACTATGAAGTGTTGCAAGTCCATCCGAAAGCCGATCAGGAGGCGATCCATGCGGCATATACACGGATGCTGGCCAAGTATGATGCCGAACGCCTGAGTGGGGCGGCGGATGAATTGGTGCAGATCGCAAGCACGAAGCGGGCGGCAATTGAGCGGGCGTATGCCGTCTTGGGCGATGCTCAATGCCGCGCCAACTATGATGCAGAGCAGGCAGCGCAGGCAATGCAAGCCCAGCTGACGGCAGAGGTGCAGGGCGATGTGAGCGCGGATGAGCGCATAGATTACCGCCCCTTGCCGCCTGCGAAGGGGCAGGAGCGACCGGCTACCTTTAATGCCCAACCGACCCTGCCCCCGGGAGCGGTGCAGCCTGCGCCGCGCCAAGCGGGCCGCAGTGCTGATGCGGCCAAGCAGCAACGCCCACTCTGGCTGACCTCCTCGATTGTGGTGGGGGTGCTGACGTTTGTGGTCATGTTGAGCAGTCTGTTTTTGACGGAGGGGGCAGGCTTGGAGCGTCTCTTTGGGGGTAGCCCACAAACCGGTGGCAATGCGGCCGCAAGTGTTCCGCAAGCACCTGCCGCCCAACAGCCGCAGGCTCCTGCGCCAACGATGACCATAGACGAGATTGTGGTGGAGTATGAGGCGCAGGTGGTGACAGCGCAGCAGATGGTCAATTCGCTGCCTGATAATGCGCTGGCGTGGCGGCGGCTGGGCGATGCCCTGTATGATAGCGTACAGGTGATTCGTGAGAAGGCTCCCGACAGTGCCCTCTACCAAGAGCGCATTCCGCGCTGGCTCGAAGCGAGCAATGCCTACGACGAAGCCTTGCAGCGTGATCTCGGCAATACGAGCATCCTCTCTGAGCGGGGCGTGACGCGCTGCTACTACGGGGCTGGGATTGGCGACCCGCAGTATGTGCAGCAGGGGCTAGCCGATACGCAAGAGGCAGCAGCGATTGCTGGTGACAACGGGCGCATCCGCTTGAACTACGGCATGTGCCTGATTAGTAGCGATCCGCCGCAGACTGAAGCGGCCCTCGCGGAGTGGCAGGCGGTGTTGGCAATGCCTGCGGCGGAAGTCGGTGTTGCCCGCCAAGCGCAGATCCTGATTGAGCAGTATCAGGAATAGGTGTTCGGGATCAGGTGCTAGGAGGCGGGCAGCGCCTGCCTTGCCGCACCGAGCCTGCACAATGGAGCGTATGCGCGTGTGGCGTAGCAAATGTAACAAAATCATTAAACCTATGGTACTATAAGGATAATAGTCATGAGCAAACCACAACAGGCTGGGTTAAGACCGCGTGAACGCTGGTATGCGTTGATTGGGGTGGTACTTGCAATCGGCTTGATCGGGTTGGTGTGGGTGCTGACAGATCGCACCGAGCTGCCTTCGGTGGGCGAAGTGAGTCGCCCTACGCCGGACATGGTGCTGGCGACGCTCGATGGCGGTGAGATCAATGTCAGTCAGCAGCAGGGCAAGGTGGTGTTGGTGAACTTCTGGGGGACGTGGTGTGAGCCATGTATCCGCGAAACACCGGCTTTGCAGGAAGCCTACGCCCGCTACCGCGATGAGGGCTTGCTGATCGTTGGGGTGAATGTGACGGGCAGTGAATTCAAGCAGGGCAATACGCTGGAAGATGTGCAGGCGTTTGCGGATGAGTTTGGGGTGGAATACCCGATTGCCCTTGATGTTGAGGGTGAGGCAAGTCAGGCATTCCGGGTTTTGCCGCTGCCCACGAGTTTTTTCATTGATACACAGGGCACAATTCGGTTTGTGCGGGTGGGTGAAATCAATGCAGATGAGATCGCGGTGCTGTTTGATGCACTACGTCAGGAAAGTGCAGCCCGACGATAACATAATGGGTTGCAATAAGCAGATGGAGTTGGGCGCATGGAGCAGCAGACGATCCTGATTGTAGATGATGATACGAGCTTGCGCGAGTTGGTGCGGATCAATCTAGAGCATGAAGGCTATCACGTCAAGCAAGCCCGCAACGGGCTTGAGGGGGTGGCGGGGGTGCGCGAGCATTGCCCCGATCTGGTGGTGCTGGATGTGAATATGCCAGAGATGGATGGGGTGGAGGCGTGCGCGAAGATCCGCGAGTTTTCGCAGGTGCCGATCTTGATGCTGACGGCGCGGGTCAAAAGCTATGATATTGTCGCTGGCTTGGATCACGGAGCCGATGATTATCTGGGCAAGCCGTTTAATATGGATGAGTTGCTGGCCCGGATTCGGGCGTTGCTGCGGCGCGTGCCAGCGGTAAACCGCCCGTTGGTCGCAGGCGGGGGCGAAATCCAGATTGACCAGCAGCGGCGCGAGGTGCTGGTGCGCGATGCGGTGGTTGATTTGACCCCAACTGAGTTTGAGCTGTTGGTGCTGCTTGCCGAGCATGCGGGCACGGTGCTGAAGCACGAGCGGTTGCTGCAATCGGTGTGGGGCGAAGATTACGCCCGTGATAATGATTATCTGAAAGTGTACATCTGGCATTTGCGGCGCAAGCTAGAGGAAGACCCGCGCAATCCGCGCCTGCTGTTGACGGAGTGGGGCGTGGGCTATCGGCTGCTGGCGTAAAGTGGCTTGCCGAATAGGGCGAGGTGTGCTACACTGGCATGTGTTGTTGAGCGGGAGTAGCTCAGTTGGTAGAGCATCTGCTTCCCAAGCAGAGGGTCGCGAGTTCGAGTCTCGTCTCCCGCTCCACGGTTTTGTTTTTTCCTCTCGGTGTTGCCCTGACCGACTACACCCCCACACCTGTGCTGTAATTTGGCGGGATATGCACGCTGCTTTGCAATGGAGCCTGCTCGATAAGCACAACCTTGTTTCGCAAAAGGATAACCACAATCTTCTCGCCACAAGCGTAATTTCGAAGGCGAAGTCTATTCAAAGGTATGTGTTGTAGGTAAGTGCAGAACGGCTCAGTATAGCAAAAAAAGTAGTAGGTTCGTTTTATGAGTCAGAAAAGCGATTTACCCTTCGGTAGTGAGTTTTCGCCCTCACAAATAAGCCTACGTCAGGTGCTTGAGTTTGCGGAGAAATATGGTGGTGATTGGAAGGCTTTTGAGAACGCTATCTATACGGAATATTTTGCGAGTTACAGCACCTCTGAGGATAACAAGCGGAAGCTCGCAAACAATACCAAGCTCGGTATGATTGCATACGGTCTTATTGATCGCGACTCCAATCTTACGGATTTTGGTAGACAGCTGTTGAACCTTGAGAATGACGAGAGCGCACTTTATGCTGCATTGGCACGTCATATTCTTTTAACCCTCAATGGTATGAGCATGGTGCAGTGTATTCAAGATATGGTGGCTGCCGGTGAACAGGTGAACCTAACCACGCTTCGAGAAGCTTTAGCTATACGAGACATCCATTATCCGTCTGGCGGCAAACATCCTAGCATAATGCGCTTATGGCTTGCTAAAGCTGGTGTTTTTGTTGGCGATCGCTGGCAGATAGACGAAACCCGATTGAAAGAAGTGCTTGGCATTGACGGGAGCGAGTTTGATGTGTTAGCCAACTTTACATCAGAGCAGCGGGCTTTTTTACGCGCTCTCGCAAATACAGGAGTGATCACCCCTCAACCTGCTAATGAGATTACACGTTTGGCATCCGCCACATATGGTGTAAAGTTTCCAGAAAAGAGCTTGCCCAAACTGGTGTTGAACGACATAGAGAAAGCGGGGTATATCACCACACAAAAAACCACTGCTGGTAGAGGAGCAAAACCGTTCCTCGTTGCACCAACTGAGAAGCTCATAGCAGAGGTGGTAACACCCTTACTCGATCAACTAGGACGTCAGACCGACCCTAAACTACGGCAAATGCTTAAGAAACCGTTGAACGATATTCTGAAGGAACTCACATCATCAGATCGGCATATAGCAGGGCTAGCCCTCGAAGCCTTGGGATTCAAACTTATGCGCTTAATAGATATGGATTACATTGCAACTCGGTTACGTGGAAAAGCTACTGGTGGTGCCGAGGTTGACCTAATTTTCGAGTCAACACGGTTAGTCTATTCTCGCTGGCAGGTGCAGTGCAAAATACTGACCGTGTCTCACTTGATGATGTTGCCAAAGAAGTTGGTTTGACGCATATGTTGAAGAGTAGCGCGATCATAATGGTATCTACAGGCGAAATTGGCGGCGAAGCGAGACGCTATGCGAACAAGGTGATGGCCGACTCAAATCTAGCTATTGTGATGTTAGATCGATATGATCTGGAGAAAATTACGCGATGTGCTGCAAGCATCATTGATGCATTTGAGCGGGAAGCCCTGCACGCTATGCGATTGAAAACATTGGATTTAGATGCATGACTATACACGAGAAAAATCCGTTGTACAGAGAGTTTTACCAAACTCAGTATGGTAGGATGATTTTGGGCAACTCGCTGGACGTGTTGTGCAATTATGAGGCTTCGTCTATTGACCTAATTATGACAAGTCCACCGTTCGGTCTCGTGCGCCAGAAAGAATATGGCAATGTTCATGCTGATGGGTACTGTGACTGGTTTCGTCCCTTTGCTGAGCAATTTTACCGGATCTTACGTGATACGGGAAGTCTTGTTATTGATATCGGAGGTGCATGGAATCGAGGCGTACCGACGCGCCACCTGTACCATTTCAAATTGCTCATCATGCTCTGCGAAGAATATGGGTTTCATCTAGCTGAAGAGTTTTATTGGTGGAATCCATCAAAGCTTCCCACACCAGCAGAGTGGGTAACAGTTCGGCGGATACGAGTCAAAGATGCAGTTAATATGGTGTGGTGGCTTTCCAAGACTCCTTGGCCAAAAGCTAGCAACAGCCGAGTTTTACAGCCTTATAGCGCAAGTATGCTCGAGTTGCTAGAAAAAGGATACAAAGCGAAGAAGCGGCCTTCTGGTCACGATATCAGTGAGAAGTTTTCTACAAACAATGGAGCGGCCATTCCACCTAACTTGATAGCCATTCCAAACACGGAAAGCAACAGTTTCTACATACGGTATTGTCAAGAGCATGGCTTGCCTGTACATCCAGCTCGGTATCCTGCCGAACTACCAGAGTACTTTATTCGTATGCTGACTGATAAGGGTGATTTGGTAGTTGATCCATTCGGAGGTAGTTGCGTCACTGGGGAAGTGTGCGAACGACTAGAGCGCCAGTGGCAGTGTATTGAATTGAGCGAAGAATACCTGAAGGGTGCGTTAGGGCGATTCAAGCAAGGCGTTTCCGATAAGCCAGTAAGTAACCCGCAGGACGAAAAGAATTATTACCGTATACCGCGTCCCGGCATTCTTTGGAATGGACACGAAGAAGAGCACTTACCTCTGGATGGTGGGCAGAGTCGGCGGAAAAGATAGATGAGAAAGTCTGAAGAGTTGAACAAAAAAGCGTAAATCAGTGTATCCTACGGTCTAACACGCGCTGCACCACGGTTGGGTGCGGGCAGCAGGCAAGCGATACGCAGGTCACGCTGCTTCTCGATTATGTCGGGGAGTTTGCGGTGGGCATCACGCCGCGCCGCGTGTATCTGCCGCTGGTGGTGCGGGCGCAGCCATAGCAGAGCGGTAGGCTGTTGTTGGGGGGCAGGCGCGGGTGTGTGCCTGCCCCCTGCCCGTGCTACAATATTTCTAGTCGCATGACCTGACCCAGACGCGAGGCACACCCGATGGATATTGAGCAAGCCATTCTCAAACAGATACGCCGCCTGCCGCCTGACCAGCAGCGCGAGGTGCTCGACTTCGCCGCATTCCTCGACCACCATCGCAGCACACCACCTGCTTATCGCGGGGTCAAGGGGCTGTGGGCAGACCTGCCGCCCGTGCCCGCAGCCGCCGAGATTGATGCTGCACGGCGGGCAGCGTGGCGGCCACCGGCA
>JAAUTZ010000147.1 GCA_012031225.1 Chloroflexaceae bacterium
CACGGCAACGCCGACGAATACACCGACTGCGAACCTGCCTGAACAGACGGCCACGGCAGGCGGCGCAACCTTGACCCCGACCGCAACTGTCACACCCACTGCCACGCCGATTGCCGCGGATATGCTAGTGGTGAACTTCGAGACGGGCGCACCGGGCAGTTTGTTCATCTTCACCGCGCCGAACCTGCCCGCTGGCGCACAGGTGCAGGTTGCCGTGCAGCGTCCGGGCGGCAGCGCGTTCAGCGACCTGCTGACGCTCAGCGTACCCGATGGCGGAACGCTGGTGTTTGTGCTGCTCACCACCAGCACCGACCCGGCGGGCAGCTACACCATCCGCATCCGCACCGAGCAGGGGCAGCGCGGGCTAGCGCAGGTGATTGAGCGTACCCGCAGCTTCACGCTGGCTGCCGATGCACCCATCCGCACTGCGCGTCCCGCCGACCCAACTGTGCCGGAGCTATCGCTGGTGCAGCGCATCTACCTGCCGCTCATCGTGCGCGGACAGTAGTCCTATTCCGATAGTCAGCCGCACCAACGGGGGCGCAGCACCACTGCTGCGCCCCCGCCCTTATTGTAATGATCGCACCCGCGCCCTACTTCGCTAGAGGATCTGCCTGTGCGATTTTGGCTACAACCCTTCACTCTACCCATCTGCCCACGCGGTTATACTGACTCTGGATGTTGGAACTGCAAAGCAAGGATGACAGGAGGATGCGGGATGCTGATGTTCATTCGCAAGGGTAGGATTTGGGTCAGCGGAAGCGTGCTGCTATTCGGGGTGTATGCGCTGCTACTGGGCTTGGCGGATCTGAGCGCACCGCACGTAGCAGCCCACGCCCCGGCTGCCGCCGATGATTGGACTGGCTCGCGGGCGCGGTGCGTGATCTGCCACAGCCATAGCGGGCATATGGTGACCATGCCCCATGTGATTGGCCCCAACTGTAGCACCTGCCACAGCGGGTCGCCAAGCCGCGTCGGGTGTCCTTCGTGCCACAGCATTCACAACGTTGATGTACCCCACATCACCTACCCGACGTGTGCCTCGTGCCACAATGAATCAGTTGCAGCCGACCCCCTCAGCGATACGGCAACCGGCTACATGGCCTATCTTTTTAGGCAGTCGGCAGGCGTGTTGCAGATTGAGGATACGACCTCGAAGGCAGGCAGCGAGTAGCTAGCGGGCAGTGGGGGCAAACAGGCGGAGCGACTGGATGAGATCCTGCAACACGGCATCGGCATCCCACGCATCGGGTGGGCTAGCAATGCCCAGCAGCACAAAGGCCCGGTCACGAGCGGGCAATGTGGCAATGAGCCGGATCTGCACCGCCTGCTCCAGATCGCCAAAGCCCGCGCTGCGGGCGCGGATCAAGTGGGCCGGCTGCCCATCCAGCACAAGCTCCTCCCGCGCTTCGATCTCCATGCCAAGTGTCTCTTGCTCAAGGCTCGTGAGCAGTGCGGTACTCAAATCTTCAAGGCTGGCGATTTTGCTCGTGGAGACTTCTTCAATCACCAGATTGGTGGGGTTGCCACCATTCAAGACGAGCGTGACAGTGCCAGATTGTGGGCTATTGGCGGGCGGCTCTAGTGTTGCAATTCCGCCTGCCTGCTGCATCTGCCAGCCCGCTGGGATGCGGAAGGCATAGCCCGCTGTGGGCATCACCGTCAGATCGGCGGGAAAGGTCGGCAGGGTTGGCAGCGGTGCTTCGGTTGGGAGCGTCGTTGCTAGCGGGATTAGGGTAGCCGCGGGGGTAGCAGGAGGAGCCGGTGTGCCTGCTGCACAGCTACCCAGCAGCAGGCACAGCACCAGTATCACGATTGCATCAGGAGTGCGGGCTGGCATCCGGCTTCTCACCTATGTTAAACGTTAGGCGGTGCCTTGACCACCCTCGCCCTGACCACCACGGCGGCGCAGGAATGCGGCTCCGGCGGCGGCCGCCGCCGCAGCGACAGCACCACCCACAATCCACGTCAGGCTATTATTGCCACCACTGCCGTTCGTCGGGGCTGCCGGAGCAGCTTCGGGCTGAGCTGTCGGATCGGCAGCCGCTGCCGGCCCCTCAACCGCGATCTGCCCCACTGGGCCACCGTTGTTGGCACGGATGGCGATCACGCTAGGGCGCGGCGGCCCCGACTCTTCGGGCCACGAGGTAGTCGGCGCGTCAAAGGTGCCACCCTCACCGGGGTGCTGGATCGCAAGGAACAGCGCGGTATTGTCTGGGGTGAATTCAGGCCCACACACTTCCGAACCCTGCACCGATGCGAAGAACTGCTGCACAAAGCCGCGATTGTCGCCTTCCACCGGTACGGCAAACAGACCGTCGGTGTACTCCAGCGTGCCCGGCTGCCCGTCAGTAGCGATCCACAAGTTCCCCGCATTGTCGAATGCCACGTTGTCGGGGCACGAGATCGGGCTAACCATGCTCTTATCAAAGCCAGCGAAGAAGGTCGTCTCGTCGCTCGGATCGCCTGCCAGTAGGAAGATCTCCCATGCGAAGGCGGTGGCGGCGTGATCGTCGCCTGCTTCGGTCAGTTCGATCACATGCCCGAACTTGTTCTCTGGGCGCGGGTTGGCCGCATCCGTGACGGGGTTATCATCCACCTCGCGGCGGGTGTTGTTGGTCAGCGCAATGTAGACCTTCTGGTTGACGGGGTTGGTCTCGATGTCTTCCGGGCGGTCCATCTTGGTAGCACCCAGCGCATCGGCGGCAATGCGCGTCTTCATCAGCACATCGCCCTGCGAGGTGAAGCCATTCGCTTCGGTCAGGGGGCCTTCGCCGAACACCAGCGGTAGCCACTCGCCGCTGCCATCCTCGTTGAAGCGGGCAACATACAGCGTGCCTTCGTCCAACATGCCGATGTTGGCTTCGCGGTTGTTCGGATCGAAGGTGCCGTCCGTCACAAACTTGTAGACGTACTCAAAGCGCTCGTCATCACCCGTATAGGCAACCACCTTGCCGCTCGGCGCGATAACAAACGTCTGGGCTTCGTGGCGGAAGCGGCCAAGGCTGGTGCGCTTCACCGGTATCATATCTGGGTTGTACGGGTCAATCTCGACAGCCCAGCCAAAGCGGAACGGCTCGTTCGGCTCAACCCCGATGTCAAAGCGTTCGTGGAAGTTCTCCCAGCGTCGCTCTGAGGCTTCTTCTGGCAAGCCGTAACGGTCATGCAAGATGTAGCGCGGGTCGTTGGCATCCAGCTTGGCAAGGTTGGCGAAATACTGGTGGAAGTTCTCCTCAGCCGTCACCACCGTGCCCCACGGGGTCTTACCGGCGGCGCAGTTGTTCAGCGTGCCGAGAATGTTGGTGCCGCTGCTATCGGCACTCGTCTTGAGCCACTCGTGATCCGCGGCCGGCCCACTGATCGTCATCGGGCTAGTGGCGGTGTAGCGGCGGTTGTACTGCGAGTTCAGGTTGGGGGCCCATTCGCCATTCGCATTGCGGGTAATCTCTACCACGCTGACCCCGTGGGCGGCTAGTTCCACATCCACCTGATTCTTGGTTGGCTGCGGATTTTCCAGATCGTAGCCTGCAAACATAATCTCCGGGTTGGTGTACTCGTGGTTTACGACCAGCAGGCCCTTGTCGGACTCGTTGCCACCGGGCGTAAGCGGCAGGAAGCCCACATAGTCGCAGTTGTAGCCAAACTGCTTCGCTTGTGCTTCTGGGGTCTGATTTTCGGGATCAAATGCGGGGGCATCGGCGGTAATCGGATCGCCCCAGCGCAGCAACGTCTGCACGCTGTAGGCAGCGGGCACCAGCACACTGTTGAAGTCCTTGTTCTGCGGCTGAATCATCTCGAAGCCCAGCACATAGCGTTGCACCATCTCCTGCTGGGGGTTGGTTGGGGCGATGCTAGCAGCGAATGACGACTTGGTCATCACTACGGCCGAGGTGGTAGCGGCACCGGCAAGAAAAGCACGGCGGCTGATACGGCGTTCCATAATTTCGGCAAAGGTGTTCCCTTGACCGGCCTGCGAGCGGACAATATCGTGATCATCAAAGCGGCTCATTAGATCTCCTCCGTCATGCCAATTCGCTTACATACAATACAAGGTATCTGCAATTGTACCATTAAATCCAGTGAATGGTAGAATGGACAACACTACCTACAGCGTTGTATCATATCACTTGTGCCGTTCTCATAAATTAAGAGGCTGTTAAATTTTTGTAAAGAATTGCCTTTAAGGGAAGTGCCCCAACATCGAGTGAGGGTGCCCGATTGTTCCTGTGGCTAGTGCAGGACAAAGCGGGAATCACGGGTGCGCCGCATGTGCTACAATAAGCGTGGGGAGACGCACACCATCCCCGCGCTAAGGAGCAATGGAAGCCGGATGCCGTTTTTGCCTGAGCAACGCACAGCACTGTTAATCATCGCCTATCTCTGCACTATCGCACCTGAAACCTAGCACCTACCCCCTGACACCTAGCCCCTCTCACCATTCAGGGCGAGCAGGCGCGTCAGGATCTCGTCGTCGCTGAGGGGCCATTTCCAGCCATACGCCGCCGCCACTGCCGCATCGAGGTCCGCATGCAGCGCAACGAGGTCGTCGGGGCGGGCGTTGTACAGGTTCGTCAGGGTGCGCTTGGCCAGCTCCTTTGGCGGCAGGTCGGGCGGGTTCAGCCACGCCTCGCGCCACGCATCCAGTGCCGCCGCCGCCGCGCCAATTGCGGCAACGTGCGGATCGTTGGGCGGCTCCTGCCCCGGCGGGTACGGGAACGGGAACGTCTCAAAGCAGGTGGTGGGGGTGTAGCGCGGAGTAGGCCCAAGCGATGTGCCCATCCGCAACGCCCAGACTTCGTGGAAGCGCGAGTGCAGTACGCCAAAGAAGTAGTCATCCTCGCGGGCAATGGCTACTAATTGATGATCTGGAACTGTTGGGTGTTGAATCCAAACAAAAAGCCTGTGCTTTGATAGAGTAGGAGTAACAATAAATCTTGATAAAGGTGCAAGAGCTTTTCGCATTCGAGAGACTAGATCTCCGTGTAACCACCAGTAGGTTTCACGGCGTTTCATTCGATTGCCTTGACGGGCTAGCTTAACTCGTTCCAACACATGAGCATATGGCAATTCATATTGCATCGCCGCGGCTTCGGTCATAGCGACTCCAAAATCAATAATCCACATATTGCGCGAGCGGCGAGTGATGTCCAACCCATTTAGCCACGGACGAACAACATCACGATTAGAGACTCCGCTTTGATTAGATGCAGCGATCATTTGCTGTGCAGTCTCTGCATCAATGTCAAAAGCTCCCCCTTTCATACTCCCAATAAAGCTAAGACCAGAGTTTTCAGGTAATTGAGTTGCTCGCAGAATATCTATGCTACCCGTCAAGTCAGCATTGATTGCCTGCACCTGCTGCCCATCCAGCACCCGCTCCTGCTCAATACCCGCATCAAAGCCAACCATCGAGACGCGCACCGCCGCGCCCTCTAGCAGCCACGGTCGGTCGGACCACGCCATAAAGATGTCGCCAGTCTGTTTGATTCGATCCAATACCTCGCGGTTTGCACCGCCCCGGATCGAGTTGGTTGCCAACAAGCCGACTCGCTGCCCTGTCACTAGTTGAGCACGGGCCTGCTCAAACCAGAAGCAAACAAGATCAGCCGAACCTGAAACACGCCCACGGTAGACTTTTGCAAGGGCTTCAACATACTCATCGCCCAATTCCTGCCGAATTTTGTACCACCCAAGGAAGGGCGGGTTGCCGATAATCACATCGGCGGGGGGCCATGCGGAGGCGGTGGGCGTGCCCTCTGCCGTGAAGCTCAGGATCGCATCGCGCTGCTCAATCGTGGTGAGTGGCTGCAAGATCGGTTCGGGCGCATCCCAATAGCCATTCGTGCGCCGCCACTGCCAATAGCCAATCCACAGCACCACCTGCGCTAGCTCGGCGGCGAAGGGGTTCTTCTCAATCCCATAGAACTGGTTGGGCGTTACGCCGAGCGGCGGGCGGGACAAGCCCACCCCTTCGGACACATTGCCGACTTCTTGTTCAAGGTCTTTCAGTTGCTTCAACGCCACATACAGGAAGTTGCCACTGC
>JAAUTZ010000148.1 GCA_012031225.1 Chloroflexaceae bacterium
CAGCGCAAGCATGGCCCACGCCTGATCGCTGGCACTGATGCCAGTTTGCAGCGCACCATTGGGCGTAGCCCCTGCCGCAAAGCCCTGCAAGCGAGCCACCAGATCCACCCCGCCTACGTTGCGCGGGTCGCCGCCGCTTGCCAGCAGCGCAAGGATCAGGCGCGACGTTGGCCCGGCTTGGGTGCTGCCATAGGTGGGGGCAATGCTGGCGAGATACGCCCGCACTGATTGGTAGACGGGCGCGACGCGGCTTGGCTCCGGCTGGGTGGCAGCGAGAGCTTGCACCGCCTCGAAGGTGGTTTCGGGATCGGCCCCCAAGCTGCCATCGGGCTGCTGCTGCGCGAGCAACCACGCCTGCCCGCGTTGGATCGCTCGGTAGCGCGTCGGCTGCTGAAGCGTCCCACCCGTCAGGGCCGGCAGCACCTGCACCAGCGCGAGCGTATCATTGAAGCCGGGGAAGTTGCCATCGGCACTCTGGGCAGCGAGCAGATACTGCACCGGATTGGCGGTAGCAGGAGTCCACGCACTGCTGTAAGGGTTCTGCCCCGCCGCCAGTAAGCCTTGCACAGCATACGCCGTCGAGTTCACGTTGCTTGGCTCGCCTGCGCTCGTCGGGAACCCACCATCGTTGTTCTGTGCGGTGCGGAGCCACGCGATGCCCCGTTCGCGGGCGGTAGCCACGACTGGATCAGCAGCGGGCCCAACTGCGAGGGCTTGCAGCATCAGGCCGGTGCTATCGCTATCGCTGACACTGCCCGTTGCAAAGCTCCAGCCACCATCGGCATTGGACCGGGTGACAAGGGTGCGGGTAGCGGCGGTGGCATCCCACGTCGGATCAGCGGCAGCCAAGCCGAGCATACCAAATGCTTGATCCCAATTGTTGCCAGCCACGAACTGACCGTTGGCGGGGTTGATTGCCCCGAACGCGCCCGCCGTTGCGTTGTAGCTCTGGCGTAGGCGGACAACCAGATCGGTAGCATCGCCTGCAAAGGTGCGCGGGTCGTTGTCGCTCGCAAGCACGCCAAGCGTGAGCTTGCCCGCCGCCGCCGCATTGCGTCGCGCATAGGCCGGGGCCGTTGCACGCATGCCGTCTATCGGCGACAGGTTGCCGCTGTTGCGCCACTCGCGCAGGTCCGTCTGATTGGCGGCGGCCCCAACAATCGCATCAATATTCATGCCTTGAAAGCCGATGCTGCCGTCCGCCTCTTGGGGCACTTCGCGCAGGCGCAGCAGGCTCGCTTGGGCGGCAACACTAGCGCGACTCAGGCGCGGCAGTGCGCCGCCCGTGCTGCTCAGGCGCCAGCCTTCGAGCGTGCCCGCCGCAAGGCTCACGCCTGCCGCCGCCGCCGGACGGGCCACCCATGCGCCAGTGGCATCATCCCAGCCGGACTGTTGCCAGCAGTCGCAGCGGCTGCTATCGGGGCAAGTGTTGCCATTGATCGCACACACCTGCCCATCCGTAATTTGCACAGTGAAGCCCGCCTGCCGCAACGCATCGGCGGCAGTGATTGTGGCACTGGCATTAGCGATGCTGATCCGCCGCAGGAGCGGGGCTTGCCCGTCAAGCTCGATCAGCAGATCAAGGCTGGCTGGCGCAGCATCTTGGGCAAGCGTTGGAGGAGTTCCAGCGGGCGCGTGGGCAAGCAGCACGAGGGCAAGCAACACCAGCGCACCGAGACGAAGGACGTGGGTTCTCAGCAATTGCATCCTCACTTCAGTCAGACAACGGCAAAAGCAACTACACCCCCCATTGTATCATGAGGAGTGTAGCCCGTCTGCTGAATTGGTTATGAACCGGTGAAGACGGCTACGAGCCTATGAGCCGGGCGTAACGCCGGGCCCATACAGGTAGAAGTCTTCCCACGGCAGGTAGTTGGTGGTGTAGGTGTTGGTACGGGTTGCGCCATTGGGCCATGTGATGTAGCGCGTGTAGTTCACATCCATGCCGCCGCGCCCGTGTACCAGCTGCTGCACTTGGCCATAGGCCAAGTCCGGGTCATACCGCCAGACGGCAGATCCCGGCGCACGGTAGTTGGAGGTGTAGGGGCCATCGTAGCTGACTGAACGCCCGTCGTTGTAGCCCCAGATCGAGAAGGTGACGGTGGCGTTCGCCGTATCAGCGGAGGCAAACACGTAGATCGGGCCCGGCGTGTCATTCACGAATTTGAAATCTACCCACGGCGAGAAGACGGTCGCATCGAAGCCGAGAATGTTTTCGTAGAAGTCAATCACGAATGAGTGGGCATGGCGTTCGGTGATCTGCAAGCCCGCATTCGAGATCGCCCGGAAGAAGGTGGTGGAGACTTGGCACAAGCCCCCGCCGGTTACTTTAGCTAGCTCGCCCCCAACAATGGCATAGCCCTCGACAAAGCCGTTGGCTTCGGAGAAGTCGCCCTGCGCGAGGAACGAATACTGTGCGCCCTGTGGCACAACTACGCCATTGAACATCTCGGTGGCGCGGGCGATGTTGTGAATGCGCTCCTCGATTGATGCGGCGTAGCCCGTTGTAGCCGTGCCGAGCAAGCCAATCTCTGGGGCTGCTTGCGTCTGCGCGAGGGCGTAGGGATCGTTGATCAGCCACTCCCGCCCAAGCTGACCAGTCTGTACTGCACTGTAGGTTCCGGCATATTCGGGGAGGTATTCCAGCCGCACCTTCTCAAAGTATTGGACAAGGCGTTGGGTGCCAGTGTTGATATTGATCTCGTAGAACTCTTCGGAGATCGGGTAGCCAAACATCCGCAACGCGCCATTGGATTGCCAGAAATTCAGGAAGGTTGGATTGACCGAGTGGCCCGTTTCGGCGAAGTAGTAGTAGCCTTCGTGCAGGGGTCCGGCTTGGGCTTCGAATGCCCAGTGGGCCCGCCCGTAGGTCAGTTCGCGGCCAGCATTGCTCACCGTGACATAGAAGTCGGCGGGCAGATCGGGGCGGAGTTCGACGCGCCCCTTCTCGAAGTGCTGCACCGTCAAGCCCGTAGTCGGGTCTACATATTGCTCGGTGAGCGGGTAGCCCAGTAGAGCAATCCCATTATTCGCCTCGTAGAACGTCTTGATCGCAAAGGTGATGCTGTGCCCCGTCTCTGGGAAGTAGCGAAACGGGAGACCAGCCGGTTGAGCTTGCGTCGGTTGGATCGGGACAAAGATCACACTCAGCAAAAGTGCCAGCACCAACGCAGGCACGAATCGGGTAAATGTACGCATACAACAACTCCTTACCGTATAGCGGTACGCTTAAGTTGCGGCTATTATACCACGCCGATCTCGGAATGTATACAGGTGTGCAATGCCCCCATAGCCATCCGGAATAACGCGGCACGCCTGAGCTGGGCTAGCGCGGCACGTCAACCCGCGCTAGCACGCGCCCCATTGCGGTATCCGGCGTTAAGCCTTCGATCTCGGCTTCAGGGCGCAGGAGAATCCGATGGCGATAGACTGGGCGCACCAGCTGCTTCACATCATCCGGGCTGACGTAGCCGCGCCCTTGCATTGCCGCGTAGGTTTTGCTGGCGAGCAGAAGCGCAATACTGGCCCGCGGCGAGCCACCCAGCACCAGATCGCCACTTTTGCGGCTCTCTTGGGCAATCGCCGTGATGTAGGCAAAGATCCCCTCCTCAACCTGCACCTGCTGGATCTCCTGTTGGCATGCAAGCAGCATATCTGGCGTTAGCACGGGCTTTACATACTCGATATTGCGGGCATTGAAGCCGAGATGATAGCGGCGCAACACCTCAATCTCAACCGACTGTGGCGCATACTCCACGATGATCTTAAACAGGAACCGATCTAGTTGGGCTTCAGGGAGCGGATACGTACCTTCGTACTCAATCGGGTTCTGCGTGGCAATCACAAAAAACGGGGTGGCAAGGCTCAGCCGTTCGCCCTCAATCGTCACCTGCCGCTCCTCCATCGCCTCAAGCAGGGCACTCTGGGTCTTGGCGGGGGCCCGGTTGATCTCATCACCGAGCAGCACCTGCGTGAAAATCGGCCCCCGTTGCAGGCGGAACTGACCCGTGTTTACCTCAAAAATGCGCGTGCCAAGAATGTCGGAGGGCATCAGATCAGGCGTAAACTGCACCCGCTTGAAATCGGCTTGCACAAGGCGGGCGAGGGTTTTTGCCATCAGTGTCTTGGCCGTGCCGGGCACCCCTTCCAGTAAAACATGCCCGCCCATGAGTAGCGCAATGAGCATTTGCTCTAGGACTTCTTCCTGCCCGACAATCACCTGCGCGGCGGCTTTCTTAATTGCAGCAGCAACTGCCTGTGTTTGCATAAGTTTCCTTTACGTAGCGTGTGTGCGGCTCTCTGCCGATATTATCCGTGCCGATCCGACCCCCAGTTTCGATGCCACATTCCCAATCAAGGTGAAGAAACCTTCACCCGCACAGGTCAGATGTCCACATTTGTCGAAGTCCTTTGGGTTATAATGATTGTACATATTATACACCGTACGTGCCTGTGGAGTACGACTATGAAGCGTATAGCTCGCGTTGGGATGGGGAGTAGGTGGTTTAGTTGGTGGTACATACTAGGATGGGCGTGGCTCCTATTTCACATATTAACGATTATACCCACACAGGCTTCATCGCCTGAGCCTGTAATCAATGAAGTGCTAGCTTGGGCGATGGGCGATGCCCCAACATGGATCGAGCTGTACAATCCCGCCGATGCCGACGTGGATGTAACTGGCTGGCAGATCTACAGCCAAAGCCGTGATGCACACATTGAGCTAACCACAACTGCACCCGCCGAACGGGTGAGCATTCCAGCACGCGGCTGGCTGGTGATTGAGTTTACCCAGCCTTTCCTCAATAGCTATGCCGGCGACACGGTGAAGTTGTATGATCGTGCAGGTGACGTGATCAACAGCTTCACCTACACCGGCAACATCCCAGCGCGGAGCCATGCCCGCATCCCCGATGGCAGCCCACAGTGGCACAGCGATCAGATGCCCTCGCCGGGCACTGCGAACATACCGCTTACGCCACTGCCTGAGCCAACTGCCACTGCCACAGAATTGCCGCCAGTGCCTAGCTCAACCGAGCCAATCACACCGCCTGAACTAACTGCGTCAATCACACCACCTGAGCCAACCCTGTCGCCTGTAGCAACCCCTTCAATTGTACCATCTGTTGCAGCAGTGGTCATCAATGAGCTACTCACGGGCGATGGCTCCGGCACGGCGTGGATCGAGCTATACAATATTAGCGCAATTCCTATTGATATAAGCGAGTGGCGGATCACATCCTTTTACAATAGCTTTCGGCAAGAGGTTTTGATCCCCCCTGATACAATCATCCCACCGTTCGGCTTTGCCTACTTTCTCGTGCCCGATCAGTTCATTCCCAATCAAAGCGGCGTGTTGGTGCTGCAAGATGGGCGCAACGACGTGAGCTATGTAGACCGGGTGGAGTACCCGCCCCTACCAAGCGGAGCCGTCTACGCCCGCGAACGGGACGGCGCACCCCTGTGGCGCAGCGATTACCCGCCCTCGCCGGGTGCACCCAATCTGCCCCCGCCTAGCCCGACCCCTAGCTCTACGCCCGTGCCTAGCCCTACGCCAACCCCTACCCACACTCCAACTGCAACACCAGAACTAATTCTGGTGTATATCAATGAGCTGAACCCAACCGGCAGTGAGTGGCTCGAACTCTACAATCCGGCGGACACGCCTGTCACCCTCACCGATTGGACGATCCAGCGGAGCAGTGCCAGTGGCCCAACCCGCATGGTCACGTTGTCCGCCTTGACCCTGCCGGGCTATGGCTATGCCGTGATCGCCTTGCCCGCCGCCACGCTACCCGATAGCGGCGCAACGGTGTTACTCCGCGATAGCGTCGGGCGCACGGTGGATCACGTCAGCTACAGCCCGCCCCAGCGCGGCGCAACCTTCGCCCGCGAACGGGATGGCGCACCCCTGTGGCGCAGCGATTACCCGCCCTCGCCGGGTGGCCCCAATCTGCCCCCGCCATCCGCTACCCTAACCGCAACGGCCACGAGCACCCGCACCGCCGTGCCATCCCGCACCCCAACC